>JASGEU010000032.1:0-33885 GCA_047606065.1 Mobilitalea sp.
CTGCACTTCTTTAAACTTCTCTTCTGCTAATGTGGCAAGAGGATTATTTACATAGGAATCAGGGTGGTACTTCCTGCTCATTTCACGATATGCCTTTTTTACCTCATCATTTGATGCATTGGGTGATATGCCCAATATACTGTATGGATTTGATATCATACTTTTGTTCCTTCCTCACTACTTCTCTTCGTATTTATAGCTTCAAACTTCGTCCAGACTCCTTCATAAAGGATGTTCCTAAGGATATCCACATCCAGGATGCACGGCAGTTTCTCAAATTCCCTGGTACATTCCACCATCATAAGCGTCAGAAGTCTTTGACATTCCTCTTTAAAATCCGGTTGTTCGCTCATCGTAAACAACGGGTTATAGCTCCCATGCTTTCGATCCTTTTCTATATCATCATAGGCATCCAAAATATAAATAAACTTTCCAAGATAAAAGCCTATTTGTCTCAAATTCTTCTCCCAAACATCCTCACGATAGGTAAATAACGAAGCCATCAATTCACCAAAACATCTGGCAACAACATCAATGTTACTTTCCCCTTGATTTTCACATGCCGCAAGTTTCCCGAGGCTTTCACTGATATCCCTGCACTGTCTTGGATACGCCTTCTCAATTTTTTTATAAGCCTTTTGAAATGCTTTTGCTCCAGCAAGTGCCGGTATACTTTTATCATCCTGCCAATCATCCATAAAATGATGATAGGATAAGACAATATTCATATCCGCGACATACTCTGTTATTTCATTTGTTAAGGTATCGTGTTTTTTCACAGGATGTGTGATGCAACGATTCTGTTCCTTCTTTGTTTCACTTTCATAAAGAGAAGTCAACAGTAGAATTAAAAATGTCATATCATAAGATAAGGTCATTTGTCCCAATCGACCATATCTGGTATGTAACGTCTTGCACAAACCACAATAATAAGCCTTATATTTAAAGAAATCTTTCATTTTTAGTTCTGGTTTGTTGATATTAACATATCCGAACATGTTTCCTCCATATAGCAAAGCTATAAGTATCTTTCAATTACTCATTGCCCACGAATTAATTCAGTATAGCATACTTGTTCTTTGATTTATAGGAGGTACAGTAAAAAATCACACTTTTTTAAGAAATTCTTAATAAAACTACTGCTCCTATCTTCTTATTAAAAAACTTTGACTTTAGGCTAAGTAGAAAAGGCAGCCTATGATCTGTTACGATTCATAGTGCTGCCTCAAACATACACTTACACAAAGTATATACTATTTTCTTTTCAAAATTCTAATTCCTTTTGAAATTGTGATACCCTTTTAGCTTCTTGCAGACTATCTTCTGCCTTTGTCGTAAGGGATACCCTCTGCCTTTGGAGCTTTGGATTTCTTTGAAGTAAAGATAAGTACAATCAAGGTTGCAACATAAGGAAGCATCTTAAAGTAAGTCTGTGGTATATCCAACTGATTTAGAACTGGTATTAATGCTACGGAATAAGCCAAAACTCTAAGGAAGGCAAAGAAAAGAGCCGCAAAGAGAATTTTAATTGGCTTCCACTGTCCAAAAATCATTACTGCTAACGCAAGGAAACCGAAACCAGCTACACCAGTATGTCCATTGATATTACCGTCTGTTACTCCTACGGAATAGAAAAAACCACCAATACCACCTAAGAAACCGGATAATGCAACACCTGCATATCTCATTACATATACATTGATACCAACAGAATCTGCCGCATGTGGATGCTCACCACAAGCACGTAATCTTAATCCGAATTTGGTCTTGTAAAATACTATCGTAGCTATAATTAATAACAAAAATCCAATGTAAACTGTAGCGTAGGTTTTTGTAAAGAATAACTGACCAATTACTGGTATATCTCCAAGCCCCGGCACCTTTTTAATATAGAAATTAACGTCCGTTGTAATTCCATCACTGTTGAAGGACATCTTCGCATAAAGAAGAATTAATGCTGGCACAATCATATTAAGAGCGGTTCCTGTAATGGTCTGGTCTGCTTTTAAGTTAACTGCAGCAACAGATAGAAGCATAGAGAATATAATACCTGCCAATGCCGCTGCCAACATGCCAATCAACAATATTACCTGGCCGTTCATATCCGTTCTTTGTACAAAATACACTGTGAAGCAGCCTAAAAAGGCGCCAAATAACATGATACCTTCTAATGCTATATTGATAATACCACTTCGCTCACTAAACATACCGCCCAGAGCAACGAGCAACAATGGAATAGCAACCGGAAGCATGTTTTGAATTAAATAATATAAAGTATCCATTTGTTATGCCTCCTCCTGATCCTTTGTCACTGATGTATCTTTTTCAGAATCATTTACTTCGCTTACTGTGTTATCAGCAACACTTTTGGAATCTTCTGAAAAACTTGCTTTTCCAATATGAGGTGTCTGATCTTTCTTACTGCGTTTTTTCTTAATAAGCTTAGCCACTGACATATTCATTAACATAGCAAAGGCAGAGAAATAAATGATTACCGCTATAACAACATCAACAATTTCAGGTTTATAACCAAATTGACTGCTGATAATGGTTCCGCCACGTTGGATATGAGAAATAAATACTGCTGAAAAGATAATACCAATTGGATTTGCGCTGCCTAATAACGCAACCGCAATACCATTAAATCCATTTGCTGCAATAATATTAATCGGCTCATAGGTCATACTGCTTCCTGAAATTGTGGAAGGTGCCAGAATATTAAACGCACCACCCAAGCCAGCCAATCCTCCTGCAATCAACATCGTAAGAATAATATTACGTTTATCATTCATACCTGCATACTTGCTGGCAAACTTATTAAAACCAGTCGCTTTTAATTCATAACCAAAGATTGTTTTATTCAGGACAATAAATAGAACAATGGCAATCAGGATTGCTATAATAATAGCAAAATTAACATTTGAATTCTCAATGCCTAAAGACGGTATTTGCGCTGATGCCGGTAAATATGCCGTTCTGGTTTTGGAAGCCACATACATTGTTGCATTCCCCTGAACCATCATATCCACTAGATACATACCAATATAATTCAGCATGATAGAGGTAATTACCTCGTTCACATTGGCATAGGCTTTCAATATTCCAGGGATTACACCCCAGAGCATACCACCGATCATACCTGCTAAAATACAAACGATCCAATGAAGAGCTCCAGGTAACTTAAACATAAAACCTGCATACATTGCAAAAAACATGCCCATCGTATATTGACCGGAAGCTCCGATATTAAATAAGCCCATTTTAAAAGCAAATCCAACCGCAAGACCTGTCATAAGTATCGGTGTTGCAAAGTAGAACACATCACCTAAGCGGCTAAAGCCGCCGAAAAGCACATTCATAAATCCGTAAAAAGCATTCTCTGGTTTTGCAATGATCATAACGATTAATCCGAAGATAAGTCCTAATGCAATTGCCAGAAGTGCTGCACTAAATTGAGAAAATCCCTGACCCTTCAATTTAGCAATATTAAATGGAGAACTCTGTTTATTTTTCATCGATTTTCTCCTTTGCTATATTTCGTTTGGCTCCTGACATATACAGACCAAGCTCCTCTACGGTTGTTTCCTTCGGGTTTAATTCTCCAACAATTTCACCCTCATACATAACAAGAATACGATCACTTACATTCATAACTTCATCCAGCTCCAGTGACATGAGCAATACAGCTTTCCCCGCGTCTCTTGTAGCAACTAACTGCTTATGAATAAATTCAATTGCACCAACATCGAGACCTCTGGTTGGCTGAACCGCAATTAATAATTCATGTTCTTTATCAATTTCTCTTGCAATAATCGCCTTTTGCTGATTACCACCGGACATTCCTCTTACAATTGTAATTGGACCTTGTCCGCTTCGAACATCAAATTTCTCTATTAACGTTTCGGAATATTCTCTGACTTCCTGTTTTTTAATAAAGCCTGCCTTGTGGAACCTAGGCTGCCAATAACGTTGCAGAACCATATTCTGTTCCACAGAATAGTCAAGTACCAGACCATGTTTGTGACGATCTTCCGGTATATGGCTCATTCCAGACTTAGAACGCGCACGAACGGAGGATTTTGTTATGTCCTTGCCGCAAAGGTTAATATGACCTCTGCTTAACTTTTCCAGACCAGTAATTGCTGCAATCAATTCTGACTGACCATTCCCTTCAATACCTGCAAGACATACAATTTCACCAGCCTTAACGTCAAAAGATACGTTATTCACTGCTTCCTTCTTACTGATCTTAGATGGTACAGAAACTTCTTTGAGAGAAAGTACAGTCCTTCCTATTGATTGTTCCTTTTTATCAACAGCAAATTTTACATCTCTGCCTACCATCATTCTTGACAGTTCTTCCTTACTGCTATTCTTTATGTCAACAGTCCCAATGCATTTGCCTTTTCTAAGCACTGTACAACGATCTGCAACTGCCATGATCTCATTTAATTTATGGGTAATAAATAAAATAGATTTTCCTTCTTTTGCAAAACCACGCATGATTTGCATCAGTTCATTGATTTCCTGTGGTGTCAGTACCGCCGTAGGTTCATCAAAAATAAGAATATCATTCTCACGATACAGCATTTTTAGAATTTCAACTCTCTGCTGCATTCCTACCGATATTTTTTCTATAACGGCATCCGGATCAATGGAAAGCCCATACTGTTTACTTAGTTCAATTACTTTTTGCTTTGCTTCCTTCATTTTAAGAAAGCCAAGTTCATTCGGTTCTACACCCAGAATAATATTTTCCAACACTGTAAAAATATCCACCAACTTAAAATGCTGATGCACCATACCTATCCCAAGATTATTCGCATCCTTAGGATTATTAACCTTTACTGTCTTTCCGTCTTTTTTAATCTCACCCATCTCTGGCTGAATCAACCCGAAAAGAATACTCATTAAAGTAGATTTACCCGCACCATTCTCCCCCAAAAGTGCATGTATCTCTCCTTTTTTAAGCTGAAGCGTAATGTCATCATTCGCTCTGATTCCAGGAAATTCTTTCGTTATGTGAAGCATCTCAATTATATAGTTTTCCATGTTTACCTCACTTTAATATTTTGGTAACTGTTCAGAACCAAGTATAATTTAATAAACTAGCCGTGAATGCTTGCTTTCTAAGGATAATTTTTTACTAGTTGGCTCTGAATAGTTGCATATTTTGTAAAATACATAACTTACATAAAACATTATGAACAATATTTAACTGGTTATGTATTAGAATAAGTTTCAATGTAATGCTTTATTCTGTAGAACAAAAAAGCTGCTGCAAAATAGAATACATATGATTTTGCAGCAGCAGCTTTTATCAATCTGTCAACAACGGCTTAAGCCATTATTCATAAACATTTCTTAATATTATCTTACTGTAACAGCTACCTTAGCAAGGCTAAGACCAGATGTTAACTCTTCTGCAGTAGCAATACCACTTGCATCAGCAACAGTAATTGTACGAATAGGAGTAACTGTTCCATCAACTAAAGTTGCAAATACAGTATCATATGCAGCTTTATCAAAGGATGTAAATCTGTCAAATGCATTCGCTTTGTCATCACCAATAACTACTGTAGGAAGACCAACACCAGCATTTGCTGCATTGAAGTATGTTTCCTTGCCTGCATAAGTGCTCCAGCTATCTTTATTGTAGATGGAATCAAGTACTGCATATACAGAAGCTCCAAGACCCTTCATTGCAGAAGTAATAACAGTTTCGCTGTCATATCTCTGGTCAACGTCAACACCGATTACTTTAGCGCTGGATTCGTTTGCAGCAGACATAACGCTCTTACCAACAGAACCACCACAAGCAAAGATTACTTCTGCACCTTCCTGATACATAGTTTTAGCAGTTGCTTTGTTAGTGTCGTTTTCTTCAAAGTTGCCTGTGTAGTGGTAAGTTACGGAGATAGCACCATCAGCAAGGCCAAGTTCTGCAGCAGCAGCTTCAGCACCTTCAAGGAAACCATAACCGAAAGCTTGTACCGCTGGAACAGCCATACCGCCCATGAAGCCGAGCTTTGTCATACCATCTTTAACTGCAGCATAACCAGCAAGGTATCCGGATTGTTCTTCCGCATATTTAACACTTGCAACATTATCTTTGTGTGTGAAATCAGTATAATCTGTGTTATGTGGCGCACCATCAAGAAGGATGAATTTAACTTCTGGATACTTGGTCTGTGCTTCATAAACTGGTACTTCAAATAAGAAACCAGGTGTTACAACTACTTTAGCTCCAGCTGCAACTGCATCATCAATTGCCTTAAGGTAACCTGCATCGGATGCATCCTCTGGTTTGATGTACTGGTAATCTTTAATATCATTATCCTTACAGAACTCTACTACACCTTCCCAAGATCCCTGATTAAAGGACTTGTCATCGATGTTACCCTTATCAGTGATAAGAGCGATTTGGTTTGTCTTACTCTTTGTACCACAACCTGCTAACATTGCAGCGGCAAGTACAAAAACTAACATAATAGCTGTAAATTTCTTCATTTTGTTCCTCCCTTTTCCTGTTTACGGTTATAACCGTTATTTTGATTATATCATTTATTGTATCTTTTTCAACAAAAACAGTTAAGAAAAATTGAATTTGTCCCATATTATTTTAAATACAGTTTAAAAAAATAATGAGAATATTTATTTTTATGAATTCTTATGAATTTATTGTTACCAGTTATTATTTTTTTATCAAATTCCACAAAAACAAACCCCTGTAAAGTCCTTATAAATCTTCAAAATTATAACATTTTATTAAACTCTTTTTTAATTTGTGTTTGTTATTATATATTGTAGATATCAGGATGATTTGTTCCTTAAAAATACTAAAAAAAGCTCATAAATTTGGCAGATTGACATCCCTATCAGACTTAGCTTTTTTGGCAGGAGCTATTATGCTCTCTGGTGGTCTGTATTTAAGTGCATGTATATTTTTTATGATGATTGGAGCTATTATTGGTATTCTCAGTTTTTTTCATAAAAATGTGGAATAAATTCAAAAATCTCTTTTAAATAGCAGGTAGAATTTTCAGCAATAAGATAAGGCAGAACTTTAAGTATATGGACAAAGTTATAATGCTCATGTACAATAAAGAAAACTTGGATCAGAAGATTAATTTAAATCCAACTACTGTAAAACCAAAAGATAAGGAGGCTGGAATCTATGAATCAAACAAGCTGCTGCTGTCACAAATGTAAAGATAGGGAATGTCCAAAAAACGTTCCGATTTTCGCAGGTTTAGATGAAGCAGAAATCACTAAAATCGCCGATCTTATCGTCAGAAGAGAATATAAAAAAGGTGAAATGATTGTAATGGAAGGCGGTAAATTAGATAGCCTCTACATTATTAACCAGGGAAAAGTTAAATCCTTTCGATATACCTTCGAGGGAAAAGAACAGATCCTGTATATTTTTAATGAAGGTGATTTTTTTGGTGAGAAAAACTTACTGGGAACTCTTAATGCAACGTACAACGTTGAGGCATTAGCAGAAACACATATTTGTACTATTCCTAATAAGAGCTTTCAAGAATTATTAAAAACAAATCCGGAAATTAGTTTTAAGATTATCGATCAATTATGCATACGTATTAACCTTTTAGAAAGTACGATTCAAAACATGGGCACAAAGAGCATTGATTCCAGAGTCAATGCCGTATTGCTTGAATTTGCCGAAAAGTACGGAAAGAAGGAGCCAAAGGGTACTTTAGTAGAACTCCCTGTCAGCCGGGAAGGTATTGCCAACTACATAGGAATTGCAAGGGAAACCGTAAGTCGTAAGATGAGCAGTTTACAAGAAGGTGGCATTATTGAATTAATAGGAAACAAGAAGGTACTTATTCTTAATATGAATGCCTTAATGGACGAAGCTTAGATAACCAATTTTAATGAAAACATTGAATGCAAACACAGATAAAACTGTTGTTTGCATTTTTTTATTAAGGTGCCATAAGCATATTTAAGCTATATAGTACGTCAATTTGTACATTATAGTTTTTTAATATTTTTTGATAAGTATGACTGGAGTCACAGTTTTAATCTTTAAAATGTTTTATGTTATAGATGTGCTTAGTAAGCATCACTATGACAGATACGTTAAAACTTAACATAAAACAATATCAAAAAATATGGAGGCTAATTATGGATACTATAAAAATTAATGACAGCACTTATTTTGTAGGAAAAATTGATGATCGAAAGGTTCCATTTCATCGATTAATTTTAGAAAGAGGCACCACTTATAACAGTTATCTATTGATGACCGAGAAACCTACCATTATTGATACGGTCGACATTTTATTCGGTAAGGAATACGCAGCAAATCTAAGTCAATTTATTGACCCTGCTTTAATCGAATATGTGGTAATTAACCATGTGGAGCCGGATCATTCTGGTGCTCTCCCAGCTCTGCTTGCAAAAGCACCAAAGGCAAAAGTTGTAACAAATGAACTTGCTGCTAACTTATTAAAAGAAATGTTTCATCTTCATAATAAGGAATTCTTAATTGTCAAAGATGGTGATACCTTGGATATCGGCGGTAAAGTACTTCAGTTCTTTGAAACTCCTTATCTTCATACAGAAGAAACGATGATCACCTATGATACTACAGATAAAGTATTATTTCCCTGTGACATTTTCAGTACACATATAGCAGCACCAGAGCTATTCAATGATGCAGCAGAGGGAGAATATATCGAAGATTTTAAAGTCTACTACAGTTTAATTATGTCTCCTCACAGACGATTTGTTCGAAAGATGCTAGATAAAATTAAAGACCTGGACATAACTATGATTGCACCTTCTCACGGATATATTTTGAGAAAAGACCCTCATAAATTCATAGAAATGTATGATGAAATGAGTTCTATCGCTGATAATGCAGCCCCAAAACATGTAACAATTGTTTATTCAACTATGACAGGTAACACCACAAAGGTCGCACAGAAATTATCACAGGGCTTGGAGGATGTTGGTCTTGCTACTACTGTATTCAACTTAAAGAATGCCGATCTCTTAGAGGTAAAAGAATGTATCCTTCAAAGTGACGGAATACTGGTTGGAAGCTCGACCAGATACGGCGACATGGTTGGTAATATCGAGGAACTGTTACAATCTTTGCAAGGGGAAGATATGAATGGCAAAGTTGCTGCAGCCTTTGGTTCCTTTGGCTGGAGTGGAGAAGCCATCTCCTATATTGAAGATTATATAACCAAACTGGGATGTAAACTAATTAATAAAAATCACTTAGTTAAAAAGACTGGAACTGATCACATCTTATTCCCGTTACGTGTTCAATTTAGTTCTGATCAATATATGGAGTTATCAGAAGAGGCAGGTCGTGAATTCGGTGAAGAGGTATTATCACAATAATTTAAATTTTATTAATTTAACAGAATTCATGCTCCCTATCTTAACCATAATTAATAATGCAGGAGGATTCATTATGAATCAATTTAATAGTAATCAGAGCATCGGACAAATCGTTGCCATTTTCCCAAAAGCAGGTGAAATTTTTATGGAGTACCGAATTGATTTTTGTTGTGGCGGCCATCGGCCACTAATAGATGCAATTAATGCACAGGATATTGATGAACAAGAACTTTTAGAAGAATTAGAGACAGCTTACTCGGATATTACAAAACAGTCAGATCAAATTGATTATACCAGTATAAAATCCGATGCATTAATTGACTATATTATTCATAAACATCATGGTTACCTGAATCGTTCCTTGCCGGAAATAAGTAAATTATCACATACTATATTGAGAGTACATGGTATAAATCACAAAGAGCTGTTCGATCTTCACAAGTTATTCCATTCCTTAAAATCAGAGTTGGAATTGCATTTAATCAAAGAAGAAACTCTTCTCTTCCCCTTTATTAAGGAATATGAGCAGAATCCTTCTGAAGAACTATTAAAGAAGATTGGCGAAACCTTAGAAGAACTTGAAAGTGAGCACGATGGAGCTGGCGACATCTTAAAAGAACTAAGATCTTTAACCAGGGATTATACACTTCCAGCTGATGTATGCAGAACCTTTGAACTTACCTTTGAAAAGCTTCAGGAGCTTGAGGCGGATTTATTCCAGCATATACATCTCGAAAACAATATTTTATTCCTACGTTATCACTCTTCAGTTTTAGTTTAAGGATTACTGAAAGTATAATAAATGGAAAATCTATAATTTATATTCAATTTTAACTTAAGGAGGTATTGGAATGGCATATTTGATTGATCCTAATAAAAGTGTTTTTGAATTAACCAAGGAACATCCTGAACTTATTCCCATTATGAAAGAAATTGGGTTTGACAGCATTACCACCCCCGGAATGTTAAATACAGCCGGAAGATTTATGACCCTTCCCAAAGGTGCAGCAATGAAGAAAATACCAATGGAACAAATAAAAGCTGCCTTTCTGGAGCACGGATTTCAAATAATAGATAAGGAGTGATTTTATGAGTGAAATGATTAACAACAGAGAATATCGACAGCAAATTCTAAAAGGGCTAATTAAGGAACTTCATGATGGAAAAACAGTGGAGGAAGTAAAAGCCCGCTTTGAAGAATTAATCCAGGGTATTTCAACCAGAGAAATAACCGAAATGGAACAGGCATTAATCAAAGAAGGTCTTCCGGTTGAGGAAATACAGAATCTATGCGATGTGCACGCTGCTGTATTTAAAGGATCTATTGAAGAAATCCATATGCCAGATAATCCACAAGACATACCAGGGCATCCGGTCCATACCTTTAAGATGGAAAACCGAGCAATTGAACGTTTCATGACAAAGCAACTTGCTAATCATCTCTATTCTTTCCAAGAGGAGGCTTCTGATAATAATCGCGACCAGCTAATAGAGGATATGAAGAAAGTGTTGGAGATTGATAAGCACTACTCCAGAAAAGAAAATTTAATCTTTCCATACCTTGAAAAATATGGTATTACGGCACCTCCAAAGGTTATGTGGGGGGTGGATGATGAAATTAGACAAGACATTAAGAATAGTATTGCTGCCCTGCAATCGGATGATTCTGCTGAAGCAGTTAAGAAAATAGAATATGCTGTAGAACGAGTGAACGAAATGATTTTTAAAGAAGATAATATCCTCTTCCCAATGACCATTGAAACTTTAACGGAGGACGAATGGCTTCAAATTGAGCAGGCTAGTGAAGAAATTGGCTTCTTTTTCTATGAACCAAAAATCAAATGGACTCCAAAGAAAAAAGCCGAAACCACAGCAGACAACCTACATCAGGCATCAGCAAGTGCTTCCTCTGATTCAAACAGTGATCCTGCCGCTGATCAGCCAGTTGGCAAAGGGATAATTCCATTTGATGCCGGAGCATTAACACAGGAAGAATTGAATGCTATGCTTAATACTCTTCCATTTGATATTACCTTTGTTGATAAAAATGATATTGTAAAGTACTTCACTCAGGGTAAAGAAAGAATTTTCCCAAGACCAAAGACTGTTATCGGAAGGGAAGTAAAGAACTGTCATCCACCGGCAAGTGTTCATATCGTTGAACAAATTGTTGAGGATCTTAGAACTGGTAAAAAGGAACATGAGGACTTCTGGATCAATATGAGAGGACAATTCGTACACATCAGATACTATGCAGTAAGAAATGCAGCAGGTGAATTCCTGGGCGTTATGGAGGTAACCCAAGATATTAAACCGCTCCGCGATTTAACTGGTGAAAAGCGTCTGGTTTCAGAATAATATACAATGGAATAGCCTGATTTAATACAGTAATACTTAATCACTGTATTAAACCAGGCTATTCCTTAATACGAAGATATAATAAAGTAAGATTAACAACTCTTTGCTATATTATTTAATATCCTAACACACTAAGCTGTTCTTTCACCCTCTCAAGCTTTGTACTGAAATACCACTCTTCATTGGTCAGCTCCCATACATTTCCTTCCTTCATTTCATTTTCGACCTTATCTCCATAAATATCATATAATTGGTGATAAAGTTCCAAATACCTGTCATAAGTAAAATAATTATTTTCTGCATTGGATAACTCACTTAGATAAGTCAAATAAATATCTCTATATTTGTCTATCTCTAAAAGCTTATCAATAAGTGGGTGCGTTGTTTCTTTATGATACAACTCATTGTTCATATTCTTCCATTCCAAAATATCTGCCGTTGCAATTCCTTCATAGCTCCAATGAGGATCACCATCCCAGCCTCCAGCCAGAATATTATCATAATCGAAAGGTATCCATTCCACTGTCCCTTTTTCATCAAAGTAAAGATAATAATTATTACCCATACTGCGATACCCATCAATATGTCCAAGCATCACATCCATTGCCTGAACCCTTAAAAATTGGTCAATATTAAAATGTTCCTCCAGATATGCTGCAAATTCCTCACCTTCAAGTTCATTTATCTGCTTTATAAATTCTTTTATATCTTCGAAATTATCCTCACCTTCATTTGTCTTTCTATCATAGGTCGGACGATAATTTTCTTCCCATTCTTTTATTCCGACGGCCTTACTATCCGTAATTGGCATTAAAGATGCCGGCCCATAGTTTTGCCATAAGCATTTATACAGATTTCCATCATTGTTATCTTTTCCAAGCCTCTTTGTAAAAAAGCTCTTATCCACTTCCTCCATATATCTCACAACGCCAAAATCATGCTCTACTCCATCAATTACGATAGTCAGTACCGCAAGTGACGCCTTGGGTGCAGTTATCCCAAATGCATTCATTACCTCATAACTAAATACCTCTCTAATGTTACTTGGATCAGTACCGGTATGTGCCTTAAAATTAAGCTCTGACACATCCGCCATTTCACGGTCTTTTCTTTGATCATACTGCGGACTGTTCTCATCCATATCAAAGGTTTCATCAAACTTAAGCTTAAAATTAAAGCGATGCAACCCTTCCTCGGTTTCTGGCAAAACCCTGCTGGTATTTCCTTTCGTTCTAACTCCTATTTCACCTAATATAACCTCATTATTTCCATCGGAATAATATAGGTCTGCCTTACGATAATTGCCGGTTCTCATACTGTTATCTACACTCTTTATGTCCAGCATGTCTTCTGACAAGCCATCCCATTCGTCCTTTGTTATAACAATCTTAAATTTGTGTAAAAGAGTATTATCAAAAAGATCCTTATAGGTGGTCTCTCCCGCATCTTGCACCAGCTCTGCCTGTGTTTCCTCCTGCGTTTGACTTTGGGAACCTTGGCCTGTCTCCTTTGAATCCTCAAGATTAATTTCACTATTGATTTTATCGTGCTGATCAGTCTTATTTCTTTGATTTATTACAATAGAATTAATTACAAATATGCTGCTTACTAAAAGAATTAATATTATAATCAGTACTATCTTCTTTCTCATACAATTTCCGCCTTTTTTATAATACTTATATTATACAGGACAAACTAATCAATTGAAAGAAAATACGAAATTTTTCGAAAATAATTTTCATCACAAAATTACATACAAAAAGGGTGCTTCCTCACCAATTAAATGTGAAAAAACACCCTATTAAGCAATAAACTCAACCATCGCAGTACAAGATCATAAATATCAAACTATTCAACCGATACTTTATTCTTTCCTGCATCTTTACTTAAATACATAGCCTCATCCGCTTTTTTAATAACTTCATCCAAGGTAAGAGACTCGTTGTTCTTAATATACACACCAAAACTTGCAGTTACTGTAATAGAATTAATCTCATCTGTAATGACTGTACGTGCTATTTCAGATCTTATATACTCTACCCTCTGCCGCACTTTCTCTTTATCAACAAAATTCTGCATATACATGATAATCTCATCGCCACCATACCTTGCAACGATATCATTCGTTCTTGTTGCATTACTTATGATTTGAGCAACTGTCTTTAATACAGCATCTCCCATCGGATGTCCGTAGTGATCATTGATCAACTTAAAGTCATCCAAATCCACAATTACTATACTGTAATTTAACTCTGTCAAATTCGCAATATGATTTAAAGTCTCAAAGAAATAACGCTTATTAAAGATTTCAGTAAGACCATCGCGGTAAGCACTCTCTTTAATTTGCTTATATAAAAAGTTATTCTCGATAGCAACACCAATGTGATTACCAATCAATGAAAGAAAAACTGCATGATCCTTAGTAAAATAATTGATTTCCTTATGTTGGATTATGATATAACCAATCAGTCGATTATCTATTTTCACAGGAACTCCCATACAGGAATGTGCTTCATACGCTTCCTGGGTGTCGCAAAAGATAGAGGACTCGCTATTAAGTATAAATTCTTCATTATGATTTAAATGAATGAGGCTCTTTTCTACTTCGGAAATGTCTTCAGATACATTCTGGGTAACCGCATCATATTCTTCTTCTGACTTAATATAAATCGAGGAATGCATTGCACCAAAAACACCAATTAACATATCGTTAATCAGTGAGAAGAGATTCGGATCTTTAATGTATTGGTTAATATATCTACTTATCTCTAGCAGATTTGTAAACATATCTAATTTCTTTTCCAAATTAGTAACCTGCCAAGACAACTGATTTATTGTTTTCTCAGTGAATTCTTGATACCTCTCAAATTGCTCAGAATTCATTCTTTAAGCTCCTTCCATTTCGAAGTAATACTATCGTAAGAACGCTAAAATGTCATTTAATTCTCATCTAGGTATAAAGTCTTATTTTATTGTATCACCTTAAGACAAAACTTTCTACTGTTAATCGTATATTTTTACAAAATTTTATTTTTTAGCCCAGTTTAAGCGACTTAATCTTATATTATATACGTCGATTGTTTTCCTATGGATTCACATCGCTATCATTATATAAGAAAGACTTTGCATTTTTCAATAAGATTATTATATAGTTCTTATAAAAATATGGATATCTTCTACTTCAACTGCTTTAAGATAAAACGGCAAATTGTTTCATTTGTCATGAATTAGAAATATTTACGTAGATAAAAACTGGTGCGGTCGTAAATGACTGCACCAGTTTTTATCTATACTACTATTTGAAAAAACTTTAAATATCGATTAATCTTCGTGGTAGATTGCTTCGGTACCATGCTGCCCTGTACGGATACGAACGGTATCTAACAAATTGTATACAAATATCTTACCATCACCCGGTTTTCCGGTAATTGCAGTCTTAGTAATTGCATCAACTGTTTTATCCACCCATTCCTGATTAGGTACTACTATTTCAAATTTAATTTTGGGGATCATATTTACATCAACCTTAGAACCTCTAACGATTTCCGTATACCCTTTTTGAACTCCGCAACCCATAACCTGAGAAACTGTTATACCATGGACATCAAGCTCATTTAACACCGTCTTAACGTCTTCATATTTTTCTTCTCTAACGATAGCCTCTATTTTAATCATGCCTTATTGCTCCTTTCCAATATTATTAATCCAAACCGTTGAATGACGGATAAGCATTTTCTCCATGCTGTGTTGTATCAAGACCAGTCTTTTCATCCTCTGGAGAAACTCTAAGAGGGATAAAGATCTTAACAATGGAAGCACAGATAAAGGTACCAACTACAGCAACTACAATAGTTACACCAATACTAATTACCTGAGCCAAAAGCAAATGATAATCTCCAGAAATTAAACCCTCCCACTTAGGAAAACTGTTAACTGATTTCTGTGCGAAGATACCGGTTGCTATACCACCCCAGATACCGCCAATACCATGACAGCCAAACGCATCAAGTGCATCGTCATAACCTAACTTCTTCTTAATAACAGACATTGAGAAATAGCAAACAGGGCTTACTACAAGACCAATAATAATGGATGCCCAAATTGGAACAAAACCTGCACCAGGGGTAATTGCTACCAGACCTAATACTGCACCTGTAACGGCACCAACCACGGTTGGTTTCCCTTGCTTAATAACATCAATTGCCATCCAGGATAACAAAGCACAAGCAGCTGAAGTATTTGTTGTCATAAATGCATGAACTGCAATATCATTTGCTCCAAGAGCACTACCTGCGTTGAAACCGAACCATCCGAACCAAAGAATTGAAGCACCTAAAATTGCAAACGGAATGTTGTGTATACGATAGGATACTTTAGAAGAACCTCTTCTGCTGCCAAGCATAATACAAAGAACTAAACCGCTGACACCGGAGCTGATATGAACAACGTTACCACCAGCAAAGTCAATGGAACCAATTGTAGCTCCAAGGAAGCCATCAATACCCCATACCATATGTGCTAATGGATAATAAACTACAATTGACCATAAAGCTATAAATACAAATAATGCATTAAATTTCATACGTCCTGCTACTGCACCAGTGATAAGAGCAGGAGTAATAATTGCGAACATCATCTGGAAAATAGCAAATGAAAGATTAGGAATTCCAGAAGCATATGGTCCTGGATCCAATTTAGAAACACCCTCTAAACCTATCCATTTAAGTGAACCAATAACACCACCTATATCATCACCAAAGCTAAGAGTAAAGCCAATTAATACCCACATTACAGAAGCAAGACCCATAATAAATACAGAACTCATCATCGTATTCAATACATTCTTTCTTCTTTCCAGACCACCATAAAAGAATGCTAAACCAGGTGTCATAAATAAAACTAATGCTGATGCAAAAAGCATAAATCCAATATCTCCGCTCATAAAAATCCTCCTTTAAATATTATTCCTTTTTCATACTCATGTTTTGATACCCCGGCCCTAAGTATCAATTTATAAAGAAAAGGTGTCTGATATGTAGAACTACATCTCAGACACCTTCGTCTCCAAATATAATTTTAAATAAATTACTTTACCAGATAATTTTAATCAAATAGAATGGAACTTCTTAATATAACAAAAAAAAGCGAATTGTGAGAAATCTACTGATTTCTAACAAATCGCCATTGATTGATGAAGTGATTATATCTAGTATTTTTACAAATGTCAATAACTAAATTTAAAAAAATTTTCAAAAAATTTTATTTAATTTTAATAAGTGTTGTACGATTATTCGTACAAATGCCCCATCTTTTCCTTCTTGGTATCAAAATATCTTTGGTTATGAGCATTCGTATTCATTACAAGCGGAACCCTCTGTGAAATTTCGATTCCATGGCCCTTAAGACCAACGATTTTCTTAGGATTATTCGTCATAAGCCTTACTTTTCTAACATTTAGCTCACTAAGAATTTGTGCTCCTATTCCATAATCTCTCATGTCAGACGGAAAACCAAGTGCCAGATTGGCTTCTTCGGTATCCATCCCTTGTTCTTGTAATTTATATGCCTTAATTTTATTAATTAGACCGATACCTCTGCCCTCTTGGCGCAAATATAGTAAAATTCCTTTGCCTTCTTTTTCAATATTCGTGAGTGCAGCTGCCAACTGCTCTCCACAATCACATTTTAAAGAATGAAACGCGTCCCCTGTCAGACATTCCGAATGTACTCTGACGAGTATTTCCTCCTCCGGATGTATCTCACCTTTTACAAGTGCAACATGGTGCTCACCGTTCAGAGTATTCACAAAGCCCACCATCCTAAAGTCGCCATATTCCGTAGGCAGGTTTGCCTCTGCTTCTTTTACTACATAACATTCTCTTTCTCTACGATATGCAATCAGGTCTTCAATTGATACCACCTTAATCGCTTCCTGCTTGGCAAAATCATAAATTTCAGCACTATTTGCAATTTCACCTTGTTCATTTAATAACTCCGACAGAACTCCAGCACCAGAAATCTTACTTAAACCAATTAAGTCTGCCGCCGCTTCTGCAAAGGATGCTTTTTTCAAAACCCCACCCTTTACCGCTGGAATTAGAAAAACATGCCCCGGTGTATTAAAATTACTTGAATCAACCTTTTCTTCTCCAAGCTTTTTGATTGTCAGTGCTCTATCCTCTGCCGTTACTCCCATCGTTGTGCTCTTATAATCCAGCGAAAGTTCATAACTTAGCGGGAATCCCTGTTTACCTGAATGCGGCAAACGAGGAATTGATATACTTGTCATGTCCTCTGCATCAACGGTAGCATATATAAAACCAGTTCCCCTTTTTATAATATAATTAATATTATTTGAATTCGCATATTCAGCAGCAACACAAAGGACACCACCCGCTTCAGCCTGCTCATCATCTACAATAATTACCAACTTCCCCTGTCTTACATCCTTCAAGATTTCTTCCACTTTTGTTAACATTTCCATTCCTCCTGACTTGGTTATCTTATTGTTAATCATATATAGCCTTTTATAATTACATCCGGTCCAATTACCTCATGAGATACTTTGTTAAGCACAATGGCATCTCGCATAAATTCGATACCCTTACCTCCTACGGGTGTTATCGCTGCCGATCCACCTATTATTTTCGGAGCAACAGCTGCATAGACCTTCTGGATGCATCCACTTTCAAAGGCAGACGCAAGAACACTGCTGCCCCCTTCAATATATACAGAATCTATCCCAAGCGCACCAAGAGCACTCATGATTTCATTAAAATCGAAATGTCCATTTCTTTCTTCTAATTTTAATAGGTCTACCCCTTTATTCAGAAAATATAATTCCTTTTCTTTCGAGATCTTAATCGAGGTTATCAGTAATGTCCTTGTTTGCTTATCGATCTGTAAGACCTTGGCATTATCCGGTAGATCCCCATATTTACTTAAAATAATACGAATAGGATTTGATATCTTCCCTTTAGGAAGTCTTGTGGTCAATAGTGGATCATCCATTTTGACTGTGTTTTCTCCCACCATAATTGCGCTAACTCTTTGCCTTAGATGATGTACAAATTCCAGACTGCCTTCGGAACTGATCCACTTGGAATCTCCTGACCAGGTGGCTAATTTACCATCCAGAGTCATAGCCCATTTCACAACTACAAAGGGCTTTTTATTTTGAATATAATAACTGTAGATTTCATTTAACTCTTCGCAAGCTTCCGCTAATTCACTTACGGTAACTTCAATACCCATATTTTTTAAATCAGAAATAAAATCATGCTTCTTATTTGGATTGGGATCTTTCATTCCAATATGAACTCTGGTAAGCCCAAGCAGCTTCATTCTATTTGTCAGCTCAATACTACTGCTGTCGAAGCGAAATGGCTCTATCGTAAGATAGAGTTCTGAACCAGGTATTGGCTCCTTAATCTGTTTTAATACCTCATCCTCAGCTGAATTGCCTCCATAATGCTTGTAAAATCCTTTTGCAAGAATTTTATTGCCTTTTACAAGGATGGCACCTTCCAGCGGATCCGGATTAACAAAGCCACTGCCTTTCTTTGCTAATTCTATTGCCTTTTTCATAAAATCTGTTTTCATTACTACCTCCTGAAGTAGTCTATTCGAAAACGAACGGTAGGTGAAATCAATTTTCTAGTTTAATTTATTCTATTTATTATAGAACAAGACTTTAAAAAATGCAAATATTGTCCATTGGGATCTAATAATGGTCTGTTATCTAGATGTAACAGAAAAAACCCACTGTTATCGACGTTAATAACAGTGGGTTTTTATTGCTCTTATGAATACTATTTGAAGGAAAGATTATGCTCTGTAAGTACCTGCTTTAATATACCAAGTGCTTTAGGTCCAAAGCCATGCAAAGCCAGTAATTCCTTTTCACTATACCTTGTTAACTGATCTAGGGTCAATATCCCCGCATTTTGCAATGCTCTTTGGGCTGGCTTGCCTATTTTTATTAAAGATAACTCAGGTTTCATGGCATCTCCCTTCTATTCTTACTCAGCTCTTATTTCACAACAATATTAAAGATTCTGCCAGGTACATAGATAATCTTAACAATAGTCTTATCTGCTAAAAGTGCTTTAATAGCAGGTATTTCAAGTGCTTTCGCTTCCACCTCAGGCTGTTTTTCTTCTAATGCAATGGAAAGATTCGCTTTTACCTTACCATTGATTTGAACCGCAATTTCAACGGTATCCTCAATGGTCTTTTGCTCATCATATGCTGGCCAGGTCTGCTGATATACCCTACCCTGCTCACCAATGTATTGCCATAATTCTTCCGTCATATGAGGTGCGACCGGATTCAGCATGAGAATTAATGCTTTGAATTCTCCTTTTGTAACTGATCCAGCCTTATAGAAATCATTCACCAAGGACATCATAGCAGCGATTGCAGTATTGAATTTCATGCTTTCAAAATCAAGGGTTACCTTTTTCAAGGTTTGATGCATTTTAGTCTCAAGTCCTGCGCTGAAACCTTCCTCCTGTGTCAGCATATCCTTCAGCTTCCATACTCTATCTAAGAAACGACGACAGCCTTTCACACCTTCATTGGACCAGGCAGCACTTAAATCAAAGGCACCGATGAACATCTCATAGGTACGAAGGGTGTCTGCGCCAAATTCATTGATAATATCATCGGGATTTACAACGTTACCTCTGGATTTGGACATTTTCTCATTGTTCTCACCAAGAATCATACCATGGGAGGTTCTCTTCTTATATGGTTCAGGCGTGCTTACTAACCCTTGGTCATATAAGAACTTATGCCAGAAACGAGAATATAAAAGATGGAGGGTGGTATGTTCCATACCGCCATTATACCAGTCAACCGGTAACCAGTAATCCAGTTCCTCTTTACTTGCGAAAGCTTTATTATTATGCGGATCAATATATCTTAAGAAATACCAGGAGGAGCCAGCCCATTGAGGCATGGTATCTGTCTCTCTGTGTGCTTCTCCACCGCAGACAGGACATTTGGTTTCTACCCAATCTGACATTGCGGCAAGTGGTGATTCTCCATTATCGGTAGGCTCATAGCTTTCCACTTCCGGAAGCATTAATGGTAACTCACTTTCAGGAATCGGGACATAACCACAGCTCTTACAATGAACAATAGGAATAGGCTCTCCCCAGTATCTTTGGCGGGAGAATACCCAGTCTCTTAATTTAAAGTTAACCTTCTTTGATCCAATCCCCTTTTCTACCAACCAGGCAAGGATTTTATTCTTAGCCTCTGATACCTCTAGACCATCTAAGAAATCAGAGTTAACTAATTTACCGGTTGAAGTATTTGTAAAGGCAGCTTCCTCTACATTTCCACCAGCTACAACTTCAATAATAGGCAGGTTGAACTTCTTAGCGAAATCCCAGTCACGTTCATCATGAGCTGGTACTGCCATAATTGCTCCGGTACCATAGGTCATGAGTACATAATCTGATATCCAGATAGGAATGTTCTTCTGGTTTACAGGATTAATGGCTGTCAGACCTGCAATCTGAACACCGGTCTTCTCTTTCACAAGCTCTGTACGTTCAAAGTCAGATTTCTTGGAAGCTAATTCACGATACTCAATTAATTCCTCATAGTTTGCAATCTCATCCTTATATTTATCAATTAAGGGATGTTCCGGTGATATTACCATATAGGTTGCACCAAATAACGTATCAGGTCTGGTGGTAAAGATTCTAAGGTTTTCGTTCTTAACGTCAATCTTAAAGTCAACCTCCGCTCCAACGGAACGCCCGATCCAGTTCACCTGTGATACCTTAATTTTTTCAATATAATCAACCATATCCAGGTCATCAATTAATTTATCCGCATAGTCTGTAATTTTAAGCATCCATTGGCTCTTAACCTTACGAACAACTTCTTCCCCGCAGCGTTCACATACACCGCCAACTACCTCTTCATTAGCAAGACCAACCTTACAGGAGGTACACCAGTTAATCGGCATTTCAGACTTATATGCCAAACCTTTTTTAAATAACTGTAAGAAAATCCACTGGGTCCATTTATAATAATTTGGATCGGTGGTATTCACTTCGCGATCCCAATCAAAGGAATATCCCAGAGCCTTTAATTGTTTTGTAAAGTTCTCAATGTTATTCTTAGTAACAATCTTAGGGTGGATATGATTTTTAATCGCATAGTTCTCAGTTGGCAGACCAAATGCATCCCAACCCATTGGATATAACACATTATATCCTTCCAATCTTCTCTTTCTGGCAATAATGTCCAGTGCCGTATAAGGTCTTGGATGACCCACATGCAATCCTTGACCGGACGGATAAGGGAATTCAACTAAGGCATAAAACTTAGGTTTAGATCTGTCTGTCCCAACCTTAAAGGCTTCTTCCTTCTCCCATATTTCCTGCCACTTCTTTTCAATCTGACCAGGCATATAATATTCACTCATTTTAAAGCTCCTCCTTAATATTGTATCCTTGTATCACCACAGGTAAAAGTTTCGCATGCAATATCTTATTACATAAAAAAAGAACCATTCATCTCCTAAATCTAGAGACGAAGAGGTTCATCATAACGAACTGCTTTCCGCGGTACCACTCTAGTCCACAAAGCGATACCGCTTCATGTACTCATATAATCTATAACGGGATCTCCCGCTCTGCCTACTAATCTTCAGTCAGAGAGCTCCAAGGCGAGTTCTAAGTTCTTATCTGCCACTTTCCACCACCAGTGACTCTCTGTAAGACAGCTTCCTTATACTACTCCTTATCATAGCAACTACTTTATTTAATTACTTCATAATATTCTATATTTTATCATTATTGTTCCATATGTCAATGAAAATTATTATACAAAGTAAGAAACCCTTTAAAAATAGTGTTGTTTTACAGTAACTGAATAATAAAAACCTCTATAAATCTCGAAAAATGGAACTTCTATTTTGTCAAAGTAAGAGCTGACCGAAGCTTCCCCATAGACCAGAAGAATCTATCTTGTTTTATAGAAGTTATAGTCAGCTCTTTTATTATTTGCATTTAAATTACTGCATATTTATTATAATCGAATTTCCCCTGTTGCTACATTGTTCCCAAACAATTCATCATGTTCTACGAACAGGAGGGTGGGCTGAAAGGTCAGAATTGCTTTCTCTAACTGCTCTCTGAAATAGACATCCATAAAGTTTAAAGGTTCATCCAGCAGCAACAATTGGTTTGGAGCGGATAATGCTCTGGCAATATCTATTTTCTTGAGTTCTCCACTACTGAAGGTTTCCAGGGGCTTTTGCAATATATCATACCTTAGATCCAATCGGTGACAGATTTCCATAAACCTGTTTTTCATATCACCCTCTGTGATTAAATCCCTAAGTAATCCTTCCGTCCACAACGGTTCCTGAAATGCAGTTTCCATTACAAGCCCTCCCGCATATTGAACTTTAGTGCTTGTAATTTTTCTTCCTATAATTTTAAGCAAAGTACTTTTCCCAGCACCGTTTCTGCCACGAATCCATATCCTTTCGCCTTTATGAATTGCAAACGACAGCTTTTCAAATAATGGCTCATGTGTATACCCAAAGGATAAGTCATAGGCAGAAACAAGGCAATCTGCTCCAGTCTCCTGCTGTTTTAGAATTAATTCAGGTGTTATTTCATAATTCTTGAGTAGATTCTTTTTATCCTTTAGATTATCCTGAATGTTTTGCTCAGCCGTCTTTGCCTGCCTCATAAACTTTGCAGCTCTGGTTCCATTGCCTCTGTTATGGGTTGCAAAAGGGTTCTTCTCTTTCTCCGCCACCGCTGCCCAGCTTCTGGTTCTTACTGATACCTTCTCTAATGCCTCAACTTCCCGTTCCAGCTTTGCCCTTGTACGAAACTCATATTCCTCCAGCATCTCTTTGTTCTTCTTCCAGGAAGAATAGTTTCCCTTTTCTATTGCAATGTCTGCTTTATTAATAGAAAGTATATGGTCCACTACCTGATCAATAAAGCTTCTATCATGGGAAACCACCAGAAAACCCTTTTTAGTTCGAAGATAATCTGCCAAAATCTGCTTCCCCTCAAGATCAAGATGATTCGTTGGCTCATCCAATAAAACAAATGCATTTTTCCTTAAAAACAAAGAAATAATCTGCATCTTTGTCTGTTCGCCACCGGAGAGCAGTTCATAATCCTGTCCTAGCAGTCTTTCGGGAAGCTTCATCAAATTCATTTCCCTTTTTATGTTACTCTCTGACAAAAAGCCATCCAGCTCCATATACTCTGATAAAATTCTCTGGTATTCGTCCATGTCATTCTCATTGGCAGAGAGCAGATAATCCATCCTATCCTCCATCGATTTCAAGAAGCCAATGCTTTCTTTAATCACATCCAACGTATTCTTATACTCTGTTTTAAGGGCATACGGGAACAGTTCCGTGACAACATCCTTTATTATCTTCCCCCGATCCGGCTCCAACTCCCCCTGCAGCAATCGGAGAAAGGTCGTTTTCCCTCTTCCGTTGCGGCCAATCAGTCCTAATTTCCAATCAGTATCAATGGATATGTTGACATTGTTAAAAATCGGCTGGTAATATTCTTTATAAGTAAAATATAAATCACTAATTATAATTCTCGACATAGATAGCCTCCTTGTATTTCTTACCTGGCGGCCATTATGGCGACGAAACCGCCACTATGCTATGCCAGGTAAAATGACCTGTTAACAGTTGCTGTGTGGGTTATTCTTAATTTAATAAACATCATCTGAAAGCCTCCTCTCTCTAACCTAAGGTAATACCTTGTTTTTGGGCATAAAAATACCCATCTTTTAACATTTGTTACAAAAGCCTTCGCTCCTGTAACAAACAATAAAATACGCTAATAAACCCTGATACAAGTCAGAGTCAGCTACCTTTAGGGTAGTTTCTTAGCGCATTTTATTGTTGTTAAAAAATAGGTTAATCAACATACTGTATTACAACCTCAGTCTTTCTCAAAATCAGCTTTATTGTATTACAGATGTTACACAAAGTCAACCGTGCTTTATTTCAGATATTGTAATTCTTTTTTACGCAGATTCTTCAATAACTTTAATCACTCCACTCTCCACCAGCTCAACAAAAATTGGAACTAATTTCGGATCAAACTGTAATCCAGCCTGTTCTTTTAAAATTCGAAGTGAAGTGCTAACAGAGAATGCCTCTTTATAAGGCCGCTCTGAAATCATTGCGTCAAAGGAATCCGCAATACATAGAATTCTTGCAGAAATAGGGATATCTTCCCTTGCAATTCTTCTGGGATAGCCTTTGCCATCATAACGCTCATGATGCCCAATTACCGCAGGAATAACATAATCCAGAGATGGTAAATGCCGAATAATTCCGATAGAGCTCTCAACATGACCTTTTACAACTTCGTACTCCTCATCGGTTAATTTACCAGGTTTATTCAGGATTTGCTCCGGAATACCAATCTTGCCGATATCGTGCAAAAGTGCTGCCTCCCTCACTATTTCAACATGATCTTCATTCATACCATAAGCATATGCAAGTTCGGTTGCATAATAGGCAACATTTCTGGAGTGATCAAAGGTATAATGATCCTTTGTATCAATGGCTGCGGTTAATGCATATATCGTGGAAGCATATTCGGAATAGATTCGTTCCTTGCGTTCAATAAAATCCATTACCTTTCTTTCCGCTTTTTGCTCTCTGCCTGTATATAGCATAATTGCATTCTTTCCGCTGTGCTTCACGGTATAAATCGCCATATCAGCATTATTTATCAACTGTTTTACATCACTTGCCGCATAGGGAATGGAACAGATACCTCCACTAACCGTTAACATTTTTAATGCATAGTCAGATTCCCGTTTGTTCATATTCATAATTTGTTTGCGAATAATCTCCGCTAAATTCTTTGCTGAGAACATGTCATAGGAAGGAAGAATAATTGCAAACTCTTTTCCGCTGTATCTGGCAACCTGACCGTTGGTTCCAACACTGACACGAATAATATCAGCAATATTTTGAAGTGCGACATCCCCTTCTTTATTGCCGTATAACTGATTATATAGTTTAAAATCGTCGATATTAAGAATAATTAGTGCCAGTGATCCCTCTATGTTTTTCTCATATTCCTGCTGGATTACTTCATAGAAGTATTTGCGATTCAAAAGTCCGGTCAACTCATCCGTTCTAGCCTCCAAATACGCCTTTTCAAATAACTTAGAATTTTTAACTGCAATAGATCCGATGGAATTAATGGAATCCAGAAAGCTGATATCCTTAAAGGTAAAACCAGCTTTTTTCTCTTTTTCAGATAGAAATATTACACCGATCATACCACTGTCATCTCTTAAAGGAACCATACAACCAATATTTAAATCATGCAGCTGATGTTTCTCTTTTTCCCACATTGACTTATAATCAATTGTTCTCTTAAAATCTTTCATCAGCAGGCAGCCATTGCTTTGCTTTAGCTGCACAATTAACGGATTATCCACGGTTAAAGAAAACTTACTCTGTTCCAAAGGGCTGGTGCTATGTACAATTTCATAACAGGTATTGCTTTTATTACTTATGCAGATGTAAACCGTTTTAATATCAATTGCCTTCTGTATTACCTCTGCCAGTTCTTGTAATATTTCATTCACATTCAAGCTTCTTGAAATGTTAAGACTGAACTCCCTTAAACTTTCCGCTTGCATTACCTCATCCCGTATGAAGAAGGTATCGATAACCCGCTTCATCATATAATAAATGAGCGTTGTTGCAATCGTAAAGATGGAGGCAATGACTAGCGTTGTATTTTCACTTGAAATATAAAAATTATTGTTAATCGAATCTTCCAGCGGCTTTATCATGTTAATGAATAAGAAAAATGATATCCCTGCGGAGATTACATAGCAGCTGCCTCTGGATACAATTAATCTTAAGTGAAAGATATTTTTGCGATATAGGGCGTAGAAAATAAAAAATGCGTTTAATATACCTGCTGCAATATCCGTTGGAAACCCTTGAAATATTGGTACAAGCAGTAACAAATGACCCAGATACAGACATACAATTCCCAGAATAATTGGCATAAACTGTTTCCTGGCAAGTGCATTTTGCTTGCTGCTTCTAAATAAGATTACTATCATATGAAGAATGATAGCCATACAAAGAAGAAATAGAAAACTAGCTCTCCAGGAAAACTGATACACAAAAATTACTGATTGGTCAGAGTTTGATACCATGCTCTTCGGTGCTTCAAGAAAGAAACCATTCCAAACATTAAGGCAATTGACACTTATTACAGATACTAACCAAAGAATTCTCTCTTTTCTATAGCTTTGCTCCATAAACTCACAAGCAAAGGAAAAAAAGGAAAACGGCAGCATTGTTAGTCCCAGGATAGATATATCATACCAAAATTTTGCAGAGGGTAACACTTGCATTCTCATGCAAAAAGAACCGCCAGTCCAAATAATCAGTACGGATAGCACCAACAAAAATGCATTAATCATCCGATTCTTTTTTGCTGCCAAAAAGGTTAAAAGAATAAAGCAATAGCAAAGCAGGGCAATTACTGGTATATTCGCATAGTTTCCCATTAGCCTATAACCCCTCCTATCCTTTCATAATATTCTGGAATTTGACGCTTAAGAAACTCCATAACCACATAAGGTGATGGATTCATGTGACTGATTGACTTTCCTGTATTTCTTTTATATTTTGAAAACATACCGCATTTTACAATTGTAATTTCCAGCGGGTCCATTCCAAGGATATGTTTTAAATCTTTATAGTCCTGATCCACATATTTAAAATAAATAGATAATTGCTCTCTTAAGATCTCTTTGCTAATTGCAGAGGAGGTAATTGATGCCTCTTTCATTTCTACATACAAATGCAATATTGGCCGATTGTTCTTAAATTCTTTTACCGCAAACCAATCTTCAATCGGCAGACCGGACAAATCAATCACATCCTGAATACAGTTTTCAGTGATTCTGGTAAACCCGGCAATATCGATAATGGAGGGAATTCGATCTATGTATTTAAAGCGAGGTATCTTCGTCTCATCCTCTGCGTTCGTTAATCCAACACACTGATACATATCACCTACCCGGTATCTTACAAATGCCCCACCCTTTAATAACGTAATCACCAGTTCATATTTTTCTCCCGGTATTACCTCATTCATTAAATAGGATTTGGGTTGATAATCCTGTATTTCCATTCCTTTTTGCATTTCATTCTCTGGAATAAATTCATAAAAGCAGGTGTCGGGAAAGAAGTACATTCCATTGCGGGTCCAAGTTTCTGTTCCCATAATGGAAGGCTCTGTTCCAGCAAACAGTTCCATTGGCCGTACTCCCCACAACTCTTCAAGATCATCCTTATAACAGTGATTATCCGTTCCAGCACACATAAATCCTTTTAATTTAAACAGATCCTTAGGTTTCAATTCCCGGTTTTCTTTCTTACATCGATATTTTGCCATTAGATACCGAAATATCATTGATATAGAGAGGTTAAACAAAATACCGCCACCTGATTTTGTACCAGATTCTTTTTTACCAGACTCCTTTGAACCTGACGTCTTAGAGGAGCTTTTTCCCATGGAGGCTAAACTAATACTTACATAATAAGCTACACTTCCCAGCCCAAAAAAGAAATCAATTCCTTTTCTCATTCCAAGTTTAAAGCCTAATTTGTTACGTTCACGAAAGGACATCTTTACCGCTTCTTTTACCGTAGGCAGGAATTCTATTCCGATCTCCTCACTTAGGGCAAGCGGAAATAAGCCGGTCGCATAGGGTAACGGAGCTAACCCATATAAGAACTTGTCCGTGGCGCGAACATTGAATTTGCCTTTTTTTGAACTGGTGGAAAGTATTAAACAAGCAATAATATTATTTTTGTAGGTTTCTAACATGCTCTTGGTATAGGGAGCAACCTTAATTGGGTGCTTTCCCCCCTCCCAGGTGGTCTGAATCCAGATAATCGGCTCATCCGGAAGCATATTGCCCTTCTTTTGCAGGAGGATGTCCGCATAATCTCCATAGGTGGTTAATGGCATCATTCTTCGAAACTCTTCGATTGTTGCAGGTTTTTTATTCCTTAACATTATTCTTCCGAGTTCTGATTGACTCCACAACTGTATCTGTTCCAGCATAAGTCTATTCTGGATACTCATGTAAGTATCCAAGTCTAAATCTAAAAATCCACAGTATTCCTTCCAAATCTTATCCTGCTGGTTGTTCTTTAATTTGTCCTCAAATCTCATGTTCTTCTACCCTTCCCAACTGCCCTATCGTCTCAAAGCAACGCTTTATACTTTCTTTGTTTGGTATTAAAAATGGTGTATTTTTCTTGTATTGTTCGTATCCTTCAAAGGTTCTTACAAACGTCCATCGATCCTGTACTACTATGTATAATACATTTAAAAAACTAAAAATAAAGGCAGCTAAAATTAGTAAGGGAAGCATTAAAGCCAGTCCTAAGAATAAATAAAAGCCAATAAACCACAGAACTCCCGGATGCCTGCAGATTGCATAAATCCCCTCTTGCTGCAGCGTCTGTCCTTTTTGTTTGGTCTCAATATATGTATTTTGAAAAGGCAGGGCAAAAAATAATGTATAAATAAGCAGTACAAAAAACAGGAATGAAATTGCTCCAAAAACGCCCATGCGAAACGGTTCCAGTAATACTTTATGTAATTGTGTAAAGACAATCCCTATGGTTGCCGCGATGATAAGAACGGAACCGACAAAGAAACAGGAATAAAGCAGCTTTACTTTAAAAATAATGCTATTTATGTCATAGACAACAAGTAATAGGAATCCAATTATCCCAATAAGTATAAATATCATTTCCATATTCCCCCAATGTTCTATTTGAGATAGATAATATCATATTTTTAGACTATTTAAAAGGAATATTTTCCAAATTATATAAATATTTATAATTTAATACAGCAATTTAAAAAATTACGAGATTTACTTCCACTATGTTCATTTTTTCAACACATAAATCATCAAATTAATGTGTTTAGGGTAAAAAAATGCTGCCTTGGCATAATACCGTAAGGCAGCATTTTATTATAATTTATGGCAAGTAAAACCACTTGTCGTTTCATCTTGTTTTTCTATTGAACTTCCGCAGCACCAACGATATCATCCAGAGTCTTAAACGTATAACCCATTTGCTCCCATCTGGTGAGTAATTCATCCAAAATTTCTGAATTTGTTTTTGAAGTGCTATGCAATAGTACAATAGCACCCGGATGTATTCTTCCAGTTAATTTCTTAAAAGCTTCCTCCTTGGAAGGCTGCTTATCATTATACCAATCTACATAGGCAAGACTCCAAAAAAAGGTCTTATAACCCATTTCTTTTGCCATTTTTAAGTTACTTACGCTATACTTTCCCTGCGGGGGTCTATAATACTTCACCATTTCTTTCCCCGTAATACTCTTATACGTAGCTTCAAGATCTTGAAGTTCTTTACAAAAGGCATCCGCAGAGGATATCTTCGACATATCAGGATGCTTATTGGTATGGTTTGCAACCTGATGACCTTCTTCTATCATCCGAAGCACTAACTCTGGATTTCTTTCGAGAAAATTGCCTACCAAAAAGAAGGTAGCAGATACCTTATGCTTTTTTAGTGCATCCAGAATTGCTGGTGTATATCCGTTTTCATAACCTGCATCAAAGGTCAGGTATATTACCTTTTGCTTCGTATCTCCCAGATAATATGCATCATACTTCAATAATTCCGCTGCGGTAGCATTTGCAGTTGGCGATTGCCCTTCACTTCCATATCCCAGTCCCCAATTTTCACCGCCTGCTTCCTTCATCTTTCCATCATCATAAGCATTTACCAACAATGCCAGACCACCACCGCTAAAGTAAAGCAGTACGAATATGAGTAACCATCCCATGAGACTTTTATAATTCGATTTTAGCATCTTAGACTCCAAAAACATTTCTTAATAATGTATATTTGCATAACTGCCTAAGCATGACTATAATCTTAGCTTACCTGTGATACCTGCAAAGAAGTGTCTGTGAAATAATATCGGAGAATAACTCTAACCCGTCAGTTTTAGCAATGTGAAGAACCTCTTCAAATGCAACTGCCTCCGGACAGATTTCAGACAAATAATTCTTTGTCTCTACTATCTTTTCCGGAAAGTACTTCACATCTTTTTGCCCATCAAAAATAGCTGCATAAAAGATACCTGTTTCCACTAAATCCTGAAAGAAATGACTGCCATAGGATAGTTCTGGTTGAAATCCTTCTTCACTGGAAGCAACTTCGCATATGACGGACATATGACATAGCTCAGTAAAATGTACCGGCACTCCTAAGGAAGTCGTAGTGGTTCCCCATCTGCCCGGTCCAATTAACATTGTTTGACTTTCTTTCAGAAGAAGATTGATCCTTCCAATCATTCTAGCAACCTGATATTTATCCTGTTCACTTAGCTGCAGATATTTTGTTGTTGAGACCAATACAACGTAATCCAGGGACAGGTAGAGATTTCCGCCCATGAAATTTCCCTTTGTTTTGAAGAAGCAATCCTCATTTCGCACTTCTTTTGGAAGCTCAACTGTTTTCCCTAATCCTCTGGTTTGAAGAGGACGACATTGCAAAAGATTAATACGGAATTCTGTACCCTGTATTAAATTAGCCGTGAACTCAATATCAACAGGATATTCATATGCCCTTGAAAGCTTCGAGAGAATATGTCTCATTATGTTGGAGAATTCCGTATCCTTCAATAACTTTTTAAAATCCATAAGATACCTTGTAGGCTGATTTGTAAGACCACGGTCCCTTAATCGATCCATCGTTTGATAATCTATACTTGCAAGCATCGATTTCTTCTCTGGTGGTTCCGCGTTTAATATTTCCTGCAGCGGTTTGCTGGATAGTTTCCTCTCGTTAATTGAAAGAATGTCAACGAAATGTTGTGAGTATTTATTCTGATCTTCATAATTAATGAAAGGCAATCTTAAGGGATCATCCAGGCTAACGATTCGTACATAATCCCCCTCCGTACGGTCTACTGCTCTGGTTCCAAGACCGTATACCAATCTTAGCATACCAGCTTCCATATCCATATTTTTATCCCATACATAGAGATTTGAGGAATTGCCAACCCCCGCTATATCAGGGTAAAAACTATCACCATGATAGTCTCCAGATACTCGTTGAACCAATATTGCCATTTGTTCATCCTTATCAGAAAGCCCTCTGTTTTTTCTATAATTTAGCGCATCTTCGTTCATTGTACTGGCATAAACGATTCTCACAGCATTCGTAAAAGCCTCATATCGTTCTGAAAGTGTACCTTGATTTACACAGAAAACACTTTCATATTTGCCGGCAAAGGCATTTCCAAAGTTATCTTCCTGTAAGGAGCTGGAGCGGACTATAATTGGTGACTGTCCAAAATACTCTAACATCTGTAAAAATTGCTCCTTAATCTTATCCGGAAATTTCCCTTTCAATAGCTTCTCTTTTAATTCAGGGGCATATCGTTCATACCCCTCCAAGGATTTTTGCTTCGTTCGGAGTCTCCATAATCCGTTTTTAACAATATAGGTATAAAAGATATCTGCACCCAAATAGTAGGAATCGTGTGGTTCCAGCAAATCTGAGACGTTAATTTCAGCTGCTGTTACTTCTGTGCTTCCTTTTGCAGTTACTTTTTGAGTTTCTAATATTTTTCTGGACAGTAACATACCTATGCTTTTGCCTCCGATATATCCTGTCCCAATTTCTCGGGCGGCAACATCCAGTAAATCCTGTAACGTAAAATACAGCTCGCATAATTGAAGTAATCTTGATTCTTTTCCGACCAATAACTTTAAGAGTTGTTTAATTACTTTTCTTTGCTGCTCCGGTTTCTTATGCAGTGCTTCTCTTGCTTTTTGAAAGATAACATTCCAATAGTCCAGTCGTTCCTCCCCTCGCTGAATCTGTGAAAACAATTCTGCTGTCTGGGTACTGGAGGTAATGCATTCTGCTTCCTGACCTTGTATCAAATGGGGAAAAAACATCGTGGGGGAATATCGCTGCCATACCTTAAGCGGATGCACGTAGAGTCTATCCTTAATTTGATATAAATCTACCAATAATTGTGTGGTTTCTCTAATACCAGCGATTGTACTGAAGGTATGAATATTGCGGATAATTGCAAAATAAGCGATTGTTTCAAGCTCAAATAGATAGGGACAGGTTACTTCAAAGAAATTACCAATCATTAAATCAGAGGACCAGTAAGCCAAAAGATCTGTAAGACAGTCAAAAACATAGAAAACATACTTTCCTTCTTGTTTCACTAAATGATGAACCTCTGTTGCGAAATGTTCAAACCCTTTCTCAGCATCAAGTTCATAGACAATAATACCCTCTTGCTCCTGCAACAAGGCTTCCTGACTGTCGAAATGAACGTAAATCACCCTTCGATTGTCAGCAATGGCTTGCTGAACAAATGGATCAATGAGTTTCTTATAACTCTCAATAGAATCCACCTGCCATACTACATTATCACCCAGCCTTAAGGAATCGATTGCTATATCAAACCCCTTTAACCCAGAACTAACTTTCCCATAAGCTTCCATTAAAAACCTCACTCATAGCCATTAATTACGACTTCCACCTTGCCAGTCACTGGTTCCATAATCAATCCATGTATAAATACATCCTTTGGTATTAGAGGATGATTCTTTATTACATTAACGCTTTCTTTAATTGATTCCTCCACTGAATCAAATCCCTTCAGCCATCTTTTAATATCTATGCCCGAATGGCTCAAGGTCGCAAGAACATCTTCGGAAACTCCTCGATCAACTGCTTTTTGAATCACACTGTCTGCATCCAAATGACTCATACCGCATCCGTGATGTCCAATCACCAAAATGTCCTTGGTTTGAAATTCATACACCGCAACAATAATACTTCGAAGAATACTTCCAAAGGGATGCATAATTGTTGCTCCAGCATTTTTAACCAGCTTAACATCACCATTTTTAATATTAAGTGCCTTGGGAAGGAGCTCTGTAAGTCTTGTATCCATGCAAGATAGGATTACCATCTTCTTATTAGGTGTACTTGAGGTTTGATACTCTACATAACCTTTGTTCTCAACAAATGCACTGTTA
>JASGEU010000033.1:0-20740 GCA_047606065.1 Mobilitalea sp.
CCTGCTGAGGCGAAGCATAGAGAAGAGCAGGGCAAACACAATGCTGTCTTTGACCGTCTGGTCAATGCAGGAAAACGACTTGAAGTCGTTATTCAGCATTGACCAGACGGTCAAAGACAGCATTGTGTTTGCCCTGCTCTTCTCTATGCTTCGCCTCAGCAGGAATCATCTTCCCTTCTACTACATTCTCATTCTTTAGAAGATCAAATACACTTCCGCTATAGGGTGCAATCGCATGATATCCCAGTTCCTCATTAATATATTTTGTAAAACTCTGACATACCTGATCCTCACCATGTACTACAAAGACTCTTTGGGGCTTTTTCTCAAAGCTGGTTAACCATTTAATCAGTCCGTCTTTATCCGCATGTCCGCTAATCCCGGATAATCGATGAATCTGTGCCGCAACCTGAATGGTTTCTCCGAACAGCTTCACCTCTGTTGCTCCATCCTGCAAGGTTCTTCCCAGTGTTCCTTCTGACTGATGACCTACAAACATAATGGTGCTGTCTTCTCTCCATAGATTATGCTTTAGGTGATGACGAATTCTTCCCGCATCGCACATTCCAGAAGCCGATATAATAATTTTAGGTTCCTCAATGAAGTTAATTGCCTTTGACTCATCCGGAGTAATAGCTGTCACAAGACCTGGGAACGCAAGTGGATTGATTCCCTTCTTTACAACTTCCATGGCTTCAGCATCAAAATATCCACTCATAAACTTATGAAATATTTCGGTAGCTTCTACCGCCAACGGGCTATCTATATATACTTTAAATCCATCATGTCCATGAATTCTATTTTCTTCTTTTATTTTACGAATATAATAAAGCAGGACTTGTGTTCTTCCTACCGCAAAAGAGGGAATAACCAGGTTGCCACCTCGGTCCAGAGTTGACTGTATAATTTCAGTGAACTCACTTACATAATCCGGAGCCGCCTCATGGTTACGATCCCCATAGGTGGACTCCATTACAACATAATCTGCATCCTTAATATACTGCGGATCATTAATCAATGGTTGATTAAGGTTCCCTATATCCCCAGAGAATACAATTTTCTTGGTCACACCTTGTTCCGTTATCCATACTTCAATACTGGCGGAACCCAGCAAATGACCTACATCTATAAAGCGTACCTTAATTCCATCAAAGACATTAAATACTTCATTATACTCATGTGCTGTAAATTGGCGGATAGTTGCCATAGCATCTTCCATATTGTAAAGAGGCACCGCCAGATCATCACCAGATCGCTTTCTTTTTCTATTCTTCCATTCTGCTTCAGCAATCTGTATATGAGCACTATCCCTTAACATTATACTGCACAGAGAACTGGTGGCACTTGTCGAATGTATCTTTCCTCGAAATCCTTCACTATGCAGTAAAGGTAACTTGCCTGCATGATCCATATGTGCATGCGTTAGTAATACAGCATCAATATCAGCAGAAGAAACAGGTATATGCTGATTTTCAAAAACATCTCTTCCCTGCTCCAAACCACAATCAATCAGAATTTTTTTATTATTTGCTTCCAGATAGAAGCAGCTGCCTGTTACCTCATGGGTGGCTCCTAAAAATGTTAACCTCATGGTCAACCCTCCTTGTTCTCTAGTAACTTGTATTATTAAACTATTTCATTTCAAAATAGTTTTTAATCGTAAAAGTCATGACTACATTAATATAACTTATCTTAAGAAAAAAGATACACTTTTATCCTCATTTACGTCTTAAACTCTTAATTAATATTTTCGTGTCTGTATCAACTCTTAAAGACTCAACAATTTTCTGTAATGCCTTATTATACGTAAAATCGTCAAGAGTATTGTTTTTAAGATATTCCATGGTTATGTCCGGCAGCTTTACATAATACATAGACAACACCCAGGCAACTGCCATTTTAACATAATACCCTTCGTGCTTAATCCGATTAAAATGTTCAAATGCAATGGGCGCATAATCTGGTCTCAAATAATATAGCATCATAACTACACCAAATCGAATATCATACTCTTTTTCTGAATATAAATAAGGCTGCATAAATTTCCAGACATCTTCCACGTGGCGGAAGGCTGTATCTTTTAATGCATTACAAAAGTTATCACAAACTGACCAACAATCGATCTTTGGTACAAAATCAGAAGCTAACACCAATTTCTCTGCAACCTCAGCTTTACAGCCACCGATTACCATCCCCTGCAACATTACTTCCTCTAACGAATCATCCGCAGCTTCTCTTAGATATGCTTTCCAATCACCCTTTAATATACTCTTTGAGAGTTTACGAAGCAAGGGTATCCTGATTCCCAATATATTTTCCTTCCCCGGTGTTAAGGCAGACGTAAACCTACGATAATCCTCCTCCGCCAGTTCCAGCAGCTGCTCCTTAATGGACTTCTCCATAATTATCTCCTTAAAATAATTAACCAATCTATATAATTCTTAAAAAGTAAATTGCATGCAGTATCGAATTGTATAAAAGCAATTCGATTTCTGCATGCATTCATTGTCGATTTTATAATTCAGTTTTCCATAATCCGTGGATATTACAGTATTCAAATACTGCTACCACTTCATCGTTATCAAGTGCAAAAGTCGCCTTTGGTTCATCACCAGGTGAAAGACACTTTCTTTGTCCGCCATTCTTGGTCTGAAGATAGATCCACTGAATATAGTGCTTCTCCTCCATAGGATGAGCTACGCCACCTACTTCAACTGTAACCTTATTGCCCTCCACTGTAACTACTGGTACATGTTTTTCTTTAGAGGCATCCACTGTATTAGCCACTAATTCTTCCATTTCTTCACCACAGCACACAACACGAGCACCTGAGCTTTGGATCATACCAATCAAATTTCCGCAATGCTTACATCTGTAAAACTTATGTTCTTTACACATCGGCATCTCTCCTTGTAATATAATAGATGTATTTTCCTACGTCATCTAGTATACTCCAATTTAAAAAATTCCTCAAGATATCATTTGGTATTAATTTTCTTGGTAAATATTCTTTTTTATGGCAAACCTATTTAATCAGATCGTAGGTCGTACAGGTTAACCGGCCTGTTCTCGGTTCTCTTACAATCTCTGCATTTATATGGAAAGTTTCTTTTAATACCTCCGGCACCATTACTTCCTCCGGCTTGCCGTGGCAGATAATTCTGCCAGCCCTTATGGCAATCATATAATCAGCAAAGCGTGCCGCCAGATTCAAATCATGAAGTACCATGATAATTGTACACTTCTGTTCTCTGTTTAACCGGTACAATAATTCCAATACCTCCAATTGATATGCCATGTCAAGATATGTTGTCGGCTCATCCAGCAGAATCAGGTCTGTCTGCTGCGCCAGAGCCATTGCTATCCATACCCGCTGTTTCTGTCCTCCTGAAAGATTATCCACTGCTGTAGTTACATATTCCTCCAGTTTCGTGACCTCTAATGCCCATTGAATGATCTCTTTATCATTTGCCGTTAGCTTCCCAAAGCCCGGCAGATGCGGAAATCGCCCATAGGCTACCAGTTCTTCTACCGTCAACCCCTCCGGTGCCTGTGGGGATTGCGGAAGTATCGACATCTTTCTGGCAACCTCCTTTGTCGTCATGGACCTGATATCCTCTCCGCTCAAATAGACCCTTCCTCCTATTGGTTTTAAAATACGCCCTACTGCTTTTAATACAGTGGACTTTCCACAACCGTTTGGTCCAATAATTGCCGTAATGCTTCCTTGTGGAATCTGCATATCCAAGTCATAAACTACCTGCTTCTGTTCATATGCAACTTCTAATTTTTCCGTTGTGATGCTGTTCATATCCACCTCTCCTATCGTCATTGGCGAAATTATTTACTTTTTATCAATAAATATAAAAAATAGGGTGCTCCGATGATTGCCACCATGATGCCGGTAGGAATTCCCGAGGGCTGTACAATGACTCTCGCTGCAGTATCCGCAATGGTCACCAAAACGGCTCCTGTAAGCAAGCTGACCGGAAGCAAAATACTATGCCTTGGCCCCACAAGCCTTCTTGCTAAATGAGGTCCAATTAAACCTACGAAGCTAATGTTCCCGCTGGTCGCCACACAGGCTGCCGCCAGAGCTACCGCAGCGATCAGTAACCTTCTCCGTTCTTTCTCCACGTCAGCTCCCAGTCCATACGCTAAAGCATCCCCGAGATTTAGAACATCAAGTATCTTAGCCTTTGATAACACATAAGGAATTAGAATTAACAGCCATGGTAAAAGCACCATAACAAACTTCCAGCTACTTCCCCATATACCTCCTGCCTGCCAGTTTGCAACGAAATAATACTGTGTATCATCCAGCTTAACCACCAGTACGGTAGTCAGGGCAGATATCCCCGCCTGCAGAGCAATACCCGTTAATATTAACCGTATCGGAGCAATTCCTTCCCCCTTTACATAAGCTAAAATATAAATAAAAAATGCCGTCACTCCCGCTCCAAGCAATGCCAGAAACGGTAGTCCAAAAATTGAGAGAAATGAATTTGTACTGAAAAATAAAATATATATGATTACCATTAATCCTGCTCCCGCATTAATTCCCAGAAGCCCCGGGTCCGCCAGCGCATTTTTTGCAACACCCTGTATGATACAGCCTGAAAGAGACAGCCCCGCACCAATCAGCATGGATATCAAAATCCTTGGCATCCGAAAATCAAACAAAACAAGGTTCTCCTTTGCGGTACCTTCACCTAATAGTGTGCGCAGAGTATTAAGCGGCGTAAGTTTTGTATAGCCCGTGTTCACACTAATAAAAAAAGAAAAAATTAAAATCACAGCACAGGCAATTACAATGATGGTATTGTGGATTCTGATTCTCCGTTTATATTCGTTGTTTTTTGCTATTAGTTCCGTTCTGCCCATTATTGTGCTCTCCTTTGTTTACGTGCTAAATAGAGGAAAAATGGTATACCGATTAATGCAATCAAAGCACCAATCGGAGTTTCAAAGGGTGGGTTAATCATTCTCGCACATAAGTCCGCCAACACCACCAGCAACGCACCAAGAACTGCCGAACAGGGTATTATCCACCTGTAATCCACACCAACCAGAAATCTCGTGACATGGGGAATAATCAGTCCCACAAAGCTTACAGCCCCTACCACCGCTACTGATGTTCCGGCTAAAATCAATACAATCACAGCGCAAAGTATATTTATTAAACCAGTATTTAATCCCAGTCCGGTCGCCACTTCCTCTCCAAGGCTTAAAATGGATATTGCTCGGGAAAGTATTAATGCCCCGGCCAGTGCTCCAATTATCCAGGGTGTTATAATGTGCAGCTGCTCCCAATCAGAGCCTGCCACACCACCAGTTATCCAAAACATAATATCCTGCGCCACATCAAAGTATAGTGCAATTCCCTGGCTTAAAGCCGCCAGGAGAGCGCTCACCGCAGCACCTGCCAGCACAAGACGCATGGGTGTTGCTCCTCCGCGGCGCAAAGCTGCTACTGCGTTCACCAGCAGTGCCCCGAAAGCTGCGCCTAGAAGAGAAAATAATACAAGGCTGGTACGCCCTGTACCCGGGAAAAATGCAAAGCATATGGAAAGCGCAAACCCTGCTCCCGCATTTAATCCCAGTAATCCCGAATCCGCCATGGGATTCCTTGTCATGCTCTGCATGATTGCCCCTGAGGTAGCGAAAGCCATTCCTACCAGCCCGCTGGTCAGCACCCTCGGAAGCCTTAAATCCACAATTATCAGATGATGTGTATTAGACGGATCAAAATGAAACAGTGTGTCCCAAACGGTGGAGATTGGAATTTTTGCAGCTCCCTGGGTAACGGAAAATGCCATTGTAAGCAGGAGCAAGCTGATGCCCATAAGCAGCACTAGCCCTGCTGCCCATACATGGTCCTTCCTCCCCTCCCTCTCTTCTTTTTGTGATATACTTCTTTGTTCCATGAAACTGTTCCTCCACCCCTTCTTTAATATCCCTGTTCTTATATATTATTGCGGCTTAACTTGAATTTCTTAATCTCACATTGCTTGATAACTACATAAAAATGCCGGCTAAAGTCCTGTTGTAAAGACTATGCCCGGCATTTTGGAGTTCTGATGTTATTCGGTAAGACTTTCAACAACAAAGCCAATACCATACTGTGTTGCTATCGGAGAGTTGAAGGCAAAAATGGAACGGTCGGTAAAATAAATATTTCCTTCCTGAACCGCAGTGATAGAAGACCATACTGAATTTGATGTCAGCTCCTCTACCCATTGCTTTGCTGTATCATCACCGTAGTCTGTCATCAGGAAGATATGATCCGGATTATATTCCGCCATTGCTTCCAGAGAAAGCGCGGTAGAGCCATCCGTTACTTCAGCATAGCCTTCCGGTGCAAGAAGTCCCAAACCATCTTCTTCGCTATAGATTACATTTAACTGAGCAGTGGTATAAGGCCAGATGTCCTTATCGGTTATGGAAATAAATATAACGCTTTCTTCCTTTGCCTTGAAATCCTGTAATTGCTCTACTCCGCTCTGAATCGAATTCTCAATATCAGCAACTACCTCGGCAACCTTATCTTCTTTTCCCAGTAATATAGCAAACTGCTCCAGACCATAAACTCTATCTTTATTGATGCTTGCATAATCCAGAATAACCGTAGGTGCGATTTTTGCTAAATCATCATAAATGTCCGCATTAAGCGCCGCTCCAATAATAAGATCCGGCTCCAGCTCTAATATTTTTTCCAAATTCGGTGATGCCGGGGCACCAATGTCGACAGCCGCATTTACAGTGGTAAAATTCTTATAAGCAGCCCACTGGTTTAATAGGTTGTCCGCCATTGCAGCTCCCAATGGATAAGAACCTAAAGCATAAAGATAATCCGGATACATTGCATGGAATACGGATATAATACGCTCCGGTTGTTTTTCCAATGTCACTTCATGTCCTAAGGAGTCTACGTAGGTTCTTGGCCATGCAGATTCCTCGACCTCTGTATCTTCCAAATCCTGCTCTTCCTGTACAACTGCTTCTTCCTCAACCTCTGCTGTTTCACTTGGCGACTGTGTTATAACAGCTGTATCGGAACCGCTATCCTTCCCGGTATTACCGGAACATCCAGATAATATAATTACAAAAAGTAAAATTACCAGCAACAGCCCTGTTAACTTTTTCATACTGTTTTCCTCCAACTAAATATTGTGTTAGTACAAACTAACTGTATGACAGTATATCAAGCCTGTATTTACATTGGAATGGCTCAAACGACTTCTTGATATGGAATATTGTCCAAATCAAAGTATCTTCTGCCCTGCTGGTTTTGTTCCTCTACATATTATTCTTAACACATTCCCTATACTCCGAGGGAGAATGTCCTATCCTTTTCTTAAAAAGCTTGCTAAAGTAAAGGCTATCTGAATACCCCACACATTCCGCTACCTGATTAATCGGACACTCGCAGCTTCTAAGAAGCTCCTTGGCTTTAAGGATGCGGCACTCGATTAAATAATTACTTGGAGTCATCCCCACATGAGTTTTAAATAATCCGGCAAGCCTTCGACGGTCCAGTTTAAAACTGTCTGCAATTTGTACCACACTTAAATCCTCTGAATAATTGCATCTGATATACTCCATAATCTGATCTAAAAAAGCAGAATTGTCTGTAGCAAGATATGTCTTCATCGAAGAAAGCAGCTCCCCTATAAAATTAATAAACAAACATTTCGCCTTGAATTTTTCATAGCTTCCAGGAGCAGATTGTATCTGCAGCAGCTGATGAATAAAGTCGGATACCTTTACATTTTCTATGACTTGAATAGGAAAATGCTGTTCAAATAATGAACAATCCGCCCTTTCCTCTTTTGGAATCATATAGTGAATGACTGCCAGCTGCCACGCAATATCCCCCATGCTTTCTATTTTTATCTGCATATCCGGTCCTGCATGTACCACCATGCCTGGCTGCATCAAATATGCTTCTCCGTTCAGGGAAATGCAAATATTACCGGTTAGTAAAACGGCTATTCCCGCACATCGTGGATTCGTTCTCCTGCTGATTACCTTTTGATCGTTCCTTGTTCTTCGTTCCACAAAAATTCCTGCAAAGGAAATATTCGCCCTTGCATAATAATCAACGATATTATGGACATTAACCTCCATAATCCTTCCTCCTGCTTTACCTGTAATGATAATTTATATTTTAAATATCTCTCTGGTATAAGAGCCACATTATTTGTTAGATTATACTAACTTTGATTTTAGCATACACTCCTCAAAAATTCAATCCGCTTAATTTACAATTGGATATTCTTTAATACTATTTTCTCTGTATAAAGAAAAAACCTCAAAGCTCTTATTGTCAAGAGGCTCGAGGCTTAGCTCTTCATATTTATCGTTCTTCTCTGAAATAATTAACTCCGCAGCCAGCCGGTTGTGAACCTTCCTTTGACTTCTGCATGGAGGTTATAATAAGGACCAGAGTTGTAATTAAAAATGGAAGCATTACATAGAAAGCATTCGGAATAACAATAACGTTCTTAGGTACATAGAACTGAAGTACACTGAATGCTCCAAAGATTAACGAACCAAAGATTGCCTTTACCGGATTCCAGCTGGCAAAAATTACGAGAGCAACGGAAATCCAACCTTGGCCATTTACAACACCTGTGTTATTCCATACGCCGCCGCCGTTAATCAGTGATAAATATGCTCCACCCAGTCCACAGATACCACCACCCAACATAATGTGAAGGTATTTAACCAGAGTTACATTAATTCCAGCTGCATCGGCTGCGGCAGGATTTTCACCGGTGGCACGCATTTTGAGGCCACTTTTTGTCTTTAGCATATAAACCGTACATAGAATAGCAACAAAAATTGATAAATATACCAAAGGATTGTGTGAAAAGAGTAATTTACCAATCACCGGTATATCTCCAAGCAGTGGCAGAGGCTGTTCCGATACAGACTTCATAAATTTCTCTGAAAGTACTGGTGAACCTCCTGCATCACTGATCATTAATTCACCAAAAAACTTTGCAATACCAATACCAAATATTGTTAATGTAAGACCCGTTACATTCTGATTAGCCAAAAGGCTAACTGTCAAGACTGCATAAATGAATGCTGCCAGCACTCCGATAGCAAAGGATGATAGTAATGCTAATCCAAGATTACCCGTATGAAACGCTGTAAAGAAACCTAAAAATGCGCCCATGTACATCATGCCCTCAACACCAAGGTTAAGATTACCGGACTTTTGAGTCATGATCTCACCCGTAGTACCAAACAGCAGCGGAGTACCTGCTTTTATTGCCGCAAATAAGAAATTAATTATCATAATAACCATGCCTTTCTGTTTTTATTCCTGAGCTGAAGCTGACTTTTTAAAGGCAAGTTTATACCGAGTAAAAAAGTCAAAGCCAAGAATAAAGAACAAGATAATTCCCTGTAAAACGCTGGACACAGAAGAAGATAAGCCAAAGGCACTTTGCATAACACTGCAACCCTTTTCCAGCATACTGAATAATACAGTTACAACTAAAATAACAATTGGATTTAATCTTGCCAGCCATGCTACGGTAATCGCTGTGAAGCCGACACCTCCGGCAACACCTTCCCCCAAGGTGAATGCCGCACCGGTAACCTGCGTCATACCGGCGATACCACAGATAGCACCGCTTAAGAACATCGTTCGTATTACAATTTTTCTAACATTCATGCCCGCATAACGAGCTGTATTTGGACTCTCACCAACTACACTTATCTCATAACCCTGCTTTGTATAATTAATATAAATAAAAATTACTACAACAAGAATGATACCGATTACCCATCCTGCATGCACACCAAATACCTGATCTAATCTGGAATTTTTAGCAAAGGTTGCAATCTTTGGAAATCCTGAGGAACTTGGATCGCGCCAAGGACCTTCTGTAAGATATTTGATTATATATAAAGCAATATAATTTAACATCAGAGTAAATAATGTCTCATTGGTGTTATACTTTGTTTTGAAATATGCTGGGATTAATCCCCATAGTCCGCCACCTATCATTCCTGCTGCAAACATTAGAATTAAAAGTAATACATGTGGAAGATGATCAAAGAATAATGCAAAGTAGGTAGCAAATACACCACCCATGATAATCTGTCCTTCAGCACCAATGTTCCAGAATTTCATTTGAAAAGCTGGAGTTATACCAATTGCTGCAATTAGAAGTGGTATCGCAATTTTTATGGTTCCCTTAATTGCCAACTCGCTTCTCCAGGCTCCATGAACAATTGCTGCATAGATCTTGAATGGATTTTCGCCAATGGCAAGGATAAAAAGTCCGCCTGCTACAATTGCTGCAAATACTGCTAACAACGATAATATTAAATTCTTACCAAAAGATATCTCACTTTTTTTCACCACACGGAGGAAAGGTTCTTTTTTTACTTTATAGTTTCTTTCTGTCATTACCTTCTCCCCCTTTGGCACTTGCTCCTGTCATTAACAGTCCCAACTGTTCTTTTGTTGCATCCTTTGTATCTACAATTCCTGTAATTTTCCCATGACAGAGTACCAGGATACGATCGCAGAGCTCCAGCATAACATCCAGATCTTCACCGATAAATAGAACTCCAACCCCTTTTTGCTTCTGTTCATTCAGGGAATCATAAATTGTATAGGAAGAGTTTATATCAAGTCCTCGAACCGCGTAAGCTGTAATTAATACATTCGGCTGTGACTCAATCTCTCTGCCCAGTAATACCTTCTGTACATTACCTCCCGAAAGCCTTCTAACGGGTGTCTCAACACTTGGTGTTACAATCTCCAACTGTTTTACCAGACGCTTAGCTAAATCTCTGGCTTCCTTTTTATGTACAAATGGACCTTTGCCTTCGTTGTATTTCTTTAAGAGCATATTATCAACCATACCCATGGAAGCAGCCAGTCCCATTCCAAGACGGTCTTCCGGAATAAAGCTCATACTGATGCCCATTTTAATAATTTCGTTCGGAGATTTACCCACCAAATTCTCATTATGATACAGAATTGCACCCTTTTTAACCGGTAACAGCCCTGCTATTGTTTCACAAAGTTCTTTCTGTCCACTTCCGGCAATTCCTGCCACACCAAGAATCTCTCCCCTGTTTAAATCAAAGCTGATATCCTTAATGATTTCCAATCCTTCTTCATCGGCTACCGTCAAATGATGCACCTCTAACAAGTTCTCATCAAAGAAGGTTTCCGGATGATCAATGGATAATTCCACAGGTCTGCCTACCATGAGTTCTGTCAGTTCAGCTGCGGTTGTTTCTGCAGTATTTACACTGGCAACACTTTCTCCTTTGCGCAAGATCGTAACCCTGTCACTGATTTCAAGCACTTCATTTAACTTATGCGTGATAATAATAACTGCACAGCCCTCCGCTTTCATACGACGGAGTATGTCAAACAGCCTGGTGGTCTCCTGTGGAGTCAGTACTGCTGTCGGTTCATCTAAAATCAAAATATCCGCCTTACGATAAAGCACTTTAATAATTTCTACAGTCTGCTTTTCGCTTACGGACATCTGGTATATCTTTTTCTCTGGATCGATTTCCAGTCCAAAACGCTTACTGATATTTCGAATAGCCTCATATCTTGATTTCTTAAGAAAGAAACCCTTTTCCCTGGCACCTAAAATTATATTATCAGCAGCAGTCATTGCTTCTACTAACTTGAAATGCTGATGAATCATTCCGACTCCATACGAAATAGAATCTTCTGGGGAATTAATGGTTACATTTTGTCCATTAATGAAAATAGAACCGCTATCTGGTTTATAAATTCCTGACAGCATGTTCATTAGAGTTGTTTTACCCGATCCGTTTTCGCCAAGCAGGGCGAGTATTTCGCCCTGCTTAACGGATAGGTCAATCTTATTATTCGCCACAACCGAACCAAAGGTTTTGGTAATCTTCTTCAGCTCTATGGCCATAGTTTCTTTATTCATCTTAACCTCCATTATGGTGCTGTACACCATAACACCTACTTTTAACCATCCGGAAAACTATAAGAAAATGGTTTTTTATATCTTAGCACATTTATTACTCAACTACAACGTTTCTGTAATACCAGTTCATAGCACCAGTGATATCTGCATCGGAGATAAACTCACCAGCTTTACATACCTGATTACCAGCATTATCAAATAATTCGCCTTCGAATACTTTAAAGCCATCTAAAATGCTCTGTCTAGCAGTTTCAATTGCTTCTGCTGTTCCATCAGCAACATTTGCAGAAAGAGGAGAAAGATCTACAAGACCCTCGGTCATACCACCAAAATAATTCTCACCAGTCCAGGTACCATCAATAATTGACTGTACAGCGGAGGTGTAGTAAGCACCCCAGTTCCAGATTGGAGCTGTTAAGTGACCTGCTGGAGCATCCTTTGTCATGTCAGAGTTATAACCAACACCCCATACGCCTCTTGCTTCAGCAGCCTTCTGTGGAGCTGTTGTATCTGCATGCTGTGAAATAACGTCGCAGCCTGCATCAAGTAAAGCTTCTGCTGCCTGTTGTTCTAAAGTAGGATCATACCAGGTATTTGTAACCTTTACATATACCTTTGCATCAGGATTTACAGATTCAACACCCATTGCAAATGCATTTATACCACCTGTAACTTCGGAGTTTTGAACGTCCATAGCTGCAACAAAACCAATCTTATCAGATTGTGTCTTTAAACCTGCTGCGATACCGGAAAGATATCTTGCTTGATAAATACGTCCAAAATAGTTATTGAAATTAGTACCGTTACTCTTATAACCGGAACAATGAGAGAAAACAACCTCTGGATATTCAGCTGCTAATTCTTCCATAGTATCCATGTAACCCCAGCTTGTACCAAAGATAATAGTAGCACCATCTTCAATACACTCTTCGATTGCTGTTCTAATTGCAACTGCATCGGTATCATTAACGTTATTTTTACGAATGATCTGATCATCAGAAAGTCCAATTGTCTGCTGCATTGCTACGATTCCCTGATCATGTGCATAGGTATAACCTGCACCACTCGCAGGATCTCCAATATGAATAACACCAACCTTGATATCTTCTTTAGCTACAGGTGCAAATAAGCCAGTTGCTGCTGCATCAGTATCATCTGCTGTCTCACCAGTTGCGGCATCGTCAGTTGCAGTGTCGTCAGTTGAAGTTCCTTCCGTTGCTGGTGTGTCCTTTTTGTCATTGTTGCTTGTTCCACAAGCGGCAAAAGATACTACCATTGCAGCAACCATAGCCATAGCTAATAATTTCTTTAACATTGCTTTCTCCTCCTTGTTATGTCTGGATTAATCCAGTTGCAGGGGTTTGTCCCCAAATTTATTTACTGGAAGACTCGCCCTCTGCTTCGTCTTCCCTATGTAAATCTTAGTCACGAAAAACTATTTGACCATCCTCGCTCATTGATTCGAGGATTGCCAGGGACTCAACTCGAACTCCACTGCTGCGAACCAGTTCTCCACCTTCTTGAAAGCCCTTCTCAATAACGATTCCCGCTCCCACTAAGGTTGCACCAGCATCCTTAACCAGCTTGGTAAGTCCAAACAATGCGCTGCCATTTGCCAAAAAATCATCTATAATTAAAATCTTATCTGTTGGTTCTAAAAATTCTTTTGCCACGATAATGTCATATACCCGACCGTGGGTAAAGGATTCTACTTTGCCCGTATATACATCGCCTGCTATATTCTTTGTCTGTGTCTTTTTAGCAAAAACAACCGGCACCTTAAAATACTGTGCCGCAATGCAGGCAATTCCAATTCCTGAAGCTTCTATCGTAAGTATCTTTGTAACCTCGCAATCTGCAAATCTTTTCTTAAATTCTTTTCCGATTTCTCCAAATAAATCGATATCCATCTGATGATTTAAGAAGCTGTCCACCTTCAAAACATTACCTGAACGGATCTTACCATCTTTTCTAATTCTATCTTTTAAAAGCTGCATACTTGCTACCTACAATTCCTTCGTTAATTAATACTTTTTTATATTATCGTGTAATTTAATATTTTTCAATTTAGTAAAACTAATGAATACTATTACTCTAGTTAATAAGGTTGTCTGTTTTCTTTGGAACTTAAAGAGTAAAAAGACAGCCCTTCGCGCAATGACGAAGGGCTGTCTTTTAAACTTAATATATTGTATAAAATATGTATTTATCTTTTAGATTATTTTGAAGTTCTTTTCTTAGAAGCTAATACGCCTGCACCGGAAAGTCCAGCTAAGCCCATATATGCTAAAGCCATAGGCACAACACCAGTCTTAGGAACTTCTGCTGCTTCCTCTGTAGTTGCTTCTTCTGCTACTGCCTCTACAGCACCAGTCGAAAAGCCTTCCGGAGCTTCATAAACTACATCAGCTGCAAATTTGCCATCAGCACCTGCTTCAGTCACAGTTACCCAAAGCTCTTTTGATTCAACAGTTAGATCAGCTGTTTGAGCTCCAGCTCCATTATCATTAATAATTACAGCGTCTGTTGTTACAGGAACAGTAAAATAAAACCAACCAGCGTTATCAGGATCAGCTGTTAAAACCTGTCCTGGCCAAGCATCAAACACATTAGTGCCTTCTGTTGTTGACCATGCCCATAATGCAGGTGTTGTCCATTCAGCTGGAGCCTTTGCATGTACTGTAAATTCCTCTTCAGCAGCTACTGGTAAAGAAAGTACGAAAGTTAAAACCATTGCTGCTACTAAAGCCCATGACAATCTTTTTTTCATAATACCTATCTCCTTTCAATTTGTCGGCATTTTGCCCTTTAAAATGTAAGATATAACCCCATATCTGGTAACGTTACCAAAATTATTTACAAATAAATCGTATCACGAAAGTTTTCGAAAATCAACTAAAATTTATATAATTTATCAAATATCTGGAATATAATTTTCCATTAAATACTACATTTTTTAACAAAATCAATTTCATAAAAAAGCACCTAAAAAGCTAAATTACATTGCCTTTTAAGTGCAAAGTTTAGAGAACTTTCGTAATATCATACTGTGAATTAATAACTGACCACATCTGTGGAAAAAAGAACATGATATTCCAAATACCATTTCCATTTAATCCAAAGCTTGGTATCAGTCTCATAAAGGCGTCTATACTTCTTGCATCACGAAAGCGAACCATATATTCTCCTCCGGCGATATATTGAAAATATGCTGATTTAGTAATCTCATCATATAGTATTTGTGCTCCATGTATATACGCAAGCTCTACTGCTGCCCTATACGGAATTGCAAGACCTCTTGTTTTCTCAGGATCAAATGGAAGCTGCCATATATATCCGATACTTGAAATTCCAATGGATATTTTACTTGTAGGAATGTAATTTGATATTTCAAATATTAAATCTCCAATTGTTTCATAAGGTGCAATTCCATAAGGAATGCCAAGGGAAAAGCCCCATTCATAGGAAATCAGCATTGTTCCATCTACGATTTCCCCCAGGGTACGATACCCGAGGCCTTCATAGATTACCTTTGTTACAATTTCAAAGGGGCTTAAGCTCAAGGTATTAAAGACACGAAACCCTGCCTTTGATATTTTATCTGCAAACTTGGTAAAAAATTTAATGTACAAAGCACGATCAGAGGGAGCGACATAGGGAGTATTAACATTCACTCCAAAGTAACCCTTATCCTGCATTATACTAATTACCTGATCAATAAACCTATCCTGTAATGCCTCATCATTTAATACAATATTAGTTACTCTGATTTCTTCTTCCAGTGTGCCCTCAAATCCTGTCAGAAGCATAATTGGTGCTACCCGATATTCCTTTGCTATACGAATTATCTCCTGATCATCAATATCAATAATTTCTCCTTCAACCGTTACCCTATAGCTATAGATGGAAAGATAGGAAAGGAACGGGAGTGTTTTTTTTAATGTATTGATGTCAATAAACGGATACGCATAGCCATTGGTTGTAATCGGCATAATTTTATTTTCCCGGTATTGAATGACAATTTCTTCTCCCTGAAATATAAACTCCCGATTTGACAAATACGGATTATTTCTTAAAAGCTGCTCCACCGTTACATCATAGGTTGTTGCTATACTATAAAGAGTATCCCCGTCTTTAACCATGTGCGTTATTTCAGGAAACAAAATAACCAAAGTCTCACCAATGGCCAGTTTTGGTGGAATTGAAAGCTCATTTTCTAAGATCATTCTTTCTTCCGATATGCCATAACTATCAGCGATTGATTTTGTTGTTTCACCTCTTTGAACAACATGAATTATCATAATAATAACCATGCCTTTCCAGTTAGGTGCAACTACGAAACATAGGCACACTAACCACGAAGCCATCTTTTTATTATTATATGTGATTATTCATAAAATGTTTTATAGAAGGGTCCCCCAACAAACAAGATAAAATATTTATATACCTACCCAACAACAAAAAATCCTATCGCAGCAATTATATAAATGGAAATCAACTTTAAACCTTCCATCCAATTTGTTTTCCCTGCTTTTACAATCTGATTTGCAATTAACACACTTGCACCAAATAAGAATAATTCCACTGGTTTAAAAACAATGCTCATTGGTGTGAAAAATAAGCTGATAAGTACGGATACCGGGATTACAAACAAGGCTACTTGTAGGCTTGAGCCGACTGCAATCTCAAGCGATATGTCCATTTTATTCTTTAATGCCATAATAATTGCTGTGGTATGCTCCGCTGCGTTACCCACGATTGGAATAAGGATAATACCAATAAACATCTGTGGAATTCCTGCAGCCTCAGTCATAGGTTCTATGCTTGCAACAAGTAATTCAGATTCAATTGCTATAAAAATGGTGGCTACCGCTAGAATTATAATACTAACCGGAAGACTCCATTTGGTATCCAGATCATCTGCATGCTCCACACCATAAAGGTCATTCTGTGTTTTAAAGGAATACACCATCCCTATTACATAGATTAAAAGCAGGATAACACTTATGATTGTGCTTAAGGATTCATAGTCTGAGGTTATTAAATTTTCCGGGGTGTTCCAGGTAAATACTGCCGGAAGTGCCAAGCCAATCACAGCAAATAATAACATTGTGGCAGTAAAGGTTCCCTGCTGTGAGTCATATTTTAACTCTTTGTTCTTCAATCCTCCAAAAAATATACTGCAGCCTAACACCAACAGAATATTACCCAATACTGAGCCTGCCAGTGAGGCTTTTACCACATCAAAAAGCCCTGCACGTATTGCAAAAAAACTGATAATTAATTCTGTTGCATTCCCAAAGGTTGCATTTAAAAATCCACCAAGCTTCGGTCCGGTATAAGCAGCTATTTCTTCCGTTGACTCTCCCAGAAATCCAGCAAGTGGTATGATAGCTGCACAGGTTAAGCAAAACATAATTGTTGCGTTCCAATGCAGGAAATATCCTACGAATGATAATGGCAAGCAAACTAGTAAAATCCTCAAGTACTTCATAAAATTGTCTCCTTAGAGTTTATTAATTAGTATATGCAATTCAAAAAAATTGTTAAGTTGTTTAATTTGATGCCATTATATTCCTGACTTGAATTAAATTCAACAAATTAAAAAATTTTTTAATATAATAAACCTTAGGGTAATATTAACAGCATATTTGTTAATTTTTTCACCATAAAGTTAATTTTCCGCTGTAATTCCCTTCCTATACAGTAATTGAATAATCAAACATATGTTTAACGTGCCTCTAAATTTAATATATGTTTCCCAAAAACAGAACACTTGTTTTTATTTTGCAAAAATGGTATTCTTTTATTATGAACCTATAAATAATGTCTTTGGGAGGAAGCAAGGTGACTACTGAAATAATATCAAAGGAAGAAGCAAGGTCATTTCTTATACAATATCACAATTTAAACAATAGCCAAAATTATTGTGGAAAAGAGGGAATTCTTTCGTACTTCAGCAAAGTTGGCAGTGTTCAGTATGATCCACTTAATGTTGTGGGCCGAAATGCTGATCTAGTCCTCCAATCAAAAATATCTGATTATAAACCGGAACTACTGCAGGAGTTACTCTATAAGGGACGAGATTTGCTTGATGGTTGGGATAAGGAGATGTGTATTTATTTATCAGCTGATTATTCCAGATTTGAACGTATCCGCCAGACTCGTGCTGACTTAATCAAATATACTTTAGAATATCGCGGACAGCTTGCCGCATTAGATATCCTTGATGAAGTGCGAAACTCCATAAAAAGCCGTGGAGCTTTGAGTTCGAAGGACTTATCTATCGGTGAAGTCCGGAAAGAACGCTGGGGACCTAAGAAATTATCCAGTGCATCACTTGATTATCTATATACAAAGGGTGAGTTGAGTATCGTTAATAAGAGTGGTACACAAAAATTATACGATTTTACTGAAAATGTATTTCACAAAGATATAACAGAGCCTTTCCCTTTTCAGGATGATGATGATTTTCTTAGTTGGTATGTGAAACGCCGTATCGGAAGTGTCGGCATGTTATGGGACAGGCGTGGCGGTGCGTGGCAGGGATACTATCTCTCCGATAAAACCCTAAGAGAAAAGAAATTGAATCAATTACTGGAAGAAGGTAGTATCCTTCGCTTTCAAGTGGAGGACCTCATCCCTTACTTCTATGTTAGAAAGGAGGATTTATCTCACTTTCAATATAGTTCAAGGAATACGGTTGCCAAGTTCCTGGCTCCGCTTGATAATTTCCTATGGGATAGAGATATGATATCAAAACTCTTTGGTTTTGATTATAGTTGGGAGGTCTATCTTCCAGTGACAAAACGCAAATATGGTTACTATGTTTTACCCGTCCTGTATGGAAATCAGTTGATTGCCAGATTTGAACCTAACCAGACACGAAAAGGCACTGAATTTACAATTAAAAATTGGTGGTGGGAGAAGGATGTCGAAGTTACAGAGACTATGAAAGAAGCTATCCATATTGCCGTTAAAGATTTTTGCAGCTACCTTGAGGCAGAAAATAATTTTGATCCATCTCTATTATAAGAAATTGCACCATCTAATCCAGTCATACTGGTCAGATGGTGCATCCTTTTGTACTTCTATTCTATACTAAATACATTTATCTTTTCTATTTTAACACATTGATTTTCTTCAAACACGAATTTCACAATCCAGGGCATTAAATATTTTATATCATTAAAGTTACTGAACCCAAAGGAGCTATCATAATAATTAAGAATGGTGCTAAGTGCGGTTCCGTGACTGCCCACTACAATATTTTTATTCTTATATTCTATCATCACTTTTTCTAACGCTGCAATATTACGCTTCTGAACCTCACTAAGGCATTCTCCGTCACTTAGCTTATAGTCAAAGTCCTCCCACTGTTTCTTTGCAAAGCCAATAAAATCTTCAATCCAGCAACTATCCACTTTTCTTTCCCTAAAGTCTCCTATAATCGTAACCTTAATATTAAGTGTATCTGCAAAATCCTCTACTGTCTCAATTGCTCTACGATAGGGACTGGATAGTACAACATCGATGTGTTTGTCCTCCAAATATGCATTAACTAAGGCTATGTCACGCTTCCCTTTCTCCGTTAGAGCTCTGGTTAAATCATCATGATTTTTAAAATCTGGCTCTGCATGTCTTACAAAATATATTGTTGTCATGAACCCTCCATATACTGTTTTTTACTTTTTTGAGAACTCATATGGTTTAGATATTGTATTTATCTTCTTCCAGTATTACTTACTATTATTCAAATAATTTAGGATTAATCTTTTCTAAAAGAAATGGTTGAATCTCAGGATAGGTCCAATTACCAGGTAGCTCATCAAAAAATTCAATTCTTACTATTTCAAGGTCAGGCAGTTCCTCAAATACCCGAATATCTGCATAATACAGCATTCCAAATGACTCTTCTCTTGGAATATCATCTTTGGCTGCAACAGAATATACACAGACTTGCGTAATAGAGTAATCCACTGCACCTGTTTCTTCAAATAGCTCTCTTTTGGCTGCTGTCAATATATCCTCACCTGCTTCTCTGTGTCCACCGGGAAATTCATATGTATTTCGCTCTTTATGCTTGCACAATACCCATTTCCCCTGGCTCTTGGCTACTATAACTGCAAATTTCAATAAATTATCTTCCACATTGTCATAGAAATTTACTTTTAGCATTAGTTTTCCTCTCGTTCTTTCTATATATCTTATTTATTTAAAATCAACTGACTTTTATTTTACAATTAAAAATTGCAAATATCTATATTAATTTCAAACTAAAATAAATCTCGAATCCTTTATTATCCTTTTTTAACACTAATATATTTTCGTATTATAAATTAATTAGCGCATACTAATCGTATCAATTTAAAATAAGGAGGAAGTTAAAATGCATGATAATAAAAATAGAATGAAGGATAGAGGAAAAAGCAGCTCTGAACTAAGAAAAATGGAACCAAAGGACAATGAAGATGTGGGACGTGTGAATGGTCATGGTCCAAAACAGCATAATGGCGGACATGAAAAAGTAGGTCATGGAAGATAAAATACTTATTAACCCATGATGATAAGGAGTATAAAATGAATACAACAGAACATGTAACCAACAAAGGTCAGGGAACCTCAAGAATTCCCAATAAATTAGCGGGTGAAAATTCACCCTATCTTTTACAACATCTCTATAACCCTGTAAATTGGTATCCTTGGTGCAAGGAAGCCTTTGAAAAAGCAGAAAAAGAAAATAAGCCCATATTTCTCTCCATTGGCTATTCCACCTGTCACTGGAG
>JASGEU010000034.1:0-5238 GCA_047606065.1 Mobilitalea sp.
ATTCCTGCACTTTCTTTTCCAAACATGATAAAGCAATCGGGTTCATAAGCAACATGTGTGTAGGAATGCTGTGCTTTGGTTGTAGCCATATAGATCTTAGCATTTGGATTTTTCTGCAGAAAATCCTGATAGTTCTCATAGACGGTGACATCAAGATCTTTCCAATAATCTAATCCAGCTCTTCTAATCTCTTTTTCATCCAGTCGAAAACCCATTGGTTTAATTAAGTGCAAGCTTGTTCCCGTTGCCACACAGGTTCTCCCAATGTTCCCGGTATTCGCAGGAATTTCTGGTTCTAATAGTATAACGTTCATTTTGTAACCTTTCTTTTATAACCCAATCTTTCATTTTATAAAGATAACCGATAACACATATATCCTATTACATAGAAAAAAGGTGATTAATCACCTTTAATTGCTATATTTATCTCAATTGTTTTTCCTTCATACTCTAAAGGAATACAGATATTTGATGCGTAGGTTGTACTAAAGGATACTGTACCAGTTCCCAGCGTTGGTGGTGTAATGTCAATCGCAATTCCCTTTGTCGAAAAGATTGTCGCTGTATTACCCATTATCATATTTCCGAGTTCACAGATAGCACTTTTTGCGAGCTCATCCATTTCTGTAATTGGCATCATAATCATTTTAGAAGCAATGTCACATGCTACTGCATTATCGAATGCAATCATAGCCTGTCCTCGCATCTCTCCGGTAAAACCAATAAGAATCAGCAAAGTGTCAGAAAAAAATGCAGGGTTCTTAATATATGGTTTACCAATCTTAGCATCAATATAACACATCTCTTTTAATACCTTTGACGATGCAATCAAGAATGGATTAATATGCTCCACGTTAATACTTGCCATTCTGTATCCTCCTAAATTCCTATAATTCTATCGCTATTTTAACACACATTCATAAATAATTTCAACTAATTCGTACATAAAACACTTAAAATGGGGAACTCTGTAGCATTTAGGATGCAGTTTTGGCAATAATTGTTATTATATGGCAAATAATGAAATTACTTCTAAGACCTTAGTCCTATTTTTTGTTTCTTGCCACAAACCTCTCGATTCGCTCCAAGGCAATCTTAAGATTTTCAATGGAATATGCGTAAGAAATTCTAAGATATCCTTCCCCGCAATCTCCAAATGCAGTACCAGGTACAATTGCGACTTTTTCTTCCATCAGCAGTTTTGTGCTAAATTCTTCTGATGTCATCCCCAGACTCTTGATACATGGAAATACATAAAAGGCTCCAAAGGGTTCGAAACATTCAAGTCCCATGTTATTTAATGCATGTACCAAATATCTCCGGCGTTTATCATACGCATCACGCATTATTTCAACGTCTGAGTCACCATTCTTGACTGCCTCAATACCTGCATACTGACTTGTGGTTGGTGCACACATAATTGCAAATTGATGAATCTTGATCATCTGCTCTATAATAATGGATGGTCCAACTGCATAACCGAGTCGCCAGCCGGTCATTGCATAGGATTTTGAAAATCCATTAATAACAATTGTTCTTTCTTTCATGCCCGGAAAAGAGGCAATGGAGATATGTTGACCCTCGTAGGTGAGTTCAGAATATATTTCATCGGATATAACAATAATATCCTTTTCAATGATAATGTCAACTATGGCCTTTAGATCTTCGTAGTCCATGGTTGCACCAGTCGGATTATTGGGATAAGCAAGAATTAAAACCTTTGTCTTGTCGGTAATTGCCTCCAGCAACTGTTCTCTTTTTAACTTAAATTCATGCTCGCCTTTTAGCTCAATGATTACCGGTTTACCACCTGCTAACACAGTACAAGGTAAATAGGATACATAACAAGGTTGTGGAATTAATACTTCATCCCCCGGCTCGACCATCGCTCTTAATGCTATGTCAATTGCCTCACTTCCTCCAACTGTTATAATCGTCTCGCTGTTGTAATCATAGCTCAATTGAAATCTTCTATTTAAATAATTACAAATCTCTTGTTTAAGCTCTTTTAACCCGGCATTGGAGGTATAAAAGGTTTTTCCTTTCTCCAGGGAATAGATACCTTCTTCACGAATATGCCAGGGTGTATCAAAATCCGGCTCACCAACACCAAGTGAAATTGCATCCTTCATTTCACTTACAATATCAAAAAACTTACGAATTCCAGAGGAAGGTAAATCGACAACAGTCTTTGCTAATGGATTTCTCAAGGGGTAATCAGCATCCTTTCATCATGTTTCTCTTGTACAAGTGGCAGTCCGTGTTCCTTGTATTTTTTTAGTACAAAATGAGTTGCGGTACTAAGGATTGCTTCCATTGGTGCAAGCTTTTCTGATACAAAGTTGGCAACCTCTCTCATTGTTTTTCCCTCAATAATAACTGTCAGGTCAAAACCACCAGACATTAAATATACGGACTGTACTTCTTCAAACTTGTAAATGCGCTCCGCAATACGGTCAAATCCAAGCCCTCTCTGCGGTGTTACCTTTAATTCAATCAATGCTGTTACTCTCTCACACTGAACTTTATCCCAGTTAATTAAGGTTGGATAACCACAGATTATGGATTCTTCCTCCATCTGCTTGATTAAGGAAACAATTTCTTCCTTGGTGGTACCAAGCATTATTGCCAGATCCTCAGCTGATATTTTACTGTTCTTATCAATCGCTGTTAATATCTTTTCCTTCATAACCAACCTCCATTAATATTTCTTGTGCGATATACGATCAACTGCATAGCTATCTTAAATAACTTTATATAGTTCATCACTTTTTGGAGGCTCAAGAAAGCGTCTTTCCTCTTCATTTAGAATCACGCGATCATTACCTTCAGTAATACGTCCGATTACAGCTGCAACAATTCCTTCTGCCCTTAAACAATCTACCAGATGATTTGCCTGGTCTGTAATAATGAGCATACAGCCACTGGAAATTAACATGTATGGATTTAGATCATAGAATTCACAGATCTCTACTGTTTCCTGCTTTAGAAGAATCTTTTTTAAATCAACCTCAAGCCCAACCTTAGAGGCTGATCCAATTTCCCATAATGCACCAAAGATGCCGCCTTCTGTAACATCATGCATAGAGGTAACCCCAACTGCTCTTGCGACCTTTGACTCCGGCACAACACTAATCTGGTCCAGCAATTGCTTTGCTCCAGAAAGGAAACTCTCGGAATACTTCTTTTTAAGTTCTTCCTCCCTGTCAGTAGCAATGATTGCAGTCCCCTCTAAACCAGCCCATTTGGTCATAACAATTTCCTGACCTGGTTTTGCTCCTGCTGTTTTTATCATATCATTTCGCTTCATCTTGCCAACACCTGTTACGGTCACAACTGGCTGATTGACTACTTTGGTTATTTCAGTATGGCCTCCAATTACTTCAATATCAAGCTTAACACATACTGCCTCGATATCTTTCATCATTGCCTTTAGTGAATTTTCCTCTGTCCCTTCCGGTAATAAGATAGTCAACATAATTCCTATCACTTCTGCACCATTGGAGGCTATATCATTGGCTGTTATATGCACTGCTAAGGTTCCAATATCTGAAACAGCACCAGTAATAGGATCAGAAGATATAACCAACACTTCATCCTCTGCAATAGCAAGTACACTGCAGTCTTCTCCGATTGCGGGTCCAACAAGAACTTCATCTCGTCTATGCTTAATTTGATTTAGTACAGACCGTTTCAGGACTGCTTCGGGTACTTTTCCAAGTTTCATCTTATTCTCCAACTATGCTTTTGTAATTACATTAATTATTTATTAATCTACCGGTTCTTCAAAATCCCAGGTCGGATCCCATTCATTTATTTGGAATGTGCTGTCATCGTTTGCAATTACAGCCTGATCCTCTGCACTATCTGAATTATCCGTACTATCGCTTGGTTTACTGTCATCTGATGGCTTATTGTCATCCTTTGGCTTTGTTGTATCTTTCTTATCGTCATCCTTCTTAGTATCTTTATCGGTATCCTTTTTAGGCTCTTCTACCTTTTTGGTACCCACGGTAACATACTGTGGCGCAGCCTGATAACGGCTGGTATTCACGAGGGTTCTGCTAACTTCCTTACCATTCTCATAAACCACTTTATATAATTCAGCTTTATATCCTGTATGTGCAGACTGTGTAACTTTACGGTAGGTTGTAGGCTGTGAAGGGTCCTTTGTTACAACTTCTGCCGGAGGATTTGTTTGTGAAATCACTTTTGTAACATACTCAATTTTTCTGTTTTCTGTATCTCTGGTTTCGTGTCCCCAGATTTTAAAGGTGATTTTTTTATTTTTTACAAAGCCTTCTATTAAAATTGGTGTATCTGTATTGTTGGCAAATTTAAAATCCTTATAGGTTCCTGCAATTGCAGCATCTCTGGATAAATCCACATAACTAATTGTCATGGAATGCGGCATACGTTCCACTACTTCAAGCTCTGCTGCTAAAACTGCATTATAGAGCGTAGTTGTAACCTGACATGCACCGCCGCCAACACTGTCAACAACAATACCATTTAAATAAGCACCAGCAATATAATATCCGTTCTTTTCAGTAAATGGTGTTAATACTTTATATGCAGAGAATTTATCACCCGGATATAACACTAAATTATTGATTAATCTTGCACCATTGGTTACGTTTTCAGATCGGCCAAATGCCGAAGTAGAGAAATCGGTTGTATAAGTACCCAACTCTGTATTACATAATTCAACTTCTTCTCTTGTATATTCCGGTACATCATCTTCAATGACTGCATCAACAACGATGTCCAGACGATTCCAGTTAGTCATGGCATCCGTAATAAGTTTCAGTGTCTTTTCAACATTTACTTTTTTACCGACAACATGATCTGTATAGACAAAAGCTCCATTCTCGCGCTTTACAGTCGCATTAATCGGAGCAATATTATAGGAGCTGACATCCTTACTGATCAGATCCTTAATTTTTCCCTCGTCAAAAGTAAACTCAAGCGGATATACAACATTTCCCTGTTCAATATCCTTTAAATCCTTATATCTTTTAATTAGGTTACCTGATTTGCCAAGTGCCAAGGCCTGATTTATATCATCATTTACCTTATAGGTATAACCAAAATCACCCATTGTAGCATATATAACATCATCTCCGGCTTTAATGGCTATTCCTTTGGCCTGTAATCCTACCATAAACTCATCCAAAGGAATAGCCATTAAAGCCGGAGATGATGTTATATATGCTACAATGGGTGATTTTGGTTATA
>JASGEU010000035.1:0-2563 GCA_047606065.1 Mobilitalea sp.
ACGCGAGACGGCCGCCGTGCCGGCGAGCTGGCGGGCCCGCTCCAGTTCCTGACCGGCCAGATCCGCCTGTGCCCCCGCGCTCTTGAGCTGGGCCTTGGCCATGTCGAGCGAGGCCTGATAGGTACGCTGATCGACGACGAAGAGCACACGGCCTTTTTCGACCAATTGTCCGTCCTCGAAATTGATGGCGTCGAGATAGCCCGGCACCCGCGCCCTGATTTCGACCATGGCGCTGGCCTGGAAGCGACCTGCGAATTCCTGCGTATCGACGACGCGCATCTGCAGGGGCTGGGACACGACGACCGAGGGTGCGGGACGGATGGGCGCCGGCGTCACCGCCGCCCGTGCCTGAAAGAGAGTCCAACCCGCAGCCGTCATGCCAGCGAGGATTGCCAGGCCGGCCAGCCCCATGATTGCCTTTGCGTTTTTCAAGTCCGTGCTCCGCGCCATGCGTCTATCAGCGTTCCGCCTGTCGTCGGAGCGCCCTTGTCGCGGGTCAGACTGATCGAGGCCTGTCTCGAAAGTGTGCCGTTGGAAGGCGCAGTTTGTCGAAGGATGTACCGACTTTGCTGCATCGCACAATTTGCGACAAAGCCGATATCTTTTGTCCCAGGATTATACGGCGGCGCCCTTCGAGCCGGAGCCGTGGATATTCGAAGTAATTCTCCACTTGAAAATTTTGCAAATATGAATTTTTTTGAAAAAATTGCAGATAATACCAATTTATATAAGAAAAATCCTCAAATATTATTTTGTATAATTGAAATTATTCATTTATTATGGGAATTTTATATATTGAATTTAAATAATTAAACTTCCATATCGTAGCGATAAGCCATCATCACCGACACGACGGAGGAGCGTGAACGTGTGCATCTCCGGGATAAAGTGTAAAAGGTCATGGATAGCCATAACTGATGGAATTTTCGCCACTGCGGTACCTTGTAAAAATCCAGGCACCATCTAAGCTAACCTATCGCTAGACTAGATATAAATTTGCCGAATGCGTTCAGCCGCAGTGTTTCCGAGGTTTGAGAAATTCGGATTGAGGGGATGACATCAGCACCTGGAAGATGGGGCCGACACCTTTCCGCCGGTATGACCTGACCGGATGGGAATTCATTGTGCAAGCCCTATGACCCACCCGCCTCAAGTGTCCGATCTCCGAGCGAGGATGCAGTGTAGAGCGAAAGGGTAGCACGTTGTTCTGCAGGTCATCTCCTGATTGCGCTGCCTATTCGGATTGCATGTGAGTCTTGTTTGTTTTCGGGATTGCACAACATCATGATCACCAGGCGAATTCTTTTTCTAGCAGCACCTGCTCTTGCCGCATCGCCCGTTGTGGCAGCAACCCAGCCCGACGAGTCTCTCGCAACAACGCCATTGGTCGGGGATGTCGAAGAGATTCTCGCGCGCAAATCGCTGGTCGTCGCCATGCCCGGCTTCGCATCGCCGCCCTTCTTTGGGGGGAGCAGCGACACGCTGCAGGGCATCGATGCCGACACCAGCCAGCAGCTTGCCGACGCCCTCGGCGTCAAGCTGGTCCTCGACCGCAGTTCCCCCACTTTCGATGGCGCGGTTGCGCTGATCGAGCAGGGCCGCGCCGACATCGTCGTCGCCAAGCTGAGCCGTACCCTCAGTCGCGCGCGAAACATCAGCTATTCGCGTCCCTATGCCCAGCTGAGCCATGCCCTGATCATCAATCGGGTCCGCTTCGCGATCCTTGCCAATGGGCGGCAACCCGAGGAAGTCGTACGTGCATTCGACGGCGAACTGGGCGTGATCGCCGGATCATCATTCGAATATTATGCGCGAAACAATTTCACCAAGGCGAAGGTACGGACTTTCCTCACCTGGCAGGAATTGGTCGCAGCGGTGCGGGAGGGCCATGTGGACGCGGCCTATCGCGACGATCTGGAAATCAAGCGCTTGCTGCACGAGGACCCGTCGCTCACCATCGTGGCGCGATCCGTTACCCTGACCGATCTGACCGACACCATTGCGATCGGCGTGCGCCGCGGTTCTCCCCACCTCCTGGAATTCGTCAATCTGTTCCTCGAGCTGTCGGGGCGCGACAAGCCCATGACGGCCGACGAACTGGTGAACCGCTATTTGCGCAAGGCCTGACCCCATGAGCTCCGTGTCCGTTCCAAGCGAGCACAAATCGGCCACCTGGAATGCGGGCCTGCGGCGCATCTCCCAATCGCCCTGGACGGTGATCGCGTCGGTGGTGCTCGGGGCCCTCTGCGGCGCCTACCTGCCGGATTTCGCCAAGTCCCTCGCGCCGATCAGCGACGCCTACCTCAATCTGCTGAAGATGGTCGTCCTGCCCTTGATCGTGTCGGCGACGGTTTTCGCGATCAAATCGATGACCCGGGATCCGCAAACGGCCGCTTATCTTTCCAAGGTCGTCATGGCGATCGCATTGGTATCCGTGGCAGCCGTCGCCATCACAGGAGCCGTGACATTGGTGCTGCAGCCGGGGGTGATCACCGACGTGCAGGATCGCATCGTGCTCGTCACCTTGATCTACAACCGGGTATCCTTCGTTACGTATTTGCAG
>JASGEU010000036.1:0-14815 GCA_047606065.1 Mobilitalea sp.
GGATGTAAAAGAGCAATAAAGGCAGGTAGTCGGACAAAAGGGTATCCCAATGTAGATACTATATCCATTTTGATAATCCATTTCCTCCAGCAGCTCACGCTCTCTTTTTGCGATCTGTATACTCAATTCTGTTTTTGTTAAGGAACAGAGGTATTCCTTTTGCATCTTATCAAGGATCTCGGATTTACTTAACCTTTGCTCCAGCATTTCATACACTAACTTCGTCGGACGAATTCCGGTTAAGATACCCCAGGGCAAAGTCTTTCCAGTAAGGTCAGATAATATGGTATACAGAATTCGTTTCAAGGCGTTCTTATATAATGGTTTGGGAAGTCCTGAAGGAATTTTGTAATCCATGGATTCATTCTCTGATTTCAATCCGCTTATTGTTAATTTAGCCTCTGAAATAGTAAGATGAATTATTTTGGAATCTGAAAAACTAACCTCATATTCCTCTTTGAAATACACCTTAATCGTCTCTAAAGGAAAAAAGGCCTTAAAAAGTGGATATACATCATTTTCATATATTTTATCAGATTGAACTATAGTAATAATATGTTTTACCTCCCAACTACCTTTACAGGTAGAGATAGCTATTATTGGCTCTCTCATGTCCGATGGTCGTCTTAGGTCCATGACCCGGATAAGCAATAACTGTATCAGCCAGTACCATAAGCTTACTTTGTATCGCTTCTATTAATGTTGAAAAATCACCTGTCGGAAGATCAGCTCTGCCAACCTCCTCAAGGAATAATGTATCACCACTTATCAAAACTCCATGCTCCATAAAATAATAGCATGCCCCACCCTGCGTATGCCCCGGAGTATGAATTACCTGTATATTAAATCCAGCAATATCCAGTCTCTGGCCATCCGTTAACAATATATCAGGAATTAGACTGCATTCTTTACCAGAAAACTTTAACGACAGGTTTAAGTTTGGATTGGCAAGCAAAGCGGCTTCCTCCTCATGTGCATAGATTGCTGCACCTGTTATCGCCGCAAGCTCTCTTGCCGCCAATATATGGTCGAAATGACCATGTGTGAGAAGGATTGCTTTACACACTAGGTCATTCGACTTTAAATATTGTTCAATTAAATCGGCGTTATCTGCCGGATCAAATACAATCGCTTCCCTGGTTTCTGTCTGACTTACGACAGAACAATTGGTCTGCAATGCACCAAGCACCAATGTCTTTACTAAAATACCGCTCATAATCCTCATACCTTTCTAAATATCGTATTTAGCCTGCGGTTCTCTCAATATCAAGAATACTTTCCACATTACGTATTTTTGCTATGATTTCATTTAATTGTTCTTTCCCATGAATCTCAAAGCCTATACTAATTGTTGCCGTACCCTGTTTACTGGTTCGTACATTCATGGATAATACATCAATTTTATTCTCTGTTAAAACCTTTGAAATATCTACCAACACACCGGTTCGGTTATTTGCATAGATCTTAATCTCTGCACTGTATACCCCACCGTTATTTTTTCCATCTGCATCATTCCACTCTGCATCAATCAAACGCGCACGATCCTCTTCTGCTACATTAATAATATTAATGCAATCGGTTCGATGAATGGATACACCTCTTCCTCTGGTAACAAAACCAACAATTTCATCACCTGGAACCGGACTGCAACATTTTGAAAAACGAACTGCTACATCGTGGATACCTTCAACAACAATTCCACTTTTTGATTTCTTCTTAGGAGCTCTCTCCTTAATCTCAGCAATGGTTTCAAGAACATTATCATCCGTAATCTCTTTTTTATTTTTCTTTTTATATTCTTCCAGCAGTTTATTAACAATCTGACCTTCTTTCAGACCGCCATGCCCTACAGCTGCAAGCACGGAATCCCAGTCACGAAAGCCATATTTACGCATCACTACACCTGTAAATTCAGGTTTCATCAAATCGCTAAGTACGATTGCCTTCGCTTTACAGTAAGTAACAATTAATTCCTTACCTCTGGTGATGTTATCATCTTTTAGTTCAGATTTAAACCAGTTATTTATCTTATTCTTTGCTTGTGTACTCTTAACAATGGATAACCAGTCTCGGCTTGGTCCTTTCGAATTCTGTGACGTCATGATCTCAATACGATCACCATTTTGAATCACATAATCAATGGGAACAAGTTTACCATTTACTCTAGCCCCAACCATCTTATTACCAACAGCACTATGAATGCTATAAGCAAAATCTATGGGGTTTGAACCAGCCGGCAGAGTTTTGACATCTCCCGTCGGGGTAAAAGCATATACACTATCGGAAAAGAGATCAAAATCACTTTTAATCAGACTCAAGAATTCCTTGTTATCTGACATGTCTCTTTGCCATTCCAGGACTTGACGAAGCCAGGTTAATTTCTCTTCTTCTGCCTTTTCAGGGTTATCCTTACCGTCCTGCCCCTCTTTATACTTCCAGTGAGCAGCAATACCATATTCCGCTGTACGATGCATGTCATAAGTACGGATTTGTATTTCAAAGGGTGCACCTTTGGGTCCAATTAAGGTTGTATGAAGAGACTGATACATATTTGGCTTTGGCATAGCAATATAATCTTTAAAACGACCCGGAATTGGTTTATACATTTCATGAATTACACCGAGTGCCGCATAACAATCCTTCACGGAATCCACAACGATTCGTACTGCAAATAAATCAAAGATTTGTTCCAGTGTCTTATTTTGATTTACCATTTTCTTATAAATACTAAAGAAATGCTTAATACGACCGTCAATTTTAGCTTGTATACCCGCTGCTTCAACATGCTCTCTTACTTCATCAACAATACTATCAATATAAGCCTGTCTTTCACTTCTCTTTGTTGCAATCTTATCCGAAAGATCCTTGTAGACCTCTGGTTCAAGATACTTAAGAGAAAGATCATCGAGTTCTATCTTTATTTTACTAATACCAAGTCTCTGTGCAATTGGCGCATAGATATCCATGGTCTCTCTTGCTTTTTCTTTCTGTTTTTCCGGAACCATAAATTTTAAGGTTCTCATATTGTGCAGACGGTCCGCAAGTTTTATCAAAATAACACGGATATCCTTTGCCATGGCAAGAAACATTTTTCTAAGGTTCTCGGCTTGAAGTTCTATTTTATCCATATTTAACTGCGTTAACTTTGTTACACCATCCACAAGGAGTGCGATCTCCTCGGAAAACATAGAGGTAATCTGTTCATTCGTTAACACGGTATCTTCTACTACATCATGAAGAATACCAGCAATTATGGTTTCTTTATCAAGTTCTAAATCTGCAAGTATGTTGGCCACACATAGAGGATGAATGATGTAAGGCTCTCCCGATTTACGCAGCTGATCCTTATGGGCATTATCAGCAAGCTGATAAGCCTTCTCCACTAAGGAAATATCTGCAGAAGGGTGATAGCTCTTTATTTTATCAATCAATTCCTGATAAAGAATTTCAGGCGCAGTAAAATCAGCAGGTACGTTGGCATCTGCATTATAATCAATTTCATTTCCTGCGAATTCTTTATGTTCCTCCATAGTTAACCTCCATTATTACGCACTTTCATGACCTATGATGAAAGCAATACTTGTATTGATTATCTTAATTACTTGCCTTCATATTGAATTACAGCCTCAACATCATAGCCATCAAGCTTCTTGCGACCTTCCAGACCTTTTAATTCCATAAGGAAGATAATCTTAACAACTTCGCCGCCCAAAGATTCAATTAACTTAGTAATTGCTTCGATTGTACCACCAGTTGCAATTAAATCATCAACGATAACTACCTTTTGACCTGGTTTAATTGCATCTTTGTGCATTTCAATTGTAGCTTTTCCATACTCAAGATCATAATCCATAGAAATTGTTTCACAAGGTAATTTACCTTTTTTACGAATTGGGATAAAGGGTTTATTTAAATTATAAGCAATTGGAACACCAAAAATAAAGCCTCTGGATTCTGGTCCAGCAATCACGTCAATATCAAGACCAACTAAAAGCTCCTGCATCTGATCAATTGCGAGTCTTAACCCGTCCTTATCCTGTAAAATACTGGTTACATCACGAAAGATAATTCCTGGCTCCGGAAAATCCGGGATACTTCTAACATATTCTTCTATCTTTTTCATTCTATAAAACCATGCCTTTCTCGACTTTTCTCAAACCAACCCATATTAACTCATTCTATTGGATTACAAAAATATTGATTTGATGCTAATTATATCACTATATTTCATGTTACGTAAAGAATATTTCATAAATCGATTTAAAAATCACTATTTCGCCGTAGTTAGAACTTTCATTTACCCATTATTTTCATGCTATCTATAGTTCTGAATCATGAGTTGTATACTTCTAAAACCATTGTACTCATTTATTTTAGGGAAATAGGTTACTGATATGGTTCCGCTAAATCCACGTCCGGTCTTAAGTTTGTCAGCTTCCTGACTTCCATAAGTATTCCCAATGTATTCAAAAAAATCATTCACATTTCCAAAATAAACAGCATCAAGTTCTCTGCCATATTGATTTTCTACTCTTAATCTTAAACCACTGGCGTTTTTACCAATGATAAAAGCTGATTTTATCTTCAAATCCTTCTCTGCAAAGAGCGGTTTTTCATTGGCTTTTCCAAAAGGTTCTAATAGTCTTAGTTCTTCCACCAAGTCCTCATTGATAAACCCAAGCGGAAGATGAATGTCTATCGTTACCTTAGGAACCAGCATCTCCCAGGTCAATGTAGTATTTGCGTTAAGTACCCTTCGTAAAACATCTACATTTTCTGGTAAAATAGATAAGCCTGCTGCCATTGGATGTCCACCCATCTTGATAAAGAGTTCACCGCACTTTTGCAACTCCGCTACCATATTGTATGCTTCCATTGAGCGTCCGGAACCCTTGATACAATGATCTCCAGCAGTCAATATAATGGACGGTCTATTATATTTCTCTCTTATCCTTCCAGCAATTATTCCAGCGATACTTTCATGACAATCCTCTAATAAAACCACCAATACTTTATCATTCTTTAATTCGCTGTTTTCTATTAACTGGATTGCCTTATCTACATTTTGTGCTGTCATGTCTTTACGCAGATCATTTAAAGCTCTGACCTCGGCTGCCAAAGTGACCGCTTCTTCTTTTGTCTTGGAAAGAAGTAATTCCAAACCTTTTTTAGCCGTATCCAGTCTACCGGAAGCATTAAGACATGGACCAAGAACAAATCCCAAATGGAAGGCTGAAAGTTGTGAGATATCAACGTTACTTGCCTCAATGAGTGCCAATAATCCAAGATTTTTTGTTTTCTTTAGAAGAGAAAGTCCCTGATGAACCAGAATGCGATTCTCTTCTATCAAATCCATAACATCGCAAACAGTAGCAATCGCCACATAGGACATTAACTCAAGGAGAAATTCCTTGCCCTCTTCTAAGCTCAATTGATGTACCAGAGAGATACATAATTTATAAGCGATTGCAGCCCCGCATAAGCCTTTAAAAGGATATTCGCAGTCTACCCGTTTTGTATTTATTATGGCATCTGCTGTTGGAAGTATGATTTCACCTTCGGTCGTCTGCACCAAACTATGGTGATCTGTTACGATAACTGTCATTTGAAGACTTTTTGCTAATTCGACCTGTTCCATCGCAGCAATACCATTATCACAAGTAAGTAAGGTATCAACCTGATCCTGATATGCCGTTTCTACAATTCTTGAATTAATTCCATACCCATCCTTAATTCGATCCGGTATTTCATAATCAACCTTTGCGCCCAGTTTTGACAAGGTTTGAAATAGAATATACGTCGATATTACTCCATCTACATCATAATCGCCTATAATCCTGATATGTTTGCCCTTGGATATCCTATCTGCCAATAAATCCGTCGCCTTTTTCATATCCTTCATCAGACTGTAGTCATGTAGTTCTTCTAATTGCGGATATAGAAAGGCTCTCATATCTTTTGCAGACTCTAACCCTCTATTTACAAGACACCTTGCAACAACTTCACTCACGTTACATTCCTTCATAATGAGGTTAAAGTCTGCCTTTTTATTTTTTAAAACCCAATTTTCCATGGTGCCTCCCGAACAATCAGCTTATCAATATGCTGCCAAAACACTGTAAATTTGGGCAAATACACAAATTTACCGATTGAAAAATCTTGATTTTTCAATTTATTCAGCCATTGCAGCCTGTATCATGATAGAGCATTCCACACGTTTTTTCATCAGCTCACAGCCGATATCATAGGTATTGTTAATATCTCCATGGAACTTAAAGGAGTTTGCGGAACATCCACCGCTGCAGTAGAATTTCGCAAAACAGTTCTTGCACTTCTCTTTGGAATACACATTACAAAGTTTAAATTCATCCCTTAACTCCGGTGTTTTTACGCCTTCATAAACATTTCCCATTAAAAACTCTGTTTCACCAACAAATTGATGACAGGGATAAAGATCTCCCCAAGGGGTTACTGCCAAATATTCCGTACCTGAACCGCATCCGGACAAGCGTTTTGCAACACATGGTCCACCGGATAAATCAATCATAAAGTGAAAGAAGTTAAAATCCTTTCCTTCTTTCTTATATTCTAAAATCAATTGGGAGAGCTTATCATATTCCTCAAATAACTTAGGAAGATCCTCTTCCGTAATTGAGTAGGAATCCTCTGGCAATGCTACAACAGGTTCTACTGATATCTGCTTAAAGCCAAGATCTGCAAGATGTTTTACATCTTCACTGAAATCTAAATTATTGTGCGTGAATGTACCTCTTACATAATAATTTGTTTGGTTTCTGCTTTCTGCAAGCTTCTGATATCTGGGTACGATCAAATCATAACTGCCTTTTCCATTCCTGCTTGGACGCATGCGATCATTGACTTCCTTACGTCCATCTATGCTAAGAACTACATTACTCATTTCTTTGTTGGCAAATTCCATAACATCATCATTTAACAGAACGCCGTTGGTCGTTAAGGTAAAACGAAACTTCTTATTATTGGCCTCTTCCAGACTTCTTCCGTAAGCTACCAGGTCCTTCACAACCTGAAAATTCATCAGAGGCTCTCCGCCAAAGAAATCTATTTCCAGGTTTCTTCGCTTACCGGAATTGGCAATTAAGAAGTCGATCGCTTGTTTACCAACTTCATAGCTCATGAGTTCACGATGACCTTTGTACTCACCTTCCTCTGCAAAGCAATATTTGCAAGCGAGGTTACAGTCATGGGCAATATGCAGACAAAGTGCCTTTACGACAGTTGATCGCTGTTTGAAATCTCTAATGTACTCCTCATAAAGATCCTTGGTAAATAGCGCCCCATCATTTATAAGTTCCTCAATATCTCCAATTACCTCTTGGATCTGATTAACAAGAACTTCGATATTCTCCGTAAAGTCTTCCTGATTGTCTGTAATCTTAGCCATATGCTCCGGACAGGAATATTTCTCCACCATAGCAGTGATAATATCCCCTTTACTGTTCTTTTCATATAGACCTATGATATCATATGCCAAGTCATCAACAACATGGATCATACCGCTATTTACGTCCAATACGATATTAAATCCATTACTCTTAAATTGGTAAACCACAGTTATTCCTCCCTAACTATACTGCAATAAATGCAGAACTCGCGGCCTTCCGGCACGCATGATTAAAATGCTTTTATTTCACAACGAATGGGGACTGACTTAAAATATCCCAGATAAATATCGGCAGAATATTTTAAGACAGCCCCAAAATGATACAAAAGGTGCCTCAAGATACACATTCGTCTTAAGACACCTTCAGTTTCGTCATTTCATGTAAATGCTGAACCAGATTCAGATAGTGCATTCCACGGTGACTTAAGTCACCTTCTATGTACATTCAACTATTTGTTTTCACAGCTCTGATTGCCAACTGTGCAGGATGTCTTACAAGCTGATTGACATGATGTTTGACACTCTCCACAACCACCCTTTTTCAAGGTGTCTTTGAGGTTTCTTGTGTTCAAAGTCTTGATATGCTTCATGATTTGCCTCCTTAGCATCGTTTTACTTCTACACATTATAGCATAATAATCCAAATAAGAAAAGAGTTTTTTATAACTGTTTAGCCTTGCAAGATTTTGATACAATAAGCAGGAGAAAGCTTGCTTTCACATGTTTATTGTATCAAAATCTTGTAAGGCGCTCTGCCTAAGCGAGATGCAGCGAAGCGGAATTGAGCTTATGGCTAAACTGTTATGCGGTCTTAATAGAAGGTAAAAGCTTGCTTTCAAATGCATATTATATCAAAAACTTGCAGGACTAAACTGTTTTAATAATAAATCCCTTATTATGGCATAATACATATTGAAACAAGTATTTATGGTATGTTATAATGTGACATATCGTTATCATTACTACTTAAACAAGAGGTAGCGATCTTTTGATTAAGAAAGTATAATAATCAAAAAGAAAGGACTGACAAAAGCAATGAAGAACTTTATCATTACGACGGATACCACTTCCGATTTACCGGAAGATTATTTGCAGAAGAACAACGTTAGCCTTCTGCCCTTATATTATAATTTAAATGGAACTATCTATGGAGATGAAAACAAATTAACACCAGCTGAATTCTACAATATTATGAGACAAGGCGCTCTTCCTACAACTATGGCAGTAAATCCAGAACATGCCAGAACTATCTTTGGCGATTTATTAGATCAGGGTTATGATGTTTTGCATATTGCCTTTTCCTCTGCTCTTAGTGGTAGTTGTTCTGTTGCAGCAACCGTAGCCAGAGAACTCTGTGACGAACGTGAAGGTGCAAAAATTATAGTCATCGATTCCCTTTGTGCTTCTCTTGGTGAAGGTTTGCTGGTACATAAAGCAGTCCAACTAAAAGAAAATGGCGCAACCATTGAGGAAACCGCGGAATGGCTGGAACAAAATAAACTTAATCTGTGCCATCTTTTCACTGTGGATGACCTTTTTCACTTGCATCGCGGCGGAAGAGTTTCCAAGGCAAGTGCAATCATTGGTACTTTAATCAATGTAAAGCCTATTCTCTATGTTAATAATGAAGGTAAACTCATTCCCTTGCATAATGTAAGAGGCAGAAAAAAAGCTCTGACCGCATTAGTTGATCAGATGGAAGTCAGAGTAAAAGAAGATAATACCCAAAATGAAATCGTGTTTATCAGCCATGGTGATTGTCTTGAAGATGCACAGTTTGTTGCAGACCTTGTTCAGGAGCGTTTTGGAATTAAAGAACACTTAATACACTTTGTAAGTCCTACCATTGGAGCACATTCCGGTCCTGGTACTGTAGCTTTATTCTTTATGGGTACGGAAAGGTAGAAAGGCTTCGGAAATAAATCCTTTAATTCAATCTTAGTCAATACATTTAAACGGACTGCTGCAAAAGTATTCTTTTGCAATAGTCCGTTCTGTTTTTCCTAAGTATGAATGTTACTATTTCCACTTTTTTATTTAAAACCGATATTAGGATGTAATTGGTATTCTCAATTTATCCGCCCATCTCCAGTCATTACCGGAAGGACTCCCCATTATGAAGATTACTGATTACTTCAGAAACTCTATTCTTTGCTTCCTCACCTGTTGTTGAACTTTCTACATAGTTGATTAACTGCTTTTTCTCCTCTTCGGACAAATTTGCAAATTTAGTCATCGCTTTCATATCAAGCGCCATGCGCATACCCAAGCCAACCGGAAGCTCTGGTTCTTGATTAATCAAAGTCATGTCTTTGCTCCTTTCTTATCACACAATCATCCAAATCCTTATGATATTATTTCAAATATTAAGAATACACATTAAGAATTTTTGTTACATACATAGTATCTGATGCTTTTCAACTTTTATGTGATATTTTTCTTCCTTATTCTGCCCAATTCGTTATTATCATACAGTTATAAACTGCATAGCTAAACTTGTATCATTTATAAATTTTAACTTATTCTATCTATCACCAAACGAGAAAAGAGCTTCAAGACAAGCTGCTGCTTGTTTTGAAGCTCTAATTTTACATTCAAACTACAAATAAAATCTTAATATATTAAAACATCTTAAAGAAGTCAATTCTATTTCTATTTTGTCAGCTCAATGTATTGGTCAATTAAGCCTTCCACTGATTTTAAGCTTGTTCTCCAGAACTGTGGATCTTCAAGGTTTATGTCTGCTACTCGTGCAGTATCTTCCACGCTCTTAATCGTAGTTGATCTTAATAATTCCTTATATTTTGGTACAAAGCTTTCACCTTCGGATTTGTATTTCTCATAAAGACCACGAGCAAATAAGCCACCGAAAGCATAAGGGAAGTTATAAAAGCTTACTGCATCCGAATAATAATGTCCTTTGAGTACCCACATATATGGATGTAATTGGTCATGATCAAGTCCATCTCCATAAGCTGCTTTCTGTGACTTTAACATGATCTCTTTTAATTCATCAGCGAACAAGAAGCCTGTCTTGGATTTTTCAAATACTTCCGTCTCAAATAAGTATCTGGAATAAATATCACAGATAATCTGTGTAAAGTCCTGAAGCTGACTTTCAATAAGAGCTGCTTTCTCTTTGCCTTCTGCCTCGTTAATAGCAGCTTCCATAATAAGCGCTTCATTAAAGGTCGATGCGGTTTCTGCAACAGGCATACTGTAATCACAATTTAACGGTAAATGCTCTTCAATGTTAAACCCATGATATGCATGACCTAACTCATGTGCTAAAGTCACTACATCACTTAAGGAACCCGTAAAGTTTGTAAGTATTCTGCTCTGTTTCACATAAGGCATATTCGCACAGTAAGCACCGCCCACTTTACCTTTTCTAGGGAAGAAATCAATCCACTCTTTGTTATATGCTTCTTCCACCATGTCGGCAAGATCTTTGGAAAATTTACTGAAATGCTTTAATAAATATTCCTTAGACTCTTCTGTGGTAAACGTCCTGTTGCTTTCTCCCATAGGTGCAAATAAATCATACCAGGGAAGTCCGCCTTCGTGTCCAAGAAGCTTTGCTTTTTGTTTTAAATATCTATGGAAGGCAGGTAAATACTCACGAATTGCCTCAAGGAGTGCCTCCAAAGTTTCTCTTTTCATCTTGGATTTAATAAGGGTCATATCCAAAGGAGACTCATATTTTCTTAGATCACTGATTGTATTAACCTGTGTCTTTATATTATTTAAAGAATAACTGATAGCATCCTTAATTTTTTCGAGTGCCTTCACCTCAGCAACAAAAGCATCTTTTCTTACATTAGAATCTTCCTCATATGCTTTATTTCTTACTTCAGAAAGTGTTATCACACTATCACGATATTCTACTTCAAGTGAAGATGTAAGGAAGCTTTGCATATTTCCCCAAGCAGAAGCAGCAGAGATATTCAGTTTAGCAACTACCTCCTCGACCTCATCACTTAATAAATGTTCTGCTTCTTTTTTAAGTTCTGATAATAAATAATCATATTCTTTTAGTTTAGGGTTTTTATCATAGTAAGCTTCTGGATGTTCAATTCGAGCAACAAATTTTGTAAGAACCGCTATTGGCTTTGTAGATAAACTAAGCTGTTTTTCAAAATTATTCATCTCATTGGCAGTTTGGGAATCCGAAGTATTTACGGACTGGAGAAAGGCTATATAATCGCCTAATTTGTGTGCTAGGAGCTGAAGTTGCTCCATATAGTCAATTGCCTTATTTAAAGCTTCTTCTTCATTTACTTCTTTGGATAAGGTTTCACTAAAATCCGCTATTTCCTGTATTAACTTTGGTAACAGTTCCTTATCTTTTATATAATTCTCATCCTCATAACCTTTGTATAACACGTCCAAAGACCATTCCTTATTCATGTACATTCTTCCTTTCTTGTTCCATCTTCAACAGTTTTTCTTTCATCGATAATCCATAAGCATATCCGACAAGCTTTCCTTTTGCTCCAATGACACGATGACAAGGAATGATATATGGGATTGGATTATTATGGTTCGCACTTCCAACTGCCCTGCTTGCCTTATCGTTGCCAATTTGCTTTGCAATCTGTATATAGCTGCGGGTTTCTCCATACGGAATGGTTGTTAATGCCTCCCAAACCTTCTTTTGAAATTCAGTACCCTTTGGATTCAATTTAATGCTAAATTCCGTACGATTTCCCTCAAAATATTCATTCAGCTGCACGGAGGCTTCCTTTAACAAAGGTGTTTCGATTAATTGATAGGTAGTGTCTTCGTGAATATATTCCGGCACCGCATCAGAAACCACAGATTCGGTTAATATACTTACTTTAGTAACACCACTCCCATCTTCTGCTATCAATATTTTACCTAACTTTGAGTCATATATGTATGCTTGATTCATAAATCGCTTCCTTTCTTTTATCTTTGGTACCTTATTGTGATGATTTTCTATAGGGAAAACGAACTTTATGCTCTTATCAGACGAAGCATTATCTTTTGAAAATGAAATACGGTATCCGTAACAACGCCAATCCGATGGCGCCTCGTAAAGTATTCGTCCTCTTTATTTGCTTCTCTGTTCTTTTTCACAATCTCGCGAAAACTTCCCGTGTAAACCAAATATTTGTCCAGCCTTCTTTCCAACTCTCTTATGGCATGAACATTGTTCATGTGTAATAGATAAGTCACAAACTCCAGGCAAGTATAGGAATCCTTCATAGATAACTTTATTTTAAGAAGAGACAGAACCGCATTCAAGGTATTATAAAGCATTTGCTCTTTATTTTCCTGAAAATAGGAAAACTCTTTTTTTATTCTATTGTATTCGTCTTTTTCTAAAGGTATTTTACATAATTTAATTTGAACATCACCATTATCATTTAAATAGCGTTCAGGCTCTTCAACAACAAAGCCGCCTGAAATAGGAGAATTAATATGATAGCGAGCAAAGGAGTACATTTTACTTAAAGATGCATCAAAAGAAATCGTAACATGACTATATTGATTGCGTGTTGAAAAACGAATCAACTTACCCATATAGGTATTTGTCGTAAAAAACGTAACATAAACATAATATTTTTCATCATCACGAATTTCCACTGTCATACCCTCCTTTTAACAATTTGCTTCCTTGATTATAACAAGAATTTTGTGAATAGAAAAGAATAATTTACAAACTGGAAAAAAGAGTTGAAAATCATTTACAATATGAAGACGAAAAGAAGGAAGGGCGGTTATCCGCCCCTCCTATATTTATATCAATTATATTGAAGCAAACCGTTCTTTTTATAATAGAGTTTGCATGCAATATAATTATTTTTCTTATGCAAATACTTTTACTCTATCACTTACTGGTGAAAATGCTTTCTCGCCGGGTTGTGCTACTGGCTTGCCAAACGGCATCTGCGCTAATAACTTCCAGCTTTCTGGTAACTTCCATTCCGCACTTATCTGCTCATCAATCAAAGGATTGTAATGCTGTAAGGATGCGCCAAGACCTGCTTCCTCTAAAGACGCCCAAACTGTGAACTGCAGCATACCGGAGGATTCAAGGGACCATATCGGAAAAACATCTTTATATAAATCAAACTGTTGCTGAAGGCCCTGCACAACCGCCTGATCTTCAAAGAACAAAACCGTTCCAAACCCATTCTTAAAAGCATTCATTTTCTCTTGCGTTGATGCAAAGGAATCTGCCGGAACAATCTTTCTAAGTACTTCTGTTGTAATATCCCATAACTTATCATGCTGTGCTCCAAATAATACAACTGCTCTTGAGCTCTGTGAATTAAAACTTGATGGTACATATTTAACGGAATGTTCTACAATTTCTTGGATTTCTTTCTCTGATATTGGTGACTCTTTTGAAATAGCATAAAATGATCTGCGGTTCTCAATAACCTCTTTAAAATTCTTTGACATAATTATCTTTCCTTCCTAATGCATATTATAATGAATAACATTTGGAGTTTTTACTCCATTTATGTATAAGTAATAAATTAACTTAAATTGTTTACAATTGAATTGTATTATAATTAATTGTATTTGTCAATACTTTGATTGACATTTTTTTAATAACTGCTTACAATGGATAAAAAGATATTAATTCATCAATTATAGTCATATAAGACCGGAAGAAACATGCTATGCAAGTTTCTCTTGTCATTAATAAAAGTTATTGTATGGTTTTGTTAAAAGGAAAGTGAGGCAACAAAATGGAAATAAATGATCAAACAAATAAAGCAGAATTGATTAAGCTGTCCAGTGTAGACTGCAATGAAATGCTTAAGTTAGAAAATCAGCTCTGTTTTTCATTATATGTATGTTCCAAAGAAATTATCAAAAAATATAAACCATTATTAGATCCTTTTGGACTTACTTACACAGGTTATATTATTATGATGGCCTTATGGGAAGCGGATAATATTACAGTAAAGGATCTTGGAAAACGATTATACCTTGATTCAGGAACACTAACCCCTATGTTAAAAAAACTTGAAGCCTTGCAATATATTAAACGCTCCAGAAGTTCCTGTGACGAACGCAATGTCTTCATCCTATTAACAGAGAAAGGGCATGCATTTAAGTTGGAGGCAGCTAATTTTCCGGTTAGCCTTATCTGCACTTTAGATCTTACCCCCGAATACTCCAAGGGATTACTTGATGGGCTTCACGAAATGATGAGAAAGCTTGAGGCTGAACAGCCTGCGGAGAATGCATAGTCATATAAAATTACTGTAACAGAAAGGATCTGCAGATGAATTCATCTCCTTCTATAATGAAACTTGAATTCCCTCTGGAATTCACAGACACTATTGAAGAAGGAGATGAATTCATCTGCAGATCCTTTCTGTTACAGTAATTTTATATGACTATGCA
>JASGEU010000037.1:0-7503 GCA_047606065.1 Mobilitalea sp.
ACCTGTATAAATTGAATACCCCTTAAATAGGTTGCAGCAACAAACCCTGTTAAATCGCCAACAACGCCCCCACCCAGTGCAATTAAGACATCATTTCGATCAAACCCAGATATAATTAATTCTTCGTAACATTGGTTAACCGTATCCAGATTTTTATTTGCTTCTCCTGCCGGAAACACAAAAGTATAGGTCAAAGCAGAAACTTCACGAACGAGTTCAGCAACTTCATTTAAATGGTATCTTGCAACATTACTGTCGGATATTATCATTAATTTTCTGCCCTTTAAGTCTAGGTCAAAGAGAGCTTGCGGAAGATCCTTAAAATCTGATCTTAATTGAATTTGATATGCAGGTTTGTTCTCATAATTTACTGTTAACTGAGTTTTCATAAAAAATACATAACCGCATCAAATCGATGAGGTTATGCCTTCCTCCTTATCTTGTCGTTGTAAAATGAATTATAAAAATTCAAATCCGTCTTCAGTTGTTTTAACTTCTTCCTCCAAGGTTTCCGCTTCTTCCTCTGCCGGTGTTTGATCACTATCCTTTACCGAAAGAGTTGAAATAAATTCCTGGGTAACAGTATCAAGGGCAGCAGCGGTCTCCTGATATAAGAAATCACCTATATCGAGGCTTAAGCTTCGATTATTCATTAATTCCAGCTGAGTCTGTAGAAGACTTTCAAAGTTAATTTTAAACAGCTCATATTGCTGCTTGAGGTGAAAGGTTCTTTGCTCCATGCGTTCCATCTCCTGTCTTGAGCCAGCCATCATCAGGGATGCATTGGCCTTTGCCTCGAGTAGAATGGAATCAGCTTCCCTAAGTGCCGTTGAGCGTGTATCCTGAGCTGCTTTTTCAGCTAGTACCAGAGCTTTTTGCAAGGTCTTTTCTATGGATTTATAATAACTAAGACTTTCGGTTAACTCTCTGACCTGATCCTCTAATAAGAGATTTTCCTTCTTAAGTGTTTCAAAGTCAGAAGCAATTTCCTGATGAAACTGCTCAACTTCTTTCTTATCATACCCTATTCCAGCTTTAATTTGTCTTTCAGTAATTTGCGAAGGTGTTAACATTCTAATGCCTCCCAGTCTCAAAAATATTAAACGTTTTGGAATTACTTAAATGCACCGGAATTATGTCGTATATAAAAGAACTTTTACCGAATATCTTCCTTTCTTTGTTTGATAGGAAGTTCCTACATATTTAAATTTGCCCATTCCTCGAACAGAGACAATATCATTTTCCTTTAAGTTATAACTGTTGGAAATAATTAATTTGCCACCAACGGAAACCTTCCCGCCTTCAATTAAGCCGGACAAACTACTTCTGGAGGTATTAAAAGCAACAGATAAAATACTGTCAAGCCGTACAGAAGAAACGGTACCTGTAACTTCTTTTACTTTTGGTTGATAATGGAACTCCTGCTTGTCCATAAGTGAGGTTTTAACCTGTGTGTGCTTTACACGGGTAAGTTCCTCCATTATAAACTCACAAATGCCTTTATGAACAAACAGATACCCTTCATTGGTATCAATTATGATATCACCTATTTTAGTTCGTTCTATACCAAGATTAAGTACTGCCCCCAGAAAGTCGCGATGATTTAAGCTATCACTGAATTTATGATTTAAAGGCTCTACTTTAATACATGCTATAGGATAGACAATATCCTCCTCTGCAATAAGTTCGTCTCCACAAAAACAAAGTATTTTCCTCTCGGCTTCTCCAAAACCTCCGTTAGTAAAATACTTTATCCTTGGTAATTCATGTTTGAGGCTGTTTGCTATAGTTTGCTCATTCAGATTTAGAAAATCAGTAAACACACAAATTCCTCTGGTATATGCTGTATTTGCTAAATCCTGAAGCCGTTTCCGAAGAAACTGTTCTTCTTTTTCTAGGTTCATCATAGGCTAGAACTTGGTGTGGAAGGTTGGTGGTTCAAAACCTTGTGCCTGGATGATGTCGGAATAATCACCTGAGATGTCAATTGTATCAGGAGAAACAATGAAGATACAATTTGAAATCCGATGAAGTTTACCGTTAATAGCATAAACAGATCCAGAGATAAAATCCATGGTTCTCTGTGCCAGCTTATCATCAAAGCCTTCCAAATTAATTACGATTGCCCTACCGGTTAATAGCATGTCACATATTTCTTGAGAGTCTTCAAAGGTTGTTGGTTTCATAATACAAACCTCAAGACCTTTTGAAGTTGTCCGGATCGGTACAACTTTGTTTGCTGTACTTTTTTCCATCTTAGCAACCCTTTCTTTCTTATAGTCATTCATAACAGATGGTGACTGTAAGGAAACTGACTGTTTCATTTGCGGTTCTTCATATTTAATGTGCTTTGCTTCCTTTTTCTCTAAACGTTTGGCTCTCTTTTCTTCCTTCTCTGCCTCTTGACTTAAATAATCTTCATAGTCATCTTCATCTTCGGTTAATTTCATGGAATCAAGAAAATTTTTAAAAATATTAGACATTCGTCCATTCTCCTATCTATCTATACTATGATTTAGAATAGTCTCTCTCTCCGAAAATACCTGTCCCAACACGTATTATCGTTGCACCTTCTTCGATTGCAATCTCGAAATCACCCGTCATGCCCATGGAAAGAACATTAAAATTGTTCAGGTCGTATCTAGGGGCAGTCTCCTCTATATTGCTTCCATTACAGTTATTATCATTGTTTTTTGATTTTATGTCAACATATAATTGTCGCAATTTCTTAAAATACTCCCTATTTTTTTCAGGATTATCAGTATATGGTGCGACAGTCATTAATCCACGTACCCTAATATTTTTAAACATTACCACTTCTTCAAGAAGCGCAGAAACTTCGGCTGGAGATACACCATATTTTGTGTCTTCATCCGATATATTCACCTCAATCAAGATATCGCAAACAATGTCTTTCTTTGTAGCTTCCAGGTTAATTTGCTCTGCCAAACGTACGGAATCTACTGAATGTATTAATTCTGCTTTATCTACAATATATTTCACTTTATTTCTCTGCAAATGTCCTATCATATGCCATTCAGCAGCATTATCAAATTTATCTGATAACGCTTCATACTTTTGAACAAGTTCTTGTACTTTATTTTCACCAAAAGCCCTCATCCCTAAGTGATAGGCCTCTACTAATTTCTCATTCGGCATAGTTTTGCTGACAGCAATCAAGGTAACCTCACTGCGATCACGTCCTGCTCTTTCACAAGCCCTTTGAATCCTCTGTTCAATTTCTAGTATATTTTCTTTCATCATAAGGCAAGTTCCCTTTCTTTTCCTTATAAGCATCGTTATTATATCTATTAATCAGATTGCGCAAACTAACGAACCATATTTTCAATTTGGCTTTTGACCTCATCCCGGTTATTTAGTAGATAATCGCTTGTTCTACAGCAGTAGATCCCACCAGAGCAATCTGATCATATGCGGATAGCCCATTCTTAGTATTTTTATCAATTATGCAGTAATCCTCATTTTTTGATAGAATATCGATTCTTTTAAATACTGCGTACCCAAGATTAACATTGTATACCCCTGTTAATTGCCTTATCTCTGAAATCGTATACTCATCATTTGGGGAAGAGGTTGACATGATTATAGTACCGACCGGAAATACATTCTTATCTAAATAAAGATACACATCATCTTCAAATAATACATCGATCTTTTGAAAGGTGTAGATAATCTCCCCATTTTCACGAAAGGTTTTAATTGTTAAACCCTCGTCTTCACTATTGGCTCCTTGTCCCATATATTCCTTGGGAACTAAGGTAACATCCTTTTCAACAATTGAAGTAAGCGGTATTTTAAGTCCCTTTTCTGTATCAAAGTCCACTTCTACGTCCAAATAACGTTCCTCCAGATAATTAGAAAGGTACTTGTCCATGGTTAATTCAGCATAGTAATTACTCTCAATTTTATACAGTGACAAAGCAGATTTCATTTGAAAATCATCTTCCAAAACGGTCAGGTTAACATTAACTCTTCCATCTAATTTTTCATACTGGGTTTGGGTCAACGGTAATATTAACTTCCAGGTATCAGAAGTTACGATTTTATAAATAGGAGTATCCTGTGGCTGCATCTCAGCTTTTCGTAAACTGACTCTATTATATTTTTGTGTATCAAACATTTCAGGCGTAACAGTTTGAGGCGTTATTGTTTCAAAAGAATCAAGATAGTAGGAAATAACACCACTCTCTGGAGATTCTATAAGGTCATAGTTAAATGTAACGCCTGATTCCTCAAGTAAGTCAAGCCCTTGGGTAACGTCTGCTGTATTGAGTATGTCAAGTACTGTACTTTGTGCATCCTCTTTAAAATCATAGACTTTGGAGTAGTTAGTATCGCTAAAGGTCTTTTCAAAATCACGTATATTGCGTTTGATTTCTGCTTTGCTGCGTTCGGGCATAGTAATTGATATATCTTCATCTGTCATCAATTGGTTAAGTTGTCCAACTTCATCTACAGAATATATATCGCTGTTCTTGGCGACTCTTGCACCCTCTTTTTGAAAATATGTAATAAATCCAGCCTGTTGTGAGGTAAATACTTTCTCATCACGTACAATAAGCCCGGTGAAATGGTTATCAATCACTGTTGTACCTTCATGAACCTCATAAATTGACAACTTTTCTTTTGTAAAATAAATAACAACATTAAATGCTATATATACAAACAAAATTAAAAAAACAATGATACCAATATTAATTGTTTTTCGCTTCTTGAATTTTACAACCTTATTTGAATCACTCAAGACTGCACCTCCAGATACTGTGATTTATAGATATCATTAGTAGTATTATACTGATAAACGCACTATTTTTAAATAGTTTTTTTACTTTTTCTTCGTCAAGAAACTCCGAAAAAAGTCCTATACTATCTGTTTTTGAATAATACTTTGAAAATTGGTTATTCTATAGGAAGAAGCAATTCCTAATATAATTGCTTACTTGTAGGATAAGAAACAGAAATTTCTATCTTATTCATAAAGGAGGTTCGTTATGAAAACATTGGATTACATTGCGCTCATCTTAGTTGTAGTAGGTGCAATCAATTGGGGCCTTATCGGCTTTTTCAGCTTCGATTTAGTTGCAACAATTTTTGGAGATATGACTTTAGCGAGCAGAATTGTATATTCCTTAGTCGGTGTGTCAGGACTATATGCTTTAAGCTTCTTCGGAAGACTTAGAAATGATTAATGGGCAAAAAATAGGAGCGTCGTTAAAGCGAACGCTCCTTTATCGTTTATGAAGTATCGTTACAGGGATACAATTACATTCTTTTTCACGTTTTCTGGAAGCTGACTATCATTTAAAGAAATACTTAAAATGAAATCAACATTAAACTTTTCAGACAGTTTCTCAATTTTTGAGTAAACTGAATCAAAATTATTATCATCTACATAAGCTATTTTGAGGAAACTATCAAGATATACCGCCTGAAGATCATGATTTCCAGATATAATACCACTTAAAAAACCAACAAATTCACTATCGTTCTCAATAAAATAATCGCGTACATTCTCAAGTCGGATTTTATTACTTAGTTCATACATATGCTTGTTGCTTTTGTCAAGATAAACAATGCTTCCTTTAGCGGCTCTCACTTCAGTATTCGCTTTGTCAATAAGGATTTTAGTTTTACCCTTACCTTTTTCACCTGAAATAATCTGTATCATTGTAATCTCCTCCTTATGGTGGGCGCAACATAAGTTGTGCGGTGCCAGTTATTAAGTTGTACATTATTGATAAAAATAATAATTTATATGAATATTATAGTACAAATATTACTGAAAAACAACTATTAATTTCCTGTTTCAACATGAAATAATCCGATAATTTATTTCTTTTCTTTCGTTTTTCAGACGATAAAAGCAGGAACATCTCCTGCTATTTTGTCGAAGTTGATAGAAGCAGAGAATTCATCTGTGTATACAAAGATTCACTGTCATTAGCCTTTAAAAGTATAGAAATATACTCCTTATTATCTTGATCCTTACTATATAATATGAGACAATGACCTGCTTTATTAGTAGAACCTGCTAAGCCGCCAAGGATCGTAAGTTCACCAGCTGATGTTCCATTGTCTTCCTTGTAAGGATTTGTTGAAGAAAGGGTCTTCTGTTTTTCAACACCCTCTTTATCATGATATATTACCGTATAGGAGTCGGTCCCAAGGATGGTTTTAAATGTATCATAGGTTAGCAGTTCTTTCATAACTAAATAAATATCATATGCTGTTACTAACTGATCTTCTTTTTGCAATCCATGGGAATTAACAAAATTGGAATGAACAGCCCCAATCTTCAGAGCTTCTTTATTCATTAAGCTGACAAAGTTCTCTTCATTGCTGCCAACATGTTCCGCAATAGCAATTGCAGCATCATTTCCGGAATAAACAATCAGACTGTATAACAATGCTTCAAGAGTTATGGTATCTCCCTCTTTATAGCCGCAGACTTTTGCACCGATATTTGAGATGTCAGCCGCATTTTGCCCTATGGTTACAAGATCACTTAATTCACCATATCGTAATACAACTAATGCAGTCATTAATTTCGTTAAACTGGCTGGGTATAGCTGGTCAAATACATGATCAGCATAGATTATTTCTTTGTCCGTTTGATTTATGAATAAGGCAGCACCTGCTGTAATCGTTTCCTCACCGCCAATATTCTCTTGATCCGTGACAACGGCTATATCTTTTGCTATAAAATCACTTTGCGTAATTCTTTGATCCATCGTTGAAGTCTGTTTGGATAATGTGTCCTCATAGGATAGCAATTCCTCTGTGGTACTTTGACACCCTGTCAATAGGGCGACTGTTAGCATTAAGAAACCTATCAAACTTTTCTTCATAAGTACTTCTCTCCTGTTGATTACCATAAGTTATCCTAGGATTTAAAAAGCTCTCTCCAATCAAGATCACCGCGATCCAACGCCTTTATTAAAAGCTCTGCGGTTGCAAGATTTGTCGCTAAAGGAATGTTGTGCTTATCACAAAGCTGATAAATATTATTAATATCTGGTTCATGTGACTTCGGTGTGAGTGGATCTCGTAAAAAGATTATCATGTCCATTTGATTATGTTCAATTTGAGAACCTAACTGTTGCACTCCTCCTAAATGACCCGCTAAATACTTGTGGACATTAAGATTAGTTACTTCTTCGATCAAACGTCCGGTAGTGCCAGTTGCATATAGTGTGTTCTTACTTAAAATGCCTCTATATGCGATACAAAAATTCTGCATTAACTTCTTTTTTGCATCATGTGCAATCATACCAATATTCATATTAACCTCCCTTCTGCCGCTTACGCAGGCTCAAATATCTAATAAAAATCATTGTAACTATGAAGGATTGTATTCTAAATAGTTACAAACTACTTATGATAACTTCTTGTTTTTTGCGGTTGCATACGTATGTTTAAAATTAACCCAACCGCTATCATACCGCTTATCATAGAACTTAAGCCGGAGCTTAAAAATGGTAA
>JASGEU010000038.1:0-25486 GCA_047606065.1 Mobilitalea sp.
AACCCAGTCCTTTTATCCTCTGTATAAATGTTATTTATAAAAGTGATATATTCCCTATCATTTTATTTCTAATGGATATTAACGTCAAGACAAAAATGCATCTCAAAAGTTAGCTTCTTAGCACTAACCTATGAGATGCACTGAATTAATTTTTATTCCCCTGTTCCATCCTTCTAATATTTCTTAATTATGCAGTTGCTTTTCTCTTAAGCAACACAAAACCGGTTACAGAAAGCCCTGCAATTGCTAAGAAAGCAGCTGCAAGAGCAATGCTTTCCCCTGTCTTAGGAACATCAGCTGCTTCAGTAACAACTTCTTCTGCTACTGCTTCCTCTGCTGCAGCAACGGTTGGCCAGCCTTCTTCAGCGGTCAGATATAAAACAGCTTCGTTGGTAGCTGCTCCCATATCATTTGCTTCGCCTTCTCCACCGATTACAACCCATACCTCTTTTGCATCAGCAGCTAAGCCTTCAATATTGCTGGACTGCGGCGCACCGCCTTGTGCACTGAATACAAGGTTTAAAGGTACTTCTGTTTCAAAGGTGTAAGTATACCAGCCATCAGCTTCTGCTGTCATTGCAGCTCCCGGCCACACACCAGCAGTTTCGCCATTATCACCCCAATTGTAAACATTAAGACTTCCCCAAGCCTGCCCATCCTTCGCATGAATTACGACCGTACTTGTCTCTGCACTTACTACTGGAGCGTAAAATCCTGCACAAATAAGAGCTACTGCTAATACTGCCATTACTTTTTTCATACCTTTTTTCATTATATAGTCCTCACTTTCTTTTATTTAATAACAAGTGAATTATCACCTGTAATTAACTACGGTAAATATCTACACAAGCTTAAGATACAATGCCTCATAAGGAGCAACCGCTAATGTAAGCACACCCTCCTCAAGTTTCATGGATTTTGCGCTTAACAACTCTGTGGCTTTGGTAGCTTCTTCACTCTTCCAAACATAGTTTTGTTCTCTATCCGTATTATTAATTAGTACCAGAATTGTCTCTTGTTCAAAACCACGCTTCATCACAAAAAGTTCCTCGGTACTATGGAACTCTACTGCTCCATATTGAAGTGCTTTTTCTGACTTTCTGATTGCAATCAGATCCTTATATCTTTGATAAAGTCCTTTATCCCAATTCTCTTCGTTCCAGTCAAAGCCCCTGCGGCAGCCCGGGTCATAACCTCCGGTCATACCAATTTCAGTTCCATAATACGTACAGGGAATTCCTTTATAAGCAAAGATAAATGCAGCTGCAAGGCTCAGCAGCTCTTTCTTGCCTCCCACGGAATACAGGAAGCGTTCCGTATCATGGCTATCCAGTAAGTTCAGCATAGCTTCATTTACCTGATCGGAATAACGCATCAAACAAGTTCCCAACTGTTGCTCAAACTGCTTTGCGGTAATTTCTTTTCTTGCAAAATAATCCAGGCAAAGCTTGGTAACAGAATAATTCATAACACTGTCAAACTGATCCCCCGTCAGCCAAGGCAGGGAATCATGCCAATTCTCACCGATGATAATCGCCTCGGAATTAATATCCTTCACAAGCTTTCTAAACTCTCTCCAGAAAACGTGATCAATCTCATCAGAAACATCCAGTCTCCAACCATCAATTCCAAACTCTTTGGTCCAGAAACTCACACAATTAAACAGGTATTCCTTTAACTTTGGATTCGCAGTATTAAGCTTTGGCATATAGCCCACATTAGCAAAAGTAAGGTAGTTGGGAGGATTTGTCGTTACCTCATCCCCTTCAATGAAGAACCAATCAAAATACTCGGACTCTCTTCCTTTTTGAACTACATCTTCAAAGGGTGCAAAATGGTTACTGCAATGGTTAAATACCGCGTCCAGAACGATTCGAATGCCCTTTGCATGTGCTTTATCAACCAATTCCTTGAACACCTTATGATCTCCAAAGAAGGCGTCCACTTCAAAATAATTAACAATATCATACTTATGATTGGAGGGTGATTGAAAAATTGGTGTCAGATAGATTGCATTAATCCCTAGTTCTGTCAAATAATCCAGCTTATCAATAATTCCTTGCAAATCTCCGCCTAAGAAACTTTTGGGCTGTGGTTCTGAATCCCAGCTGCTAAGATATGGGGGTGAAATCTTTGGATCACCATTATGAAAACGTTCTACAAAGATTTGATAGAACACTGAATCACTGATCCACTCCGGTTGTTTGTGGACATCAATCAGATTAATATAAGGGTACTGATAGAAATAACAGTAAGCCAAATCATTGTTAAACTCTTTTACTAATCCTGCTTCTGTATAGAATATCTTTTGCTCTGCTTCCACTAACTCGAAATAATATCCGATTCTCTTGTCCTCGTCTTGTATCTCTGACTGATAGTAATCAAAGTAAATATCCGAAGCAACCTTTCTCATTTTCTGTTTGTGCTGTGTATTCTTCCAATCAAATTTATTGCCATAAATAAGATTAATCTCCTCCAAATCGTTTTTCGCTGTGCGTATTCTAATATGAAGTATATTTTCACGATACGCATAGGCGTAATTACTTTTTGGAATGTGACAAATTGCTTCTACTTTCATCTTGTGTCTTCCTTTCTATTCCGTCGTAAGTAGTGTATTCCAATCCTCAACTGCTTTTGCTCTTCCTTCTGCCGGAGTCAATTGTCCATCAAAAACCGCCTGACAGGTCTGGGCTGATATGGTCCAGAAATATGAAATTCTTGATACCGATGGCATTGGATAGGAATATGCAAATTGTTCTACAAACGGTTTAATTAGCTGATCTTCTGATAACCCCTTAATTTGACTGACATCCTTTAAGGTAGTGATCTTATTTGCCTTTTCATACATAAGTCCGGCAGCTTCTTCTGACACTAAAAACTGTGCTAACAGCTGTGCTGCCATTGGATATTTTGTAAATGCGGAAACATGGGCATTCTGAACACCTGCAAAAGGTGTCAGCTCCTTTCCTTGATAGGTCGGAAGTGGTGCTACCCCAAAGTTTACACCGCTTTCCTTAAAGGTTGTGATATCCCAAGGCCCGGATATTTCATAGGCTACCTTGCCTTCTGTAAACTGATTTTTAAGAAAGCTTACATTGCCAAGATCGATTGCTGAAATTGGCATTATCTCTTTTAAACTGCTTACCAGCTCTAAGCCTTGCTCAAATTCTTTGGTGTCAAAGCCGGGATTATCTTCATCTGTCCCATTTTCACCAAATACCTGGAACCCATAGGCACTTAGCATCGGGTAAATTTTATAACCATCACCAATGGTCATTAAGAAATAAAAGATATTATTGGCCGGATCATTATACTCTTTTGCTTTCTCTATAATTTCTTCCAAGGTTGCTGCGGGCTGGTCTCCAACAATGTCCTTATTATAGAAAAGACAGCTGGTCTCCAAAGATATTGGAACGCCATAAAGCTTGTTATCAGCTGCTGTCACAGTAGCAATACCTACTTCATTAATTCTTTCCTTCAGATCTGCTGCAATCCGATCATCCAGTTCTAAGAATAAACCGGAACTTACCCCATGCTGGAAGGAATCATGCGGGCTCATAAATATGTCTGCACCGGTACCTGCAGGACCACTTAAAGCGATTTTATCGATTGCTCCAAGTCCTACCTCTTCTACCGTAACAGGAACCCCGTATTCTTCCTCAAATCTGGCTGCAACAGCTTCACCAAATTCCACATCCGGTGTCCAATAAACAAGTTTTGCTCCTTCTTCCGGTACAAGCGGTTCTTCTTCTGGTACGCTCGTTACGTCTTCCGTTCCCTTAGTGGCATCTTCTGTATCATCCTGTGATATCTGTTCTGTGGGTATTACCCCATCCTCCGTAGGTATCTCACGTTTACAACCAGTTAGCATAAATAACATGGATAGAAGCATTATTGCTGTGAAATATCGTTTCATTATCTTTACCCCTTCCTTCCTTGAAAATTTATTCCTTATTTGCACCTGCAGAAATTCCTTCCACAAGGTATTTTTGAAAAAACAGATACAGGATGGTGATTGGTACTGCAATTAAAACCGCACCTGATGCAAACAGTGTAAAGTTATCATTTTCATTACCGGCAATCATGGTATAAAGTCCAACTGCAATCGTTCTTGTCTTTTCCCCTGTAAACAAAAGATTCGGTAAAATATAATCCATCCAGGGTCCCATAAACTGTGAAACTGCACAGTAAACGATAATCGGCTTTGACAATGGTAAGATAATCTTTATAAAGGTCGTCAGCTTGGAGCTTCCATCAATGTATGCAGCTTCATCCATTGACATCGGAATACCATCCAGATACCCTTTGACCAACCAGACATTATATGGAATTGCTCCTGCGGAATATACCAGCACCAGAGATAGCACCGATTTATTAAGACCGAAGGTTATAAACAGGGTGTAGATTGCAGTCATTGATAGAAAGCTCGGGAACATGGATAACAATAACATTGCCATTAACCCTGTCCTGCGTCCCTTAAACTGAAATCTTGATACCGTCCAGGCAGTTATCATAATCAGAAAAACCGATACCAGTGAATTCAGTAATGCAATGGATAACGTGTTCTTAAACCAAACGACATAATCCGTTTCTTTAAATAAATTAATGTAATTATTCCAGGTCAGTGATTTGGGTATCAGCGAAGAAGACATTAAACTTCTTCCCTCATGAAAGGAGGACATTACAATCCAGCTTACCGGAACTAATACAATAATACACATCAGTATTAATTCCAAATGGACTAAGAATGCTTTCAATCGTTTTTTCATTCTTATACCTCCTTAAAGGCTTTGGTTCTTTTGAAATTCCAAAAGGAAACCGCTGCAATCAATATAAATAAAATGATACACATTACTGCTGCCATATCGTAAATCTGATGATTTAACGTCAATTTGTAAATCCAGGAGATTAAAATGTCGGTATCTCCGGCAAGTTGATAATTTGGATTTACCGGTCCGCCTTCTGTCAGGAAATAGATGGCTCCAAAGCAGTTGAAGTTACCTGCAAAATTCATAACCAGCAAAGGACCGGTTGCCTTTAATACCAATGGGAGGGTAATTCTTTTAAATACCTGAAAGGAGCCTGCTCCGTCGATTTCCGCGGCTTCGTAAATTCCTTTATCCATGTTGGATAGAATACCCTGTATCATAATCATGAACATCGGAAATCCCATCCAAAGATTAACCAGAATTACGGTGATCTTAGCTAACAGTGCATCCGTCAGGAATGGGATTCTCTGGTCCGTCAGCCCTAAATCAATAAATAGCTGCCCTAGCGGACCAAATTGCCCATTTAGCAGATTCTTAAAGACCAGAAGACTGATCATCTGTGGAAATGCCCACGGCAGAATCATAATGCTGCGGTAGAGAGACTTATGTTTGACAAATTTGCTATTTAATAAAATAGCTTGGAACATACCAACAAAATAGGTAGAAAAGGTGGTGCATACCGCCCAGATCAGGGTCCATAACAATACGGATAAAAAGGTATTGGACCAAATCGGTGCCTGAAATAATTTAATAAAATTATCAAAGCCAACCCAGTCTACCAAAGAAGCCGGCGGCAGATGGTTTTTATTATAATTCGTAAATGCCGTCAAAACAGAAAAGAGAATTGGCATTAAAACTACAAAGACAATTAATAAAATAATTGGTGTCAAAACTATGTAAGGAAAATATTTTGCATACGTTTTTCCTGTGGCTTGCCCTGCTATGTTCAACTCATTATTCTCTTGTGCCCTGGAGCTAAAATAAGCATCCCTTATATTCCATACGTAAATCGCTATAAAGAGCAGGAGGACCAGTATCGTAATAATACCGCCGATCAATAGCATGGTTGAATGATCCCCACCTCTGGCACCTGCTTTGCTGCCCAGAGTGATAAAGCCCCAAATACCCTTTGTAAAATATCCCCCATGCAACCGTATACTGAACTTTGGCACCAAACCAAAGAAATATTCAATCCAATAACCTGTTTTTAACTCAATGCCCAGGAAGAGTACCTGAATAAGAAAAAACAACAACCCTTTTACTCTTTGCCTGCCAACAAAAAATTGTCCTGATCCCCACAGGAATATTGACAGAAACATTGCCTTTTTTGCTTTCATAGGATGTCCTCCAAACAGTAATCTTTATCATTTAACTTAACCGCTTAATCCAATTATAATTTAGCATCTCCTCGCAAATATGTCAAGTCATATTGCACAATTATTTCGTTAATTTTCTGTATTTATTATGCGTTTTATACTAATTTTTGCTTAACAAACATTTTGTTAAGTTAAGATAAAACCTCCGCGAAGCCATTAAATCAAGACATTTTTATATGCTTAAAATAATAGTTAAGTTGATGAAACAAAATAAACTAATGTTTGAATTAAATATATATTCATGTCTCAAATCTTGCCCATATTGTATTTCCTTGCGGATTTATGATAGAATGATTTCATGTTTAATGATATTTCCCTCGAAAGGAGGCTTGCTCATATGAAAAGAGAAAAGGTTACAATGAAGGATATCGCAAAGGAGCTAGGTCTTTCCCTGGCCACAGTTTCCTATGTTTTGAACCACTCTGATAAAGAAAAAATCAGCCACGATACCAGAATTAAGGTTATGGAAACAGCCAAAAGACTTGGATATGTACCCAATCAAACAGCGAAGTCTCTGGCAAAAAATAGAAGTAATCTAGTTGGCATTATTGTTAATCTAAGTCACAACGCCTCTTCCTATATGAAACAACAAGCTATGGATCTTGCCAGCGAACTCCAGCAACAGATTTATGAAGCTGGTTATGATACCATCCTCTCCATTGCATATGAACTGGAGGATATCCAGATTACTTATAAACATTCTCTGGAAGCCGTCTTTATTATCGATGTCAGCGAGAAAGCTCTGCGTAAAATTACAAAGCATTATTACGTTCCCTTGATCTTTCTGGATTGTGATTTTGGTGAGGGCCTGTTTTATAAAATATTACCCGACTATCAAAACATCTTACCTGAGGCAAAGAGGCTTCTGAACGATGATAACCCTTATTTAATTATGGATCATATTATTAATGACAGGATAAAGGAACAAATCTCTGAACAATTTCATAAAGAGGATGTATTTATCCATAGGTATAATTCCAACCTTAAGGAATTCCTTTCAGGAAAAGCCAGCCGAAAAGGTATCATTATCGGTGATTTATTAGGCGTTCAGGTAGAGCGATATATTGATAATAGTAATATCGTAGTAATATCCTCAAGTTCTGCCAATGATCTGCTGCTTCCTGATACAAAAAGAATAACCATCAGCAATACCCAAAAATCTCAGGTAGCCGTTGCAATATTAAAGAAATTAATTGCATTGGATTACGATGAACACTCCAGAACGAGAATCCTGCTGCTGCCCGACCCACCAAAAGAAATAATATTATAGGGCATTCTGTCAAGCGAATTTTCACTTGTTTTGACAAAAGATTACCAGAATTCTATCTTATTTACTGCTAATTTGTTACATTTTAAGAGAATGGGCATATGATATAGTAGGATCCTAGAGCAAATAATAGGATATCCGTGCAGAATTTATAGGAGGAATTTAAATATGACAATGGAAGAACTTTGTAAATATATCGGTCAGACCGTTATTATTTTTACTACCAGTGGTGGTGCTTCCGGATGTGGATTTACCGGTGTTTTATTACGTGTAAATCCTTGTTTTTGTACCCTTGTAAACAGGCTAGGTTCCAGTCCTTCCAATCCGCTAAGTGAGACTATTTGCGGTGATAGAAGAAACGGGAACGGTAATGGAAACGGAAGAGATTGCAGAGATATCGACGACAGACCTGTATATACGGTAGGATCAGTTTGTGATATTCCATTGGATAGAATAGCTGCTTTCTGTCACAACGCTATCTAGGCCATATAAACACAGGAAACCCATACGATATACGTTATGTGGTGAATTATTATTTTAGTGTGTAAAGTAAGAATGGAGGATTTATATGTCTAGTAGAAGTAATAATGGAAGCTGTAGCCAGGGCAGCAATTGTAATCAGCGCTTAGCTAACCATATCAGCAGATTTCTTGGAGAAACTGTAACTATCTTTACCACCAGCGGTGGTGCTTCCGGTTGTGGCTTTACCGGTGTCGTTCTATCTGTAAATCAGTGCTTTTGCCGCCTTGTTACAGAACAAGGTATGGCACCATCCAACCCACTTTCAGAGAGTATTTGCGGTAATAACTTTAATAATAACGGTTTTAACAACAATAACTTTAATAACAATAACTTTAACAACAATAATGATTTTTCAGGTGTTAGAGGTTGCAGTGTCGGTAATGGAAGAGGCGGACGTGACAATTGCCGCCAAACCGGCTCCGTATGTGATATTCCAATTGACTGCATCGCAGCTTTCTGTCATAACGCAGTGTAAAGCTTTAATCTAAGTTGTCTAAAGGAAAGAACAAAAACAGCTTCCCTTTCAAATAGTGAATTATGGGAAGCTGTTATTCTTATATATACGAAATTATTAATTCCATATTACCGCTTAAACGATAGTTACCATAATCGGCTGGAATTATAAAGTGATCTCCTTTTTTGATTGATACTTCATCTATCACACCGCTGCCATTAAGGACGCTTACGTTTTGAAAATTGTGGTTCTGTGAGAATTCCTGCTCTCCATGAACACTTAGTTTCTCTACCGTATACTTGTCACAGCTTACTAATACAGTCCTGTCATAGTTTACTTCAGTTATTGTTGTATTTTGAACGGTACTATCTCGATGCGGGCATGCGATTACATCTAAGCTTTTTTCTATGTGAAGTTCTCTGGGTTTCCCCTTCTCCAAGCGGTCATAATCATAGAGTCGGTAGGTAATATCACTGTTTTGCTGTGTTTCCAGTATCATAGTTCCACCTTTTATAGCATGCACGGTACCAGGATCAATCTGAAAGAAATCTCCTTTTTTAATTGGGAGAATTCTAATTAAGTTGGACCATTGTTTTGCTTCTATCATATTCTGAAGCTCTTCTTTTGATTTAGCGTTATGTCCAATTACAATCTGTCCATCGCTTGCACAATCCAGAATATACCAACATTCCTTCTTGCCTAATGCACCATTTTCATATTTTTTGGCATACTCATCATTTGGATGTACCTGAATACTGAGATCCTGCTTTGCATCAATTATTTTAGTCAGCAGGGGAAATACCTCTCCTTCTGCTCCGCCAAATAAATCTCTTCGATTGCTCCATAACCAACTAAGAGTTTTTCCTTGATACTCTCCATTTTTAATTAGGCAATCCCCTTTTTCATGTGCACTGATTGCCCAACATTCTCCCGTAGTCTCGCTCGGAAGGCAGTAACCATATGCTTCTTCCATTCGATTTCCGCCCCAAACCATATTTTTAAATACTGGTTCCAATAGGATTATATTCTTCATGCATGTCTCAAGCTATTAAACATTTAATAGCCATCTCCTTTCTACTAATACAGCCCTGGTACATTCCTCACAGGAATGAAAGCTTAGTAAGTACGCTTTTAGGCTTTATTCTAAAATAGAAAAGTAGTTCTGTCAACGACTAGAAATTACAGATTAAATCAATACATATAATGTATGTTTTTTTATCATTGCCTTCATAAGAACAGGAAAGCGTCTTACACAACCCCCCAGTAGCCGTTGAGATATATTCATAAGAGGTATACCACTCTCCTCTATTACTAAATGCTTGTCTAAAATACTTCTTTGCTCCGTGGTTATCCCCGGGCATGGCTGGCTTAAAGTTCTCATCCTGTTCAATGGAAAGTTCAGGATTCATAATTGTATGGCTTGTCTGATATCCCTCGCCGTCTATAACATAGAGACACTCAAAGTCCTTATGTTCTTTTATAATTTCTTCTAAGACTTTATCGATTGTATTTGCATTAGAAGCAGGCTTCAATGAATCAAACAGCTTCTTTTGCAAACTTTCTTCTATTTTGTTGATATCTATTGTTACTACATTTTTTGCGGATTGATTCTTTAACCGATATTTTGACATAACCTTCTTTAAATGTGCTGAAGCCTCTGCCAAATTCGTAATGCCCGCACAGTTTTCCTGTGCATAAGCAGCATTATCCTGTACCACCCCAGAGATTTCAGTAATAATTTTTGAAGTGTTCTTTAAACTATCCGCCTGTACCTCTGAAACCTCTGCAATATCTGTACACAATTTAGTTACGTCATTAATCGATGTTTGGATACTGCGAAAGCTTTCCGACGTCTTATTAGCAGTGACTACACTAATTTCTGCTGTCTTAATGCTATTTTCAATTAATTGTGATGTTTGACCCACTGCATCTGTACATCTTTGAGCTAATACTCCAACTTCACTTGCAACCACACTGAAGCCTTTCCCATACTCACCGGCACGGGCAGCTTCGATTGCAGCATTTAAGGCAAGAAGCTTTGTCTGACCTGCAATATCGCTAATAATTGTTACAATATGCGAAATGTCATCTGAGGAGGATTTTACTTCCTGAATAGAAGTAAGCATTTGGTCCATGTATTTGCTGCCTGTATTTGCTGCTTGTTGAATCAAGTTAACATTATCTGCTGCTGCCTTGGCATTTACTGCATTATTTGAAGTTTGTTCCGTAATCTCATAAATTGTATTTGTCAAATCAGTGATTAACGCTGCCTGTTCCACAGCATTTTTAGCAATCCTGGTCGACCCTTGTTCCACTTGACTGCACATTTTGTCTACTTCAACAGTTAAATGGTTAATTTCTTCAAAGGAACTATTCAAGGAATGCTTGATTTTATGAAGTGCATTTTTTATCGGCAGAAAATCACCAACATAGTTAATGTCTTTTGTAGAGGAAACCGCCATATTGCCGGCAGAAAGATGGGATAAGATATGAGCGATCTCATTAATATAACCATTAAAAGCAGTACTGATCTGGTTGATATCCGCAGCCAAATCACCAAGGAACGTATAATCCTCGTCATTAATTGAAATATCCAGGTTACCCTTTACTAATTGATGCGTACTGTTGATTAATTCTTTTGCTTCCAATGTTATTTTATCTAATTCTTTGTTTCTCCTCAGCATATTTCCTCCCCCAGATACAGAACATCTTAAATATTTTATTTTACAAAATACATGTATGTACAAAAAAGCAACAAGACTTATCCAGCCTCGTTGCTTTTTTATACTATATATTACAACTCATATCTTGTCAATAACTGAAGAAAAATGGTAATGCTTTATGCTGAAAACACATTAACCAGTTACCAAAGCGTTTGTTTAGATAACCGCTATTACTTCTACTTCACAAAGTACATCCTTAGGAAGCTTTGCAACAGCCACACAGGATCTGGCAGGTTTGCCAGTAAAGTACTGCGAATAGATTTCATTAAATGCAGCAAAATCGTCCATGTTTTTTAGAAAGCAGGTCGTTTTAATAACCTGTTCAAACGTTGCTCCGGCTTCCTTTAAAATTGCTTCAATGTTTTTCATAACCTGCAGGGCTTGTTCCTTTATTTCTCCATCAACAACCTGTCCAGTCGCTGGATTAATTGGAATCTGCCCTGACGAAAATAATAGATTGCCTTGTATTAAAGCCTGGGAATATGGTCCAATGGCAGCTGGCGCATTGTCTGTCTGTATTACTTGAAACATAAAAACCTCCATTCTTACAGTAACTGTGAACATCAGCATGAACAATATTCACCTTTACTTTGCGTACTTAATTTTAATCTATTATAGAGATTAAATATGTAGAAATCAAGAACAATTGCATTGTAGTTAATTTAAGCATTCTGCTCTAGTTACTTATAAATCATTTGCTGCAATTCACTAATGTTTTTATTAAAATCAATGCTTAGAACTGCCATTCCTCGGATTTTTACTCCTGAATAGGAGTTATTGACCGGAATTGATCCTTGTTCTATTTCATAACTTTTAATGGCGGGTAACGATAGTAATAAGGAGAATATATCACCTTCGCTTAAATTGGTTGTTATTTGAGGCAGAATCTTATTTAATAAATCTTTTAGCTCCTTTAAACTTAGATTTTTTAAATTAGAATAGGTTTGCTCTAATACACGCCTCTGTCTGGCTGTTCGCTCAAAATCTGCATTTCCAACATATCGATTTCTTGCATAACCAAGCGCCTGCTTTCCGTTCAGTAATAAAAGTCCAGGCTGTCTTAATAAATCTATATCCACACTTTCATTTCTCAAAAGATTTATTTCTGATACATACTCATTAATTACTGGAATTTCTTGCTCACTAACCTCTAGTTTGACACCACCAACAGCATCTACCATATCAATAAATGCAAAGAAATCAATCGCAACATACTTATCAACCTTAACCTTAAAATTTTGCTCAATGGTATCCATAAGAAGGCTTGCTCCGCCATAAGCATAAGCAGCATTGATACGATTGCTTTGCTTATAACCCGGAATTTTCAAATAAATATCTCTAAGGATAGAAGTCACTGCTATCTGCTGATTTTTCTTATTAATGGACACCAAAATCATTGCATCCGATCTTCCGCCTTGTCCTGTCTTTCTGGTATCACTTCCAATCAGAAGGATATTCAGCACATCCTTGTCCTTAAGAATTTCCGTCTGATTTCTTTCCATATTGTTCTTAAGCTCATCCTCAAGACTTGCTATTTCAGTTTCTGTGGCCTCCGGTACATTAACGTCAGTATCCTCTTCTTCAGGCACGAGCTCTGTATCAATTTCTTCTCCTGTCTTTTCAGAAGCAGATACCGTAATAATATCTTTGTCCTCAACCAGGTTCATTTTATGAATAAAACTTGACACATAAAGATATGCTGAAACTGCAATAATTAATAAAACCGCTATTAATATGGACACTGTCAGGATTACTTTATTAACCGGCTTGCTCATTAATTTCTTCTTCATTTTTTTTCTTTCCCCTATACCCATATCCCCCATAGCCATATCCATAACCGTAACCATAGCCATATCCATGATGCTGGGATTTTGTATTGTTCAAAATACAACCTAAAATATCAATATTACTACTACCCGTAATATGCTCTAAGGCATTCATTATTTGATTGACTTTAGCGTAATTCTGTCGAACTACAAATACCGCACCAGCTACATCTTTAGCCAGATCCGAGGTATCAGATAAGATTGCGGAAGGTGCTGTATCAAGTATTACATATTCATAAATCTCTTCCAGTTTTTTTAGAAGAAGCTTCATTCTTTCCGATCCTATTGCTTCACTGGAATTCTCTATAGGTTCTAAACATGCCAGGATATATAGTTTTAAATTCTCATCGTAAAAAACTGCATCCTCCAGTTCTGCTTCTCCCTTTAAGACATTTTCTAAATTGTTCACCTCTCCTAATTTGGAGATCATATTCAAAATAGACGGCCTTCGCAGATCACAATCTACTAAAATAACTTTTTTCCCTTCCGCTGCCAGGGAAAGTGCTAAGTTTAATGCAACTGTACTTTTACCTTCACTGGGTATAGCACTTGTAACCAGAATAGAATTTATTCCCTTCATGTATGCCATTTTTTTTATTCTAGTTTTTATTTTATTTATATTATCTATGTAAGAGTAAGGCAGCTTATCATTATCCAGGGATATGACATTTGCTTTTTTCTTACCTCTTTTTTTAAATACTACATTAGGTAACGTCCCCAGTTGTTTTATATTCGTCAGTCCAGATAAATCGTCAAACTTAAACACGGTTCTACGTGTCAGTGCATAGATAGCAATCCATATGCCTCCAATTAATATACCCGGCACCATACCATATTTAATACTGCTTACATAATCCAACTCATTGTCTGGCTGTGAAGGTACTCCTGAATCTTCTATCATTGTTAAATAAGTAGCCCCTACTACTGTCTCAGCAACTCTCGGATAATTCTTTATTACTGATTGAAGTACCATATAAGCCCCTTCGGCATCGTAGGAGGTAACCTGAATGGTAAATAAATTCGTTCCCTCTATATTAGTTGCAGAAATTGAATCAGATACATTCTCCACTCCCAAATCCTCCGCAATGATATTCATCAAAATACTACTGGATAAAATATAAGGGAAAGTAACCGATAACTGTGAAGCACGCAGACTATCTTCATAAATACTGTCACTGTCATTTACATTTAGATTTACAGTAAAAGTTGCGAATGCTTTATAATAGGGCTGATAACTATAGTTTAAATCAAGGCAGGCAATGGCAGATGTTATTATTGCAAGGACTAATACAAGCCACCAAAATTTTTTTATTCCACTCCAAATATTATATAACACAGCAGACAGGTCAATGGTTAATTCATTGTCACCCAGATTTTTTTCGATTGTACTCATGTTCTATCCTCCATAACTTAAATACGCTTTGTTTTATAATGTCCATAATATTTATTATTGGAATAGTGATCCTTCCCTTGGATAGACAATCCATAAAAGGAATTGTGAACATTATTAAAGATACATCCCAAATATTCTGAATTACAATTTGTGAGAATATCAATAGAATCATTGATACTGCCGGAGTGAGCAGTACTTTGCCGAATAACTAAAAGTGAGGCATCAACAACATCTGCCAAAACTTCAGCATCTGCCGACACTGACATAGGTGGTGCGTCAACAATGATATAGTCCATGAGATTTTTCGTGACCTTAATTAATTCCTGAAAATACTCACTTGCTAATAAATCAGTAGAGTTCATATGGGTCTCACTTCCAATTAGCAGGTATAATCCGGTGACCGGATCAAAGCTAAGTGCTTCTTTTACATCACCATTATTTTTAATGCAAGTTCCTATTTCCTGTTCCTTTTTTACCTCTTGTTCAAGAACTTTATAAATAGAAGGTTTACAAAGATCCGAATCGATCAATAATACATTAAATGATTTTTGTGCCAACGCTAATGCAAGATTAGTGGCAATAGTAGATTTGCCCTCATTCTCCATAACACTGGTTACAAGTACAACATTCCCCTCACTCTGCCCAACCTTATATTCCAGCTTTGCACGTATTTTCTTAATATTTTCAACAAATGGAAAACTTACCGTCGGACTGTTAATGAGTATACTTTTCTTTTTCCTAAATAATTTTGCACGAAGTGTCTTGTTTTTGTTTTCATGATAGACAATTCCCAGAAGTTTGGTATCCAGTTTCTTTGTTATGTCTTTTTCATTCTTTATGTTATCTCTATTTACTGACAATACAATTAATAGAGCTGTCATCACAGCCACTCCTATTACAAATGCCTTTTTCATTATTCCTTCCTCATCAACATAATTATCAGGATAAGTCGGGAATACAGGTGCTTCCATTACATTTAAAATTACATTTTTAAATATATTACTGGATACTGAAGTGTAATTATTCATTATTGATGTAATAATTTGGTAAGCCATCATCGGACTTGACGCACTCACCGTTAATCCCAGCAAATTTGTTTCTTCAATTGCATAGGCACTGACTGTCCCAGGTACGGTATCCACCCCAAGATCCAAAGCAACTTTATTTGCCAGAACATTACTTGACAATATTGAAGTAATTGTCTCTGCTACATTATTAGCTGCCGAAAGATTACCATATATATCATTAGAACCTTTTGTTGTAACCACATACATAGCACTTGCTGTATATACCGGCTTGTACAATAAATTAGCTGCTACATTGGCACACATTGCGAAAGATACTCCAACTAATACTATCAGCCAAATATCTTTTACTAAATTACGCAGGATATCATAAATATCAATTGTCATTTCATCTGTATGATATATATTGTCTTTCATTGGCATGCTTGTCTCCTATTCTTCTACTACTACAAGTAATCTGGTAGTCCCTGTATAGCCGTCCTCAGATGTAAAGCTGTAATCAATAGCATATACCCCAGGATTATTCCTATCTAAGTTTGACTCATATGTAACCTTATTGATATCTATTTGATTTGATGTAATGTTATTTCCTAAGTTGTAAGTAAAACCATACTCCTCGGGTCCAATTTTTATTTTACTTAAATACGACCTGGGATTTACATTGTCACCTGTCTTTTGGTAGATTAAATACTTACTTAACATTAGCTCTGGTATCTTATCCTGGTTACCATAGTCCGGGTTATGGAACTCTACTTCCGCAGGAAGAAGAGCCGTTTCTCCTGCACTATTTGTTACCTGGAACTTAACAATATAACTTCCCTGTATCTCTCCAAACGAGTATTCCGGAATATTAAAGGATATCTTGTCCGTAATGTCTCCATCCAAACTATCGAAGGCACTCAATCTGTTTAATATCTCATTATTTTCTCCCACCTCAAAGCTAAGTGGTTTTGAGAGCTCAAACCGGATTGGTTCATAATCTGAGTAAACCAGTTCCCTTTCCTGTGTGGTTACATTATATTTTCCATCAAAAGCAGCATATGTAATCATTCGAGTTCCAGAAATATTAAAGTCTGAAATATTTTCAACAATAACAGATTCAGTTACATCTTTGTCTAGTTCGTCGAAAGCTGTTACCCCTTCCAGTAATTTTTCAGGAGAATCCTTTACACTAATTGTTATGCTTTCCCCTGGGATGGTAATCTCCGGCCCTATGGTATCGATCTGATTTTTTACATAAAACCGATAAGTAGTAAATGATATTGTTGAAAGCAGAAATATCAGAATACCGGTTATTCTAAGTAATTTCATAACTAACCTCATTTCTATGGTATTTATAACAAATAACTTCCTTCTGATTCTCTAAGTCTGCCCGGCTTAATCAAATCTTTATTATCAATAACACGTCTTGGGTTTTCATTAAAAAGCACTTCTGCATACTTGTCCGTATATCTGCTTTTAATATACTGGTATACCCGCGATAAGTCCGTTGTTCTCTGGGTAGCACCATGTCCATCACTTGCTATAAAGGAAGCTAACTTGCACTCCAGTAAATAAATGGCAGTATTACGTGCAGAAAATCCAAAGTTACCCATAATACTTCCCTTGTTTATTTGTATAAAACACCCTTGTTCAATCCAATCGTAAACCATATCCGGATGTTTTTGCACATAGGGATACCGCTCGGGATGAGCAATAATTGGCACATATCCCTGCTGTACTAATTCTTGCAATAAAAATTCTATAAGCAGATTATCTTTTTGAAAGCTAAATTCAATTAATAGGTATTTTGAATAATTCAGAGTTGTAATTTTTCCTTTTTTTAATAGCTCCGGTACCTCTTCCGTAGCATAGACCTCCATACCAAGAAGAAGTTGTAACGGAATATTCTCTTTTAAAACAGCTTCTTCAAGATATAAAAATTGATCGATAAACCTTTGATCATAGTAATTCTCAAAAACACCCTCTATATTACAATGAGGCGTCGCTATCAAGGTATTGACACCATTTTCATATGCAATCCTTGCCATTTTAATGGAAGCGTCCATCGTCTGTGATCCATCATCAATTCCTGGTATTATATGTGTATGTATATCAATCATTGCAATCCTCCATTTCCTTGGTGTTTTGGGGAAGCTTTTGCTTAATTCGAGCCAAAAGGAAGTACAAGTATAATAGGTACCTGCGAAATGGTAACAGCTTTACCCAAAGAAGTGATACAACTCTCCAGAATCCTTTTTTACAATCTATTTCTTTTCCTTTTCTATAAATCCTATTCACTACACCAAGAATTTGAGAATTGAAGACTAGTCCATCATCCTGCAGACAAGCATCCCCGATGGTACGATAACCGTCCTTCTCTTTTCTATAAATTCGATGCAGAAGATACTTATCCATAGTTTGAAACAATATGATATCTCCAACCCTCAAATTCTTTTTATTTTTTCTCTCAAGAACTACCTGATCTCGATTATTTATGATAAATGGTCTCATACTATCTCCACTTACCGTAAATATAACCCTTTGATTGTTATCCAACATCCCAACAATGATTGGCATTAGTTCTCTCGTTGATACTACCATTGGTTTAGCTTTTAACATAACACTTCCTAACTATCTATTTTCCACATGTTTGAATTTTTGACTTAGTGCCGTTTTAAGTACATCCACCGCCTCATAATCAGGCTTGCACTCCAATAAGTAAATCGGTATTTCTTCAATCATATCATTGATGTGATTGAAGGCATTATTTGCAAGAGTTTCTTCCCAGCCAGGTGCAAAGGTATGTTTAATTAGCTCGATTGCTCCTTCTAATCTGCCTAAGGCTCTAACTCTATTTACTCTGGCTTGCTCTAATATTACAAATGCGTCTATTTTTACACTTCGATTCAGATATTCCTCCGAAGTCCCAAACCAGGGAGCTCCGCAGGTGAACCAGCCTTCCTGCTGTTTATAGCACAGTGCACGATCCCCATTTAATATAAGAGCTTCTTCTCTTTCCTTCCACATTCTGGTGTGTGTTGTCTTCCCCACACCAGAATATGCGCTTACGATGATTCCACGTCCCTGCCACTCCATAACAACACCATGGAACATGATTCCATTCTTATTTAATATGGAGTAAGGAAATAGATAGGCCAGTTCAGAAAAGCTATTGTGCCATTTACTATTGGTATTATCTTTTATTAATCTCCATTCACTCCACTTCTTAGTTATGATAAAAGCTAAGATATCTTCTCTCTCTGCATTTTGACGAATCCATAAGTAGTCGCCGGAGGATTTACGATATACCCTATATGGCAGCGGTCCATCCTCAAAACCATCTACAAGAATATCCTCAGGTGAGATCTTGTATTCTTCCTCTTTTATAATATACTCAATGGAACTTACTCCCGTCTGGATCTCTGAATTAATTTCAAAACAATCTGCACACTGGGGAAATAAATTGCTCTTGTTCTTTCTAAGAAGTTTATTAACTTTAATTATGTATGGTCCAATTGATAGTGCCAATTGTTCCTTTGAATTTAATAAGGAATTCATTGTTTTCACCTTTGCTGCTTATTGTCCTATCCGTGGTAACTGTAACCTTTTTTATCTTGACACTCTGAATCCAATGTTAGAAACAGTTGTTGCATTTACTCTGCTGTTGCTATTAATTCCAGAGGTTCTTGCCCAGGAATCATAGCTTCTTCCTAATATTTTCTTCAGATCACTGATTAAATCATTCTTATCCACGGTACAACCATGGTGAGTAGGTTGTGTTATTGGTTCAAATTCCTCTTCATGTTTGCCTTTCCTACCATTTCTGTCCTTGTCATAAAAGAAATCTGTCCCTGACCAGCAGTTATGAGCTATGCTCTCAAATAATTCCAAATGTTCTATCTTTATACTAGGAGCTACATATTGTTTCATTCCTTCTCATCCTTCCACTATTTATTATTTGCTTTAATTCTAGTTTTAAATTGTGATCCATTATGTCTACTAACTTGTTTTCCTGGCATATATAGTCCGGCAAGCCATTTAGTCTCCCTGTTTCTGCCAGTCGTATTGCCGGACAAGCAGTACAAGCCACGCTGCAATCCCTGCATTGTCTGGGCATAGGAGGTATTGTTAGTCCTTCGGGGAACTCATCCCAGGCTTTTTGAAAGCCTTGTTCAAAAGGATTTTTCCAGTGTTCTCCCAATAGTTGACAGCCAATCAACTTTCCATCCCAGGAGATACAAAAGGAATTCATACCAGCCTCACATCCATACAAGGTTTGGCTTACTTCTTTGGTCATAGCCTCCTCATCCATACTTAATTCCTCATAAGGGTCATCAAGTTCACCAGACTGTTCCTTATCCACATACTCTTTAAATGGGTTGATAATATGGTTTCTTTTTCTTCTCTCCATCATAACTTTACTTTGCTCCGGTGTAAGACGGCATTCCTCAGCTTTCGAAATCCCGCCTCGTACAGCCCTAGTTACAATCCTGGAAGTTTCTAAATTCACACCATATCCCAAGGCAAACATCCTCATTTGATCTAAATCATCAAGATTATCCTGAACGATAGTTGTACGAATCGTTAGCTGCGACGGAAGTTCTTTTAATTGATCAATCCCCCTTACCATATTATGATAGCCCTTTGCATCCTTTGCGACCTTCTCATATGTTTCTGGTGAAGCCCCATAAACCGTTATTCCAAGTCTATGTGGCGGGTACTCTCGAAGCACCTTTAAGATTTCTGGTGTAATCATTGTTGCATTGGTATACAACGTGACTATAAAACCCATTTTTGCTATTTCACTATAGATTTGGGCAAAATCCGGTCTAAGCATGGGTTCTCCTCCGGTTAGCAGTAAAGATATGGTCCCTGCTTCCTGTATCTGCTGTGCCATATTAATCCATTCCTCTGTTGTTCTTTCCCTTCCACCCAATTCGGCCATTCGTTTATGATCGATACGAATTAAGCACATTTTGCAATTAAGATTGCACCTGGCCGTTAACTCAAATGTAGCATTTAAGGGGAATCTATTTAGATTTTTCGTATCCACAAATAATCTCCTTTACTTATTCCATGACTATATTGGCTTGGGTAAGCTGCTCAATAAACTGTTCGATATCCTTCCTTGCAACTTCTGGATTTACATCATATTCTTCTATTAAAGCATCAACGATTTGAGGTACATCTTCCTTTAAGGTTAACCTCTTCCAAAGAAAGGCAGCTGTTTCATTTAAGGAAATGATTCCGTTGAAATCAGCTATATTATTACCAATCGGTATTACAACATCCAAATCTGCAATTCTTCTTAAAACTAATCCGTCTCTGATCTTCATGTTTACCTCCATGAGGGCATTTTACGCCACTTAAAAATTTAATATGTGAAACCGCTAAAGGGTTCTATACAATGTAACGTGATTTAAATGTTGACCACTTGTTCCAAATACTCATCGTTTAATATCTGTACCAGGTTTGAGTCATTTACATGATAAATCCTGTCGCACATAGTCCATACACTATTTCTATGCGTCGTCAGAATACAGCTGCTGTTTTTATTAAAGTTAGTAATTCCTTGAAGGACCCTTTTTTCAGTCTCGGGGTCCAGAGCAGAAGTTGCCTCGTCTAAAAGTAATATTGGTGCTTTTCGTAACAGAGCCCGTGCAATTGAAATCCTTTGAGCCTGACCTTCCGATAAGCCGCCTCCACCTTCTAACAAATGTGTATTTAGCCCATCCGGTAATTCCTTAACAAATTCATATGCACAGGCAGCTTCCAACGCTTTTATAAGCTCTGCTTCCGCCGCTTCCTGTTTCGCTAACCGAAGATTGTCTGCAATTGTTCCACTAAATATTTGATTGCCTTGCGGCACATAAGAGAAAAACCGCCGCGTTGCAGATGAAATTGTGACCTCTAAGCCGCTTTTGCTTATAATTTTGGCTTCACCCTGACAGGGTTTTAACAAGCCTAACATAATATTAATTAATGAAGTTTTACCTTCCCCGGAAGGTCCTATAATTGCGATCAGCTCATTTGGTGCTGCCTGCATGGAAGCATTCTTTAGCAACACATCCCTGCCGTTATATTGAAAATCAATATGTGATAACTGTAAGGTAAGTCCATCCCTGCTGCTTTTATCAATTATATTGACCGCAGGCAGATCCTTTACTTCTTCCCGTGGAAGATCGATAATCGCCATAATTCTTCCAGCTGATGTAGCTGCACTAATTGCAGAAGGAACCATCCCCACCAGGGCATTAAAGCCACCGGATAAACTACCTGCCAATTGTAAAAACATAGTCATTGTTCCATATGTAATTGCTCCGCTCCACAATCGGTATACGCCCCAGCCGTAAGTGGCGTAAGTCACCAGAATTCCTACTAAACCTAAAAAAGAGCTTGTATAGATAGAGAATTTATTATAATCCAGCATACTGACTGTATATTTCTTCTGCATTCCCAAAAGTTTTTGCAAAAATAAAGGGATTAAATCAAAACTCTTTATTACTTTAATTTTTTGAAAAGATTCTTCATGAAAAGCCACGACTTCACTGCTAATCTGACGCATTTGCCGATTATATCCTCTCATTCTTCCAATTAATATTCTGGAAAGAAGTAGTGTAACCGGTGCACTAAGTAATGCAATGAATGCCATTGTTGGGTCATAATACAGAATAATAGCTAATGTGGCTAAAAAACGCAGTGCAATTGTAATCAGGGATGGAAACCATCCTAGAACACTCCCTGCAACGTTATCCACATCCCCATTAAATCGATTCAATAAATCTCCGCTATGAAACACAGAAACTGCTTCCCACTCGGTAAGCATTATTTTGCCATATATATCAGATTGTATTTCATTGGTTACTTTTAAATTAATCATGGTAGAAATTCGATTGGTAACTGCATCTGTTACTATTCCACCAACAGCCATACCTATGATTATTCCAATAATAATTCCAATATTACTGGAATCGTGTCCCGTAACTGCATCAATCAAATACTTAGATGCAATAGAACCTGCCAGTCCCATTCCGATTCCCAGAATTCCAATGAGAATATAATATGCGATTGCCCATTTATACTTTTTCCCATATTGATAGATCCACTTGGTTTCACGTATCATTTCACGAATTGACCCATCTTTCATCTTTTGTCTTATCTTTTTAATGTTGTATCTCATAAAGACCCCTTTGCACGTTCTTTACTTTTACATAAAAAAACTAAGCTTAAGGTATTTCTTTTTCTTATGCTTAGTCTTTCGTAAAATTCATTATGCCAATATTCCATACTCTTTTAAAAGCTGTACTCTTTTATTTCCTATTTTAAGACTTTTCGTCAGAAGCTCTTTATCTGTCCCACCTTTATATAACACAAATTTAGTCAACCGTACAATCCAGATAAACGGCAGTAAATAGGGTCGTTTAAACAGTATTGGATAACCTTTTATCAGATTTCGGCTTTCTGGAAAAGCTACCCGCAGTAACCTTAACTTGTTATGCTCATTCATTGCCGAGGTCGCTATATTAGCACTGAGAGAATAATCTCTGGATTCATTACCAAAACATCCTCCTTCCAGGATATCCTCCAGTAATGTCTGTACACAATAGCCACCAGAATAGGTATCAACTGAAAAACCCAAATATTGCTTACCGATAGACATCACATCAAGATATAATTTATAGGCTGATACCTCTTGAATTCTATCCTCAACTACTTTCCAGTCAATCTGATTATGATAAACCTTGTCGAACATAAACAGATCAATTACTTGCCTGATCCCTATTCCTGATAGGGTAAAATGTTTAAAAAAGTGCAAGAACAGGTATAAGTAATGATCTGTAGGATTTAATGTATATATCATGTGTCCGTCAATCTCCATACTCATATAATTATCATGTACGGCTTCAAAATAGGTGTTCATTTTTTCTCTGACAGAATTTTCATTTCCCATTACATTCAAATGAACTTCAAGCAACAGGTCAATTTCTTTATTAAAGAAACTGATTTCTTGGACCTGTGATAATAATTTATCTGTTACCTCCAGTTGCTCCATTTGAAATCCTTGTTCCGTTAATATTTTTTTTGTTAATGGAAAATCCTCTTTTTTTATGTAGATGTCTTCATCAGAGGAAGGTCGGTGATCTGCATAGGAACCATATATACTACGACAAATCAATCCTTTCAGAATGAAAGGCTTTAAGCCTGCCTCTGCCAATTTATCATAAACGGATAAAAATGCACTGGTCCGCTTAGCCTGCCATATAATAAGTCTGGTTGATTGTTCAAAACATTCCCTCTGCAGTCCCTGAGGTAAAGGAAACTCCTTCCCGTATTCAACACACCCTTCATTAAATAATGGCAGAAGATTTTGTTGTTTGGCAATTTCAACCAAGTGATACCAATCCGGATCTAATAAGTGATCAAATTTTTGGTTTATAACTAACTGTATAATATGTAGGAAATTATTTATCTGATTATTCATTATTTATCTATTACCCTGAAACCATCTAATATAGATTCAACCTTTCTCCCTTTATGTATCCCCATTATTTTCCAATGACAGAATTATATACTAGCAAATAGGCAAATACAACCCTGCAAATAGAAAAAAGAGGTAGATTTGATTTACAAATTTACCTCTTTTTAAACAGCATTTTTTTTATTTTTCTGGGATAATTGTTTATATGACAGAATCCTATAATATAATCCACTAGATCAATTTCTTATTATTTTATATTATCCAACATATTTGGATTTAATAAAAGAAATTTATTGTTAACCCTATCCTAACAGACATTATTTATCAATAATATTAATCTTATAACAATAAATTTCCTAATTCCTTATAAGATTTCGGTCTTTCCGGGACCTCATCAAAGCTATGAATACGCTTTTCCATTACTAAAAGATCCCACCATTGACCAAACTTGTAGCCGGTTTTTTCATATACACCGACTTCACTAAATCCAAACTTTTTATGTAAGGCTATACTGCTGCCATGGGAATTGGTAATTAAAGCGTAAATTGTATAATACCCCTGTTCCTTTACTAGTTCAAATAACTTTTCATACAGCGCACTTGCTACCCCTTTGCGATGCGCTTTCTCATTCACATAAACAGAACACTCACAATCCCAATCAAAGGCAGCACGTTCTTTAAATCTGGAGCAATAAGCATATCCCACCACTTCCCCATCAATTTCACAAACCAACCAGGGAAATTGCTCCTGTACCGTTCTCATTCTTTTCAGCATGACTTCCAAAGATATCGTCACATATTCAAACGTAATTGCTGTATTAAGGATATACGGCTCATAGATAGCAAGGATTGCCGCAGCATCCCCCTCCGTTGCTACTCTGATCTTTAATTCACTCATGTAATTCTTACCTCCATTTTGGAGCTTCGCTCTATTTTTTTCATTATAGCTTATCCGTCCAAAAACTCAAGAAATTTCTTGCATAGAAAGCTTCGATTTTAACTGCCAATACAGAATAACCACAAAAGAAGGTATCTAAATACCTTCTAATTATCCTATACTGGCAGTCCCTTATACTATCCTTTTTCAATTTCTGCTTTTGATTTATTTACAGTTATTTCCTTTCCAATATATCAACACCCATTACATGATGACATGCCACTAAATGTCCCTGCTTCATAATTAGTGCCGGTTTTTCCTCTCTGCAGATATCCGTTGCATTTGGACAACGTCCTGCAAAAGGACATCCTTTTGGCGTATTAATAGGACTTGGTACATCTCCTGCTAAGATCTGCTGTTTCTTCTGTGCTTCCATATCAGGATCAGGTATTGGTACCGAGGAGAGCAAGGCAACAGAGTATGGATGCAACGTATTGTTATATAACTCTTCACTGGTTGCCAACTCTACAATATTACCAAGATACATCACCGCAATACGGTCACTGATGTATTTTACGATATTAAGGTCATGGGCAATAAAGAGATAGGTAAGCTTAAACTTCTTTTGAAGGTCATGTAAGAGATTGATAATTTGAGATTGAATCGACACATCCAGCGCAGAGATTGGTTCGTCACATACAATAAACTCCGGCTCAATTGCCAGTGCTCTTGCTATCCCCATGAGTTCTCAGGTGGTCAAAGACAACGAATTGGGATAGCAAGAGCACTGGCAA
>JASGEU010000039.1:0-4485 GCA_047606065.1 Mobilitalea sp.
GAGCCAAAACGATTTTTAACAGCTCTTAGCACCCGATAGGAGGCATAGTTGTCACCCTCAAAATAGAGTACAGTATCCACCATATGTTCCAGTACCCTTGGACCAGCTACCACACCTTCTTTTGTCACATGCCCTATGATAAAGACAGTAATATCCGTCCCCTTGGCAATTTGCATTAGAGTGGCTGTTGCCTCTCTAACTTGACTTACACTTCCGGGCGCGGAGGAAACCTCATCTTTAAACATGGTCTGTATCGAATCAATTACCACAATATCTGGTTTATGTTTTTCAATTGTGTCTTCAATTAAATCTAAGTTAGTTTCACATAGCAGAAGAAGTTCACCTTGAAAAACACCAAGTCTCTCAGCCCTCATTTTAATCTGGCTTAAGGATTCTTCTCCTGAAATATAAAGTATCTTCTTTGACTGATTTACGATTTCTCTACACATCTGCAATAGTAGCGTAGATTTACCAATACCAGGATCACCGCCTACCAGAACAAGGCTGCCTTTTACAATGCCCCCTCCCAGTACACGGTCAAACTCCTCTATTCCAGAACAAAGTCTTAACTTTGACTCGGCTTTTATATTTGATAAAAGCTCTGGCTCTCTGTTCATCTTTATTCCAGAGGGTTTATTTGACTTCTTTAAAACGGGTTCCTCTGTAAAGGTATCCCACTCTTTACAACCCGGACACTGGCCCAACCATTTTGTCGATTCAAAGCCGCACTCTTTACAGAAGAACACCGTTTTATTTTTAGCCATATTACTGTTTTACCACCTTTATTATATCCTTATTTCCTTCTTCAAGTTCTAAACTTAAAATTAGTTTTCCGCCAATATTAGTCTTAATTTTATCCAGATAGGAATCATTTTTTAAGATTTCATATTCTTTATCTGCCTCAAGCTCTAAGGTAATTTGAGCATTATCCTTACCACTTACTTCAAAGCTTAAGCTATTGCCCTTGGAATCAAAATGAAATACGGCAGTTCCGGGTACTGATTCGTATACAAACATCCCGTTCTTCTCCAGTTTCGTAATTTCACTAAACGTCTTAACTTTATATAAGTCCCCCTGATGTTCAAAATCAGAAACCTTTGATTTTATATTTAATGAATAGTTACCGAAGCTTAACGTCCCATCGCTTTCTTTGCGTATTAACTCTTCCACGACTGCCATTGTATGATCCTCCTAATAGTATTGATTGCACAGTATGAGTTTTTTCTCTATTTTTCTTGCATAGCTCAATTATATACGAAATCCTAAATAATTTCCACTACCAACTACTATTAAATTTGTAAAAAACTGATATTATAACAGTTCAGCCCTGCAAGTTATATACAATACAAAGAAGAAAGCTTGCTTTCGGATGCATATTGTATATAAAACTTGTAAGGGGCTCTGCCTAAGCGAGATATAACACAGCGAAATCGAGCTTATGGATGAACTGTTACTGTTGCTTAGTAATAAAAGAGATAGCTTGTTTTCAAGTACATATATTTATTATTGTGCCTGCAATACCATCTCATTGTCAAGATATTCTACACGAACGGTATCGCCTTCTTTGATTGTACCTGCAAGGATAGCTTCTGCCAATTTATCTTCAATATTGGTCTGAATTGCTCTGCGGAGAGGTCTAGCACCATATTTCGGATCAAAGCCAACCTCTGCAAGATGATTTGTCACTGTATCCGAAGCTTCAATCCCAATATTCATCTGTGTCTTGCTACGTTTTGCAATAGTAGCAACCATGATAGTAACAATACTCTTAATATTTTCCTTGGTTAAGGAGTGGAATACAATAATCTCATCAATACGGTTAATGAACTCTGGTTTGAAGATTCTCTTCACCTCATCCATAACCCCTTCTTTCATTTTCTTGTAATCTTCTTTTTCATCGATTACGGAAGCAAAACCAAGACGCTTAGGAGCAATAATATTCTGCGCACCAGCATTGGAGGTCATAATAATAATAGTATTTTTAAAGCTAACTTTTCTTCCTTGTGCATCGGTAATATGACCATCATCCAGTACCTGCAAAAGAATGTTAAATACATCTGGATGTGCTTTTTCTATCTCATCAAATAAGATAACAGAATAAGGGTTCTGTCTTACCTTTTCACTTAACTGACCACCCTCATCATATCCAACATATCCTGGAGGTGAACCAATTAATTTGCTGACACTATGCTTCTCCATGTATTCGGACATATCAACACGTATAATAGAGTTCTCACTGCCAAACATTGCTTCCGCCAAGGCCTTGGAAAGCTCTGTCTTACCAACACCGGTAGGTCCTAAGAATAAGAAGGAACCGATAGGACGATTTGGATCCTTTAACCCAACTCGACCACGGCGAATTGCTTTTGCAACTGCCCCAACCGCTTCTTCTTGACCAACTACACGGTTATGGAGGATACTTTCAAGATTTTGAAGACGCTCTGTCTCTTCCTCTGCAAGCTTCTTCACGGGAATTTTCGTCCAGCTTGCAACGATTTCAGCAATTTCATTATCACTGACTACTAATTGCTTCTCCAGCTTTTCTTTCTCTTCCGAAAGCTTACGTTTCTCTAATTGCTCCTGCATTGCTTCCTGTTGTTTCTTTATCTCACCGGCTTTTTCATACGCCTCTTCTTTAATTGCTTTTTCTTTGTTATCCTCAAGTCGTTTGATTTCCTGTTCCATATCTTTAATTTCCGGAGAGGAAGTATAAGTGCTTAATCGTACTTTAGATGCCGCTTCATCCATTAAGTCAATGGCTTTGTCTGGTAGGTAACGATCGTTAATATATCTGCTGGATAATTTTACTGCTGCCTCAATCGCACTATCTGTAATTCGAACTTGATGATGCGCCTCGTATTTATCACGCAGACCAAATAATATTTGGATCGCTTCATCTTCCGAAGGTTCTTCCACTACCACTGGCTGAAATCTTCTTTCAAGAGCAGCATCCTTTTCAATATATTTACGATATTCTTCTCTTGTGGTTGCACCGATTATTTGAAGCTCGCCTCTTGCCAAGGATGGCTTTAAGATATTTGATGCATCAATTGCACCTTCTGCTCCACCAGCACCAATAATTGTATGGATTTCGTCAATAAATAATAATACGTTTCCATCTGCAATTACTTCACTGATTACCTTCTTAATTCTCTCTTCAAATTCACCACGATATTTACTGCCTGCCACCATTCCTGACAGGTCCAGTGTAACTACACGCTTTTCTTTTATCGTATCCGGTATATTACCTTCTACTATTTTTAATGCAAGCCCTTCTGCAATTGCAGTCTTACCAACGCCTGGTTCTCCAACAAGACATGGATTATTCTTGGTTCTACGGCTAAGAATCTGCACCACTCTTTGAATTTCATTTTCTCTGCCGATAACCGGATCAAGCTTTCCTTCTCTTGCATATTCCGTAAGGTCTCTGCTATATTGGTCAAGGGTTGGTGTTGCACTGGTTTTTCCCTTTTGTTTGCCTTTCGCTGCAGTGTACTCGTTCTTCGCAGCGTTAATGTCCACGCCAGAAGCTGCAAGAATATCGAAGTATACCTTCTGCACATTCACCCCAAGGGTGTTCAGTAATCTTACTGCAATACAGTCTGATTCCTTGATTAAGGAAATCAAAATATGTTCTGTTCCTACTAATTGAGCTTTAAATTTAGCTGCTTCTTTATGACTTTGGTCCAAAATTCTCTTGGATCTCGGTGTAAAGGTTCCTGCATCCATGATTTCAACACCGTTGCTTGGTGCTATCAATTGATTTACAAGCTCTAAGACTTTATCGGTGGTAACGCCATTCTCTTCTAATATTTTCGAAGCAACACCCTCCACCTCTAATAAACCAATGAGCAGATGTTCTGTTCCGATATAATTATGGGATAAGCGAAATGCCACTTCCCTAGCCACGTTAACGGCTTTCTTCGCATTTTCTGTTAGTTTTTCATTCATCTTTATGTCCTCCATTCTACCATTTTCTAAATAATTGTAGGCAATTCTTTTCTTATATATTCAGCTCTAGCTTGATCCCTGGTCAAACTTCCAACATTTTTACCTAAGGTCCATTGAAGACTACCGGGTTGAACACCCATCATCAGTTTATGAATATTAATGTCCCTGTCAAAGGTAATCAATCCGCAATCCATTCCAAACTTAATCTGCGAAAGCAGTGTCATCGCATCATCTGAGGAGATTTGCCTTGCAAACTTTAGTATTCCATAGGTACGATATACCTGATCCTCAATTTCATCCGTATTCACTGACATCATATATTCTCTGCGCTTACGTTCCTGTTTTACAACCTGAAATACAATACGCTTCAAATTCTCAATGGTTTCAGCCTCAGAAATTCCCATTGTCTTTTGATTTGATATCTGATAAATACTACCTAAGCTCTTGGTGCCTTCCCCGTAAATTCCACGGATGGTTACCCCATACTTAGCTACCTCTTCAATTAATTTCTGTATCATTCTTGCAGCACTAAGC
>JASGEU010000040.1:0-85549 GCA_047606065.1 Mobilitalea sp.
CCCAGGATGAGCTAGGGACCCTGGGCAACAACTTTAATGATATGGCAGATACAATGGAAGAAAAGATATACGATCTTAAAGAAGCAGCCAGACGTCAGGAGGATTTTGTAGGTAGTTTCATACACGAGATCAAAACTCCGCTGACCTCTATTATTGGGTATGCAGACTTGCTGCGCTCAAAAAAGCTCGATGAAGAGACCTTATTTGAGGCGGCTAGCTATATCTTCACGGAAGGAAAACGTCTGGAAGCTTTATCCCTTAAACTATTGGAATTATTGGTGGAAGGAAAACAGGAACCGAATTATCGAATGATAGCACTTAGCATTATGGTGGATGAGGTTCTTGAAGTGATACAACCAGTGCTGCGAGAGAAAGCGATAAACCTAACGCTTGATGTTCCACGCATCATAGTAAAGGCAGATATTGAGCTAATGAAGACGGTTATCCTTAATCTTATTGATAATGCGAGAAAGGCAGTTGGAAATAAAGGTAGTATAGCAGTAACTGCCCTTCAGCAAGAGGACACGGTTATTTTAATAATAAAAGATAATGGAATTGGGATACCAAAGGAGGATATTGATAAAATAACAGAACCCTTCTATATGGTTGATAAATCCCGGTCCCGATCGGAGGGTGGTGCAGGACTTGGTCTGGCTATCTGTACTCAGATTATGAAATTTCACAAAGGTAAATTAACATTTGAGAGTGAGCCAGGGCAAGGGACAAGTGCAATTCTTACCTGGAAAGGAGTCGTGGAATGAAATTAAAGCGAAGTTATATCCGCATAATAGTTGGGCTGGTTATGACATTTTTTATGATATTTATAATGCCATATCTGATATTTCTGGTACAGGATGCAAAGCTTATTGATAAAATTAAGCATATAAAGATTAATCCAATATCGGTAAGCAGTAAAGATAATAGTGAGCTGGAATTAGAGGATAAGCTTAATTTAATAGAGGGTGATACAAATGAAGTTGAACGTGTAGAACTAAAGATGGGTGAAGTATATAGCCTGTATGAAGCCCGTAAACAATGCTTTGATGAGCTTTGTAAGATTCCGATACTTCAAATGGACACATATGGACCAATCAGAGATGAGATTGACATTACCCCCATACTTTTTATTAATACAGGAACGCCTTCCCACACCATGATTGCTTGGACAGGTTCAGTTACAATAAAGGATGTTACGTATAACATTGCCCTTGATGAGAAAAGCGAGAAGCTAATTCTACTGCAGGTTGTTAAGGTCGACACTGCACGAAGGGAAGAATTACAGGATGCTATAGATAGGGACTGGAAAAATTATTTAGAATAGTTACGAATAGCCAATAAAGATACAAGCCGGATGCAACTAAGGGATACAATAAAGACATAAAAGATAACATAGGAGGATGACATGAAGAAAAAAATGTTAACAGTAGTACTAATTGGCTGCCTTGGGTTGTATACCGTGGGATGTGGAACAAAGGAGTCTAATACGGAGACAGATAATAAGCCAAATAAGGAAGTAGATGTTGTAACATCTGAGGAACCTGATAAGGAAAGTCAGCAAGAAATAATTCCAACAGAAAGTGCAAATGCAGAAGTAAGTAGTGCTCAGGAATCTGAAACAGAAAATAGCAATCAAGGTTCAAATCAGACTGTTGCGGTTGCTTCTGCGGCGGCAGATATTGATATGGTAAGTCTTCCGGAAGGAATTAAGGGAGTTAAGGCAGAAAGCGTGCCTAATGTAGAATTACAACAGCTTATTATTGATTATTATGAGATTCCAGAAGATTTCTATGAAACCACAAGTTATGATTATAATTATGTGGATTTGGATGGTGATGGAACGGATGAAATATTTGCAGTAGTTATTGGGCCTTATACCAGTGGTTCCGGTGGCAGCAGTGCTCTATGGGTAATTGAAAGTGCAGGAAAGCTCCATGTAAATCAAAATTTTACGCTGGTGAATACACCGGTAATTATAAGTGATACCGTAACAAATGGGTTAAAAGAGCTTATGATACCTTACTACGGTGGAGGAGCAGAAAGTTCTTACTCTGTACTTGTGGGCAAGGATGGCTTATACCCCAGAGTACCTGACGGTAAAATGATTAAAGCTTTAGATGGAATTACCGGAACCGCAATTATAGCGAATGATAAGATAAAAGAAATGGAAGCAGGTATCATGAGATTGAATTTATTGTCAGAAGAGACTGAAAAATAGAAATAAAGATAATATTTTTGCAGATTCATTGTTCATAGGTGCAACTTATAAAACTACAAGAGTACTAACAAGTTAGCAAAGAAAGAATGATATATAGATTTTATATTGATGAAACTAGAATAAAATGGACCCTATTAATTATGAAAATAGGGTCCATTTTATTTTTATTATGCTATTTATATTAAATTAAATTTTAAAGCATTTAGATGAATATATAACGAAAGAGAAAATAAATTAAATGTCTTGGATTATGTTTTTTAAATTCAAGCTATCCTCAAAATTTGGATCTACACAAAGTGACTTATCAATATATAACAGAGCATCTTCAAATTGCTGAAGATTATAGTAGGATAAAGCAATCTCATAGTTAACAGTTGCATCTTCACCATAGAACTCCAGGGAAGTCTTAAAAAGTTCGATGGCATCCAAATCGTAACCAAAATATCCAAGTAACGAACCTAAGCAATATGATAGATCACCTTCTTCGCCAATCGGAAAATAATTATCCCAAACATTATTTATTACATCAACTAGTTCCTCAATCGGAAAATTTTCTTCCGACCTAATTCGATTAAGCAAGATGTTATAAAATTCAAGAAAGGTTCTGGAATCCCAAACAGTATAGCGTAGGAAGGTTAACAATTCCTTTGTGGTAAGAGTTGCACTGTGAGGAACAATAACCTTTTTAAGCACATAAAAGTCATCCGGTCCAATGGATTCAATAATCTCATGATAAGATAGGGAGGTTTCTATAAAACCATGAGAACGATTGCTTAATAAAAATAAGGACATGGTTACATTTTCGTGGTCATAAAGGCTGTGTATTGCTTTACCTCCAAGGGAATTAAAAAATAGTTCCATGGCATGAAAGTTAACGGTTAAGGAAATGGAACCGTGCTTTGAGAGGAAGGGGTGATAGTTCTTATTCATAGACTCCATATTTCTATAGCCCTTATCCGTTGAAAGCAGAATAATGTCATCCTGAAACAGCATTCTTAACCGTTCAATGCAGTGCAGTGCAATGTTTGGTAAGGAAAATGCAGTATCCTCCAAACAGCCTTTATAAAATAGAAGAATATCATTCAGCTTGGAGTCCTTATAATAATCACTTTCATTTATTGGTACATCGGTATAATAATAATCCAATCCTGCTAATATGGATTTATCCGTAGAATCAGGCTGTTCTTCCAGAGAGGTGACAGTAATGAGGCCTTCAAAAATTTTACCTTGATTTACATAAAAGGTATCTTGAGGCAAGCTGTCAAAGGTATAGTTGGCAAATAGGAGGAGAGGATTTTTAAGCTGACCTTTACGCAGAACCTCACCACTATAACATAGGGTAAGTTCCTCATCTTTTGTCATATCAAAGATAGCACAGTCTAAGATTCCACTTTCAAAATAGGGTTTTAAGTAACTATGGTTTTGCCAGTAGGCAGAATTTCTTTCAGCAAAATCAGAGACAATATATTTGTATTTCAACCCTTTAAGTGAAGATTTATCAAGCATGGATTGAAATCTTTTTAAAAAAGTGTACGTAAATCTTCCTACTCCTGCAGCTAATTCCAATAAATAAATAGTGGTATCTTTCTTATAGTCCTTGCTGGCAGCAAAGTCTCTGCAGTAGCCAAAGGCTGTTTTTGCATAGAGATTTGCAATATAGGGATTGGTAGTGATATATTGAGGGACAATCCCCTTAATCCAAGCCTCTGGACCTTGATTTGCATAGAAGTCAGACTGTAATTTCCACACCATAGATTGAGACAATGGTTTTTTGTCTTCCAGAATTACACCAGGATTTTCGTTTGCCTTTGAAGTTTGAGTTTTCTTTAAACTATGTTCTCTATTAATCTGTGCCAAAATATTTCCTCCTAAGTTACTTATCTTAAATAATTATTGTTTTATAGTATTGCCAGAATATAAATTGTTTGATGGTATAAAAGAGAAAGAATTAGCATTTATGCCATAGATACACAATTATCTTTCTAAGAGTCAGTATAATGTTTGATGACATTATACTAAATGAAATAGAATGACGCCACTTTTTTTATGGAATTCGGTTTCCAGTTGACTGATAGATAAAACATATGTTACTCTTAACATATATCAAGAAATGAGGTGTTAATAATGTCAATAAAATATGCTCTATTAGGAATATTAAGTTGGAAAGCCGCCACAGGCTATGAATTGAAGAAATTAATGGAGGAATCTTCCTTTATGTACTGGTCTGGTAATAATAATCAGATCTATAAAGCACTAATACAAATGCAGGAGGATGAACTGGTGACCAGTGAAGTGATTCATCAGGACAATGCACCTACTAAGAAGGTTTATTCTATTACGAAAAATGGGTTAGTGGAGCTGAAAGATTGGTTAATTATGACACCGGAAGCCCCTGAAATAAAGAAAGTATTCTTAGTGCAGCTTGCATGGTCAGAAATATTAAGTGATCAGGAGATTAATGAGTTATGTTCCGGTTATGAAAAGGTTATAAGAAATCAACTGCTGCTGGAACAGGAAAAGTTAAGACGTGGGCTGCTTGCACCGAATAGGAATCCCAGAGAAAACCTGATATGGGAAATGATTTCAGAAAATCTGATTTCTTCTTATAAAAGTGAGCTTCAGTGGATTGAGAAGTTTCGGCAGAAGTTATTTGAAAATAAGGAAATAGAGGAGAAAGAAAAAATGAATTATCAAATAAGAGAAATAGAGAATAAAAGATATATAGAAGTAATGTCGTTGGCTAATCAGTTGAGTAAAGAGGATGACGTACTTGATCTGATTTCTTTATGTTGGGAGCATGAGACATACCATTTAATGCTTCACTATGAAATTCTATCGGAAGACTTTTTTAAGCTTAGAACGAAGTTGGCAGGGAATGTAATTCAAAAGCTTATTAACTATAATATTAAGACAGTAGCATTAATTCCCGAGGAAGCAATAGGAAAAGGCAGATTTAATGAAATGACGATGGAAACAAATAAGGGAAGTCATTTTAGAATTTATGAGAATAAAGATGAGGCTGAACGGTGGCTTATTTTTTAATATATAGCTATTGACCGTTTCGGTTTACGGGAGTATAATGACGTCATAAACCGATACGGTCGAAAAGAGGTGAAGGATTGGAGAAGTTTCAAAACTTAGCGATAGAAAAGCAGAATACAATAATAAATGCGGCACTGGAATCCTTTGGAACCAATGGATATAAGAAGACCTCGGTAAGTGATATTGCTGCGGCTGCAGGTATATCCAAAGCTATGGTATTTCACTACTTCGGTACAAAAAGGGATCTATACTTCTATTTGCTTAACTATTGCTTTGATATCGTTATGGGAGAAATTAATGATACCTTTGACAAAACCATAACCGATTTCTTTGATAGAATTACCAATGCAACGAATATTAAATTAGCAATATTGATGAAACACCCCGCCGCTCTATCCTATTTAAATAGTGTTTATTTTGAGAGCAATGAAGAGGTGAGGGACGATATAAAGATTATGATGTCCCAAACCGACGCCTTTCGAAATAAAATAGCTTTTGATGGAATGGATTTATTTAAATTTAAAGAAAGCGTTGATGTAAAAGTTGTAATGAAAATGCTGATGTGGATTGGTGAGGGTTTTGTTAATCCGGCAAAGAAGATTCAGATATCAGATCTTGAAAAAATGTGTGATGAATTTTATGAAGCAATGAATTTACTTAGAGATAACTTATACAAGGAAGAATATTTATAACGAGTTAAAATAGACAATTGCAAAGCTTTATCGTTTTATTAGCTGTATGACCATGAACATTATAGGGTATTGGTACAATTCATACAGTTTTTTTGTGCTGCAATTATCTAATTCAAATTAATCATCGGAGGGTAAAGGTATGAATGTAATTGAAATAAAAAATCTAACAAAAGATTACAAAGGATCAAGAGGCGTAGTAGATGTTAATCTAAAAATTGAGGAAGGGGAGGTATTTGGTTTTATTGGTCCAAACGGTGCAGGTAAATCAACTACTATCCGAACTTTACTGGGATTAATCTATCCCACAAGTGGTACAGCCACAATTTTTGGAAAGAGCTGTACAGAAAATCCAGAGGTGAGAAAAGAGCTTGGATATCTGCCCTCCGAAGTATTTTATTATGATAATATGAGAGTTATGGATTTATTAAAGTATTCAGCAAGCTTTTATAAAAAGGATTGTACAAAAAGAATAAAAGAGCTTGCTGAAATTATGGATTTAGATTTAAAAAAGAAAATCGATGATCTTTCCTTTGGCAATAAGAAGAAAGTCGGTATTGTACAAGGGTTATTACATGAGCCAAAATTAATCATACTGGATGAGCCTACCAGTGGTCTTGATCCATTAATGCAGCAAAAGTTTTTTGATCTCATTGGTCAGGAAAATAAAAAGGGTGCTACTATATTCTTCTCCTCCCATATTCTTAGTGAGGTTCAGAAAATGTGCAGCCGAGTAGCCTTCATTAAAGAAGGCAAGATCATTAAAACAGAGAAGATGAGTTCCTTGCAGGAGAATAGCTACAAGAGATTTAGCATTGAAGCAAAATCCGGAATAAATAAAGACATGTTCAATATTAATGGAGTCAGCAGTTTTGAGATAAAGAATAATGCAGCTCATTTTATATTTAAGGGCAATATTAATACAATATTGAAAAAGATCAGTGAGCTGGAGCTTCGTAATATTTCTATTGAAGAGCCTGACCTTGAAGAAATATTCATGCATTACTATGCTAAGGAGGACTAAAGCTTATGAATATGTTCTTATATGAACTGAAAGCTCTTAGAAAGTCAATTATTACCTGGACCATAAGTATGCTTGCATTAGCGGCACTATATCTGTCCATATACCCCAGCATGGCAAAGGATGCGGAGGATTTTAAACAACTATTAGGTGAGTATCCGGAAGCTATACGCGCCATGCTTGGAATTAATTTAGAATATATTACTTCATTATTAGGTTTTTACTCCATGATATTTACCTTTATTATACTATGTGGAGCTATACAGGCTATGAATTTGGGAGTATCTATACTTTCCAAAGAATCCAGAGAGCGTACAGCGGACTTTCTGCTGGTTAAACCGGTATCCCGAACCGCTATTGTGAGTGCGAAACTACTGGCAGCGTGTGCAGCGTTAGTAATTACGAACGCTATGTTTATCATGGTATCAACTTTTATGGCTAACCTTGCTAAAACAGAAGATTTTAGTATAAAAACCTTCCTTATGATTAATCTTAGCATGTTATTTGTTCAGTTGATATTCATAGCTATTGGTATGGTCGTATCCGTATTCTTTAAAAAGATTAAGAATGTGCTTCCCATTTCACTTGGTTTTGTTTTTGGATTCTATTTTGTTGGTACTATTCTTGTAACTGATAGCAGCAACAAATGGGAATACATCTTATCCCCTTTCAAATATTTTGATATCTATTACATTATTCAAAACACTGGCTATGATGCCTTTTATCTGGTTGTTGGTGCAATCATTGTGGCAGTTTCTATAGCCGTAAGCTATGTTATATATAATAGGAAAGATATCCACGCAGTAAGTTAAATTTGAATATCAATATAGTTAATATTATTATGCGAGGTATTTTGTGCATATCCGGTGCAAAATACCGAGAATAGTATATACGGGAAGATTTGAAAAGGAGGCTTGATAATGAATATTTTTATAAAAGAATTAAAGGCAAACCGTAAAGCCTTGATCATATGGAGTGTGTGTATGATTTTATTAGTAGTAAGCGGTATGGGGAAGTATACAGCTTATTCTTCGGGCGGAGCCAGCAGTGAAGTTTTTGATAAATTGCCGCATACATTGAAGGTACTGTTGGGACTTGGTAACTTTGAAGTTACGAAAATAAGTGGATTTTATGCATTTCTGTTTCCGTATATTCAGATTACTGCAGCAATCCATGCGGTATTGTTAGGCAGCGGAATTATTGCAAAAGAAGAGAGGGATAAGACCACAGAGTTTTTAATTGCAAAACCGATTTCAAGAAAAGAAATTATTACAGCGAAGTTATTGGCTGCCGTAGTAAATGTAGTTATAATTAATGTTGTATCCTTGCTTTCTTCCATTGCCATAGTATCCTCATTTAAGGCAAACGAAGATATTAATGGGGAGATTTTTCTTCTGCACGTATCAATGTTCCTTGTACAGTTAATTTACTTATCACTGGGAATGGTGCTTGCAGCGTTTATGAGAAAGTCAAAAAAGTCCGGTGCCCTTGCTACAAATATACTTCTTATAGGATTTGTTATATCCAAAGTAACAGAATTAGTGGGAGAGTTAAAAGCTTTAAATGTCTTTTCCCCACTCAACTATTTCAATCTGGAAAGGCTGGTAAAAAACAATGATATGAGCATAGTGATTACTATTTTATCAGTTGTACTGATTGCTGGATTCTCAACGTTGACTTATTATTTTTATGAGAAAAGAGATATGAATATATAATATTATAAAGTACAGTGGCTTAATGGTCACTGTGCTTTTTTAGTCACTGTTATTTACATAGATGGTAATATATAGTAAAATGCTGTTAAACGGAGGTCACTTGTCAATTGTAATTTCAGATGAATTATGGATTCATTTTACGGAGGATAAAAGAATGGAAGATCATCAGATAATTAAGTTAATCAAGGATTCAGGGCTGCTGCCGCAAATTCCGGAAGGCTTCGGGGACACTTTAAATCTTTTACTTGATCCGGTCAGATATAGTACAGAGATGTGCATTGATAGTATTATTGGGTCTCCAAATCTGGAAAAAAGTATGATTAAAGCTCTAAATGGCAGTGGAAGGCTGATAAAGCCGATAAAAACCATTCAAGAAGCTGTGGTATATTTGGGACTTAAAAATCTTAGAATTATTATGGTGTCATACCTGTCTAATTTATTGGTGTCTGACATAGCTAACACAAAGGCATTTAACAGTAAGAAATACTGGAGGCATTGTATTGGTACCTCGATTGCCGCGGCTATGATTGCTGAAGAGACAGGGTTAAGTAATGCAGATAAGATGTTTACCTATGGGCTGGTTCATGATGTTGGTGTCACGGTGCTTAAAATCTGCTTACCGGAGCATTTGGACCAAATTTATGATATGCAAATAAAGGGTGTTCATCAGGTTGTAGCTGAGAGAATTGTTTTAAAAGGAATAACGCATGCCGAAATTGGACAGTGGATTTGTGAGGAATGCGGTCTCAATGAAGAAATATCCGATGTCGTCGGTTATCATCATACTCCTTTCCTGTCAAAGGAACATTCAACTGAAGTAAAGATTATGCATCTGGCTGATTCTATTAGTACTTACTATTATGAGAAACTTTTAGGAAATGAAACAAACTTAATCTACTCTGAGCGAATCAGAGAGGAGCTAAAGCTTCCAAAGGATTTTATAAATGAAGCTGCTTTATTGTTACCGGGAAGAATAGATAACTTTAACCAGACAATTGGATTAACATTGAATTTATAGATTTGAAATACATATAAAAGGGGTGTCTCCAAAGATAATTTAGTTATCATTGGGGACACCCTTGACTAGTTATTTTGCATTTCTTCTAACAGTGCAAGAATTCTTGGCGTACACCGTCTGCCGCCGCAGGGACCTGAACCAGCACCAGTGGCTTTTCTTACCTCCTCAAGGGTATGAGCACCTTCCCTGATTACCTTTCTCATTGTTGATCTGGGTATTCCTTTACAGATGCATACCTTTGTCATTTTATCTATTATTTCTGATTGTAAATCTGAATTATCCATGTAAAATCTCCGATCTTTATAATTCTCACTAGTACTAGATATAGCATTAATCTATCCATTTCATGATAACATATTCAGTGAATAAATCAATTAGACTTCTTTGATTGATTAACTAGATTAGAGGTATCTATATCATCATTATAATTCTTACAGTTTTGAGATATTTTTCTCCGGTGTTAATTGAGTAACAGGCTTTCCTTCAGTAAGATAATAAATGAACGCCAGGAGCGGTAAAGTCAAACCAATTGCCACAGCTGCTTTCCAGCCACCATTGGCATATGCAAGACCGCCAACGGAAGAACCAACTGCACCGCCAATAAAGAAAACCGCCATGAAGAGACCATTAACGCGACCTCTTATTTTATCACCCAGTGTGTAGATTGCCTGCTGACCCAGCACCAAATTACCTGAAACACACATATCAAGCAGAATAGCAGCAATCATTAATATAACCAGTGAAATGGTTTGATTATTTTCGAATAATAAGGTAGAAGCATAAGCTAAGGATGCAATTATGAATGCAATGCCTGTTATTACTTTTGACCAGCCTAAGTCAGCCAAACGTCCTGCAATGGGTGCAGCCACAGCTCCGGTCACTCCTACAAGAGCAAAGACCGCAACACCTCTTTGTGTGAAATGATAGTGCTGTGTTAACCACATGGGAACTACTGTCCAAAATAGACTGAAGCTGCCAAAAAGGCAGGCTTGATAAAGTGCCCGGCGTCTTAAAACCGTAGTATGGCAAATGTGGTACCAAAGGGACTTTATCATTGTTGGATAAGTTTCTTCTGATATGGGCTTTCTTAGCGGGAAGAGTCTTTTTAATAAGAAAACTAAACTACCAGTAATGACAGCAGAGATAATAAAAATACTTCTCCAGCCCCACATATCTGCAACAAGACTGGAAACCGGTCTTGCAAGCATAATGCCAAGAAGTACGCCGCTCATAACTTTGCCGACCATCTGACCCCTCTGTTCAGCAGGAAAAAGAAAAGAAGAATAGGGAACTAATATTTGTGTTGCAACAGCACCAACTCCTATAACAAAGGCTGCAAGCAGGAAAACAAAAGCATTTGTAGAAAAGGCAGCGGTTATTAGTCCAAGAACTGCAAGGATTAGAATAATACTAACTAGCTTCAGGTTTTCAAAAAGGTCACTAAGAGGTACAAGAAATAGTAGTCCTGCTGCATAACCAAGCTGAGTTAAAGTAACGATAAATCCAGCTGTACTGGAAGAGATACCAATATCGGAACTTATCATGCGGACAAGAGGCTGGGCATAATAAAGATTAGCTACAATGATACCGCAAAAAGTAGATAATAAGAGAACAAGTAAGGAAATTGATTTGGTTGATTTGGATTTCATAAAGGACCTCCTGTTGACATTACTAAACGCATCGTTCATTATGTAAATAATAGACGATGCGTTTAGTAATGTCAACTCTTTTATTTTTATTTTTTCTAAGTTATAATGATTTATAGGAAAAATTTCTAAAGATAGTAATGAGGTGAAGGTGTATGGAGAAAAAGGTGGGGCGCCCTCGTAGTGAGGAAACTAGAAAACTAATATTAAGTACTGCCTATCAAATGCTATTGGAGATTGGATTTAAAGCAGTTACCGTAGATGGAATTGCGATTAGAACAGGGGTAAGCAAAGCCACTATTTATAAATGGTGGCCCAATAAAGCTGCTGTTGTAGTAGATGGATTTTTTGAAGCCTCGGAGTTGTTACTTAAGATACCGGATACCGGATCGGCAAAAGAAGATCTATTTATACAAGTGAATAATCTGGCGGCATTTTTCACCGGCAGCAAAGGAAAAATTGTAACAGAATTAATAGCAGAAGGTCAATTTGATACGAATATAGCTTCAGAGTATCAAAAAAGGTATTTTCAGCCAAGAAGACTAATTACAAGACAGATACTTGAGAGAGGAATACAGAGGAATCAAGTAAAGAAAGACATTGATGTTGAGCTTGTAATTGATATAATATATGCACCAATCTTTTATCGGCTCATGATTACAGGTGATAAGATTGACAAGGAGTATATTGATAAGATGCTGGAACAGACAACAAAAGAAGTGTTTTTATAGAGACGTGTTCCAAGCCTTTAGTCAATTTGGATATTTTCCAGGACAATTTTTTAAGACAGAGAATAGTAATTTGATAAGAAATGTGCATTATACCATAATCAGGTGTAATGCACATTTCTAATTCACAACAAGTGGAACGACTTGTCGTTTGATCATGTTTATTTGCTTATTATCTTTTTTGAGCTGCAATATCTCCAGAACGGACTGACTTATGATGATATCTGCCTTTTAATTCTGTCTTGGACTTTTTTATTTGAATAGCCTTAGCAGGACAATAGTGAATACATGAAAAGCAATAGGTACAATTCACACATTTATTCCATTCTGGACGATTGTCGGTCATTTTTATTTTTCCGGAAAGACACACTTTTTCACATACTCCACAACCAGTACAGCTTGCATTAGAATAAAAGTTGTTTTGAGTATTGAAGTAGCCGGTCTTATGAAACACTTGGGTTAGAATAGGAAATAATATGTTTTCTTCTAAAAAGGAACCGTGCGGGTCTTTTTCTTTATAAGGCTGTTTCTTTTGAAGAACTTGAGTTATTAACTCTATTTGCTCGTCAGTTTCATGTTCAAGTTGAGCTATTTCCTCAGAGGTTGCAACATCGAATGCTGGAAGATAGTTGTTCGGCATATTGATGAAAAACTGTGCATCCAGCTGTTTCCCCTGATTTTTTAGAATATTATTAATATGTGTAAATACTTTGCAGGGGGAACCTCCTCTTGTGGCAACAGCAAATAGATAGGAAGAAGACTTCATCTGTAATTTTTCAAGAAATTGTTTTACCGGAGCAGGCAGGGTAAAGGCATGCAAGGGAAATATAAACCCTACAATATCTGCATCAGTTTTATATTGTTCTTTATTCAAGGAGCTGATGATAGGGGTCAGATTAACATTTGAAAGGTTAAGTGATAGCTGCCTTGCTACATACAACGAATTGCCTGTACCTGAAAAATAAAAAATTTCGCTAGTCATAGATTCCTCCTGTTGACTAATTATTAATAACTTTATAATAGCTGCATATCTTATCTGCGTACTGTAACAAAGTGGTTTCCATTAAATCCATTACTTTTTTTAAGCCGTTGTCTTGCTCGAAAAAGTTAGAGGGTAATGCCGGAAGTTTTTCATAAAAATATACAAAGTACACACTATACCCATAGCTATATCTTTGATAGATTTCTTCCTCGCTTTTATTGTCAAAATTGAAGTAGGTCTTTAAATCCTGATAGAATTCATTTAACCTGTTATTCCAATGACTCAATTCCCATAACTCCGATATACGATCTACCATAGAATGGTCTTTAATATTGTCACAGTCAAACAGGTACACGTTATTCTGTAGCTCCCATTTTGCAATTTCTTTCCTGATTTGTTCAGAATCAACTCTTATGTTTAGATACACATTCTGCGCTAGTTTCTTAAAACCAAAGGAATTAAGAATTTCTCTAACTCGATATCGTTCTTTATCATTCTCTTTTTTAAAGTTAAAGACAGCCAAAGTAAAGCCGTCACTTCTGCCAAAGTGGGATGCTTGTTCTGAAATTAATATCATCATATTTGACATCCGATACCGCATTACCCCATTTTCATCGGAAAAAGATTCAATCTCCCCCTCCTTGCACATCCTGGATAAGGTGGCTCTTACAGAGGTTTTGGGAATATTACAGTACTTGGATAGACAATACATTCCCTTCAATGTAGGAAAAGGTAACCCCATCGTGTTATCAAAATAAAACTTCTGTGCAACTGGTGCAATAATTACGGAACTAACTTTGAGAGGATATTTTTCCTTAAACATAATAGTTCTCCTTTAGTTGCAAATATTAAAATATGTATTGAATAAAATGTAACATAAATTTTTATTAAAGTCAATTAACAAACAAGAAAATAACATAAAAATTCAGGATTAAGCAATATTCAATGTTTTAGTAACACTAACAAAAGCCCATGTCTTCTTAACAAATTTTAATAATTAGTTAATGTAAACCAATTGTTTTTTACATTTTCGGATGGTAATATATAGGAATTAACATATAACGATGATAATAAGCAGGAGGTTAAAGCATGTATAAGTTTCCTAAGGATTTGTACACTGACGTTCGTATTGAGACAGTTTTTGAAACCAACATAACCCTTGAGAATTTTGAGTTAAAGCAGAACAAAGTGAAAAAAGATACCGGAGCTATGATAAGAATTTTTGATGGTAGCCGCTGGTACTACAGTGTGACTAGCCGGGTGGAGACTCTCCAGGAGGAGATTGACAGTCTTGCCAAAATGGCAGCAGCAAACCCTAAGATCTATAGCCATCCTGTGGTAGAAAAGATGGAAGTTAATCAGGATGCCTGCTTACAATTTAAAGCAAACGATGTATCACTGGTGGACAATACCCGCAAATATGAGGTACTTAAAAGCTACATACCTGTAATAAAGGAATTTGAACAGATACAGATCTCCAAACTTTATTATCTGGATAAACATACAGAAAAGCATGTCATCTCCAGTAAAGGAACCGATGTAACCTTTGATACCCAGTTCTGCTGTGTTGCTGCAAGATACATGCTCCAGTGTGGTGGGAATCCTTGCCGTGGTTCGGTCAACGTTTATCATATGAACTTTGATGATTTGGAAGGAAAGCAAGAGAAGCTGCGAAATACAATTCTTAAAGACATTGAATATTATGAGAATGCAGTACCAGTAGTACCAGGAGTATATACTTGTGTATTGTCTCCGGAAACAACCGGTGTATTTGCGCATGAGAGCTTTGGTCATAAGAGTGAATCAGACTTTATGGTCGGAGATGAGACCATGAAACGTGAATGGGCACTTGGAAAACAAGTTGGCTCATCAATCTTAAGTATCATAGATACCGGGCTGGAAGAAGGTTCTGGCTATGTACCATATGATGATGAAGGTTGTAAAGCGAAAAAGAATTATATTATCAAAGATGGGATTCTTACAGGTAGATTACATAGTGCTGCAACAGCAGCATGTTTGGAAGAAGAATCAACTGGTAATGCAAGAGCAATTAACTTTGAGTTTGAGCCAATTGTGCGAATGACCACCACCTATATCGATAAAGGGACCTTAACAAAAGATGAACTGATTGCTGTGGTACCGAATGGTATTTATATTGAATCTATATTCCATGGATCTGGTATGACGACCTTTACAATCGCACCTCAGAGAGCCTATATGATTCGAGACGGTAAAATTGCAGAACCAGTAAAGATTGCAGTTATTAGCGGAAATGTTATGAAAACGTTAGGGGAGATTGACGGAGTATCGGATCAAGTGGAGTTACATGCATTTGCATTAGGCGGTTGCGGCAAGATGGAACAATTCCCTCTCCCGGTGGGATTTGGTGGCCCTTATATTCGTGTCAACGGAATTAATGTTCAGTAGACAGTTTGAAAATTTCCACAAAATATTAGTGCAGCCTGCAACTCAAAATTAGCAGGTATCCAGAAAGGCATGGTTATTCTTATGGTAAAAGAATTATATAAAGAAGTCATTAATGAAATATCACTTAACGTTACCGGAACGAAAATAGATGCAATTAGAAAGAAAAACTTAATCAAATGTGCTTGCCGTGTATATGAGAACGGATATATAGGAATTGCAGGTTGTTATGGGGAGCCGACGGAGGAAACCTGGAATCAGGCGGTAAAAAACCTGGAAGCACAGACCCCCTACCCATATGAACCATCCAAAGGGAAGGAAAGAGTAAGGGATTTAAGAAAAATAAAGTTATCCCAGGAAGAGTACATACGGGAAATGGAGAGCCTTCTGGAGATATTGGAGAGGGAATATCCCCAATTTTTATTAAGCAATAAATTGTCATTAACTGAGACCATAACCTTCATCAGTAATGATGTTGGTCTGGACTATGTGAGCTATGACAAGACCATTGATATGGGCTTACTTGTGAAACATAAGGACTCAGTAAATGTCTTTGATTCCTTTTTAGTGTACATGGACAGAGAATATGATTTTGATAAAATGTTACAAGAGGGAAGAAGAAGCCTGGAGGGCTATTTAACAAGCTGTACCTTTGAAAATGAGATCATGCCTGTTATTCTGCAACCGGAAGAGATTATGGGCAAGTTTACAGAATCTTTAAATGGAGAGACTATTGGAAGAGGTATCTCTCTATTCCAGGATAAGATGAATACAAAGGTGTTTCATGAGGATTTTACACTATGCCAAAATCGCAGTGATGCAATGTTTCATGTTCCATTCTTTGATATGGAAGGAACAGTAGCAGAAGGAGATGAATTTACCTTAATTGATCAAGGTGTAATAAAACATGCATATACGGATAAAAAGAATGCAGCGGCATTCTCTTTACCATTAACAGGTGCAGCAGGCGGCAAATATGATGACGTGCCTGGTTTAAATAGCGCTTCCCTTAGAATAGCAAACGGAAATAAGACATTAAAGGAACTTCTGGGAGGTGAACTGGCAATTCTCGCTAAGATTACATCTGGTGGAGATTACACCAACAGCGGTGATTATGCTACTCCAGTTCAAGATGCTTATCTGACGGATGGGGAACGAATCCTCGGAAGACTTCCGGAATTGACAGTTACCAGTAACATTTATGACATGTTTGGTAAAGACTATATTGGCTGTAGTATTGATAAACCGTTCATGAGCAGCCCTGCTTTAGTATTGAGAATGAAAGTTGAGTTGGCCCAATAAGTATTTTAAATACACCGCATGAATTGCTTGCATATGGCTTCATGCGGTATTTTTCTGCCATTTTGGGGTTGCTGAGACAAGAATAAAATTTATGTGGTTTGTGGAATTATACTATAAACCAAAAAAATATTAAATTATATATATACAAAATGTATTTTATATATTGTAAAACCATATGAATTTTATTTAAAACTTACAACAAAAACAACAAACGGTTCATTTTTTGAGACACTTTTATATAAAACAAGGTTTTTTTATACAAGAATAAACGTTAAGATTAGCTTACAAAAAAAGAAAAGGGGATACAAAATGAAAAAAATAGTTTCGATTTGTTTAGTGCTATGTATGATTTTTGCATTGACTGCCTGTGGTAATTCTTCAAAAGATACCTCTAAGGAAGACAAGGACAACTCTTCCGGAACATCGACAGAAGTAAAAGCTACCGATGCACCGGAAGCAGAAGAGACACCCACAACAGGAGGAGATTTGGTAATATACTGTCCTCATCCATTGGAATTTATCAATCCGCTTGTGAGTGAGTTTGAATCACAGACTGGAGTTAAGGTTGAAGTTATTGCTGCGGGCACTGGAGAATTACTTAAGAGAGTGGAATCTGAACAGGCAAATCCATTGGGGGATATTTTCTGGGGCGGTTCACTTTCTACTATGAAACCTCAGATGGAGCTGTTTGAGAGTTACCAGTCCGTGAACGAAGAGTATGTAAGGGAGGATATGAAAAATATTGAGGGTCCTCTTACTAGATTTACAGACATTCCAAGCGTTATCATGGTTAACACAGATTTAATCGGTGATATTGAAGTGAATGGATATGAAGATTTATTAAAAGAGGAATTAAAGGGTAAAATTGCTTTTGCAGACCCTTCCAAATCCTCATCCTCCTATGAACATCTGATTAATATGCTCTATGCTATGGGTGACGGCAGTGATCCGGAAACCGGATGGGATTATGTCGGCGATCTTTGCAAGAACCTGGATGCTAAGCTTTTAAGCGGCTCCTCTGCAGTATATAAGGGAGTTGCGGATGGTGAGTATGTAGTTGGCCTTACCTTTGAAGAAGGTGCTGCAAAATATGTTGCAGATGGCGCACCGGTAGAGATTGTTTATATGGAGGAAGGCGTAATCTCAAAACCTGACGGCGTTTATATTATTAAGAATGCCAAGAACATGGACAATGCTAAACTTTTTATTGACTTCATCACAGGTAAAGATGCTCAAACCATTATTGTAGAGCAGCTTAACCGCCGTTCCATAAGAACTGATGTGGAATCTCCAAGCTATTTAATACCTAAGGAAGATATGAACATAATTTTTGATGACGAGAATCTCGTAGTAGAAAAGAAAGAAGCATGGCTGACTAAGTTCAGTGACATTTTCACAAGCTACTAATATTACAATCTGAGCAGTACAGAGCGATTAAGAAACGGGTCTTTTACAAAATAGCGCGTATATCTTTCTGCAGGTGTGTTGCCCCTGCTTAACAAGGTTTCCTGTTTTGTGAGAGGCCCATTTTATACTAAAATATAATTTCTGAAAATGTGCTTGGTAATAGGGAAAATTCTTGTAGAGAAATTTTAAAGTAAACCTCGAAATGAGCGACCATCTATTTGGCTTGATATAGAAAAGGAGAAACAGGCAATGAGTAATTCAATTAATATAGAAAATGTAGTCAAGAAATATGGAGACACGACAATTATTCCGGACTTATCGGTGCAGATAAATAACGGCGAATTCTTTACACTACTGGGTCCTTCCGGCTGTGGAAAGACAACATTACTTCGAATGATTGCAGGCTTTAACAGTATAGAAGGCGGTTTAATCAAGTTTGATAAAACAGTGATTAATAAAATATCAGCTCATAAGCGAAACATAGGAATGGTATTTCAAAACTACGCCATTTTCCCTCATCTGACTGTGCGTCAAAACGTGGAATACGGGTTAAAGATACGAAAAATAAATAAACGTGAAATGAAGAAAAAAGTAGATGAGATACTGGAAGTAGTAAAAATCAGCAATTATCAGGATCGTCTTCCAGAACGCCTTTCCGGCGGGCAGCAACAGCGTGTTGCACTTGCCAGAGCTATTGTCATTCATCCCAGTGTGCTTTTGATGGATGAACCTCTATCAAATCTGGACGCAAAGTTAAGAATTGAAATGAGAAGTGCCATCCGTGAGGTTCAAAAGCAGGTAGGGATTACCACGGTATATGTAACCCATGATCAGGAGGAGGCTTTGGCGATCTCTGACAGAATTGCAATTATGAATGAGGGTATGATCCAGCAAATTGGTACTCCTGAAAAAATTTATACCAGGCCTAACAACATATTTGTATCTACTTTCATTGGACATTCCAATCTCTTTTATGGCGTTGTCGGAAGAGATACTACGGGAAGTTTTGTACAATTTAAGGACGGATATAAAGCTTATATGCCAAATATTAAGGAAGATTGCAAGGAAGGAATGGAAGTAATCGTCTCGGTACGTCCAGAAGAATTTGTTGAAAATAAAGAAGGGTTACGTGCGAAGATCAAAAATCGGACCTTTCTCGGTAAATATACAAATTATGAATTGGAGTTTTCTTCAGATGTAGCACTTGATAATCAGGCTTCTTTAGAGTACTCCCAGGATTTGGGGCAATCCTACAGGATCTATGAAGTGGGAGAAACACTAACTTTGAAGCCAAATGCAGGTAAAATCAATGTATTTACTTCGGATGGCAAGCAGAGTCTCATGAAGGGTTAAAAGGGGTATAGCCGTTTGTGCGGCAGAGGGAATTTAGTGTGAATATTAAGTACATAATTCACACACAAAATTTGTGCCTGCGACCCAAAGTTTGCAGGCTTTGATGAAAGGCAAGGTTATTAAAATGAAAAGACGGCTTAAACTGGATTTTTGGACGATGGTCACCATTATAATTACAATTATATTTGCATTGTTTTTGGTGTATCCCTTGTTCTCACTCTTTGCAAGTGGCTTCAGAGATCCGGAGACTCAGGAGTTTACACTAACAAATTTTACTAAATTTTTTGAGAAAAAATATTATTACCGTACTCTATGGCACAGCTTTCTGGTGACTACCTGTACAACAGCTCTGGCAGTAGCAATAGGTGCACCATTGGCATATTTCACCACAGTCTACAAGGTAAAGTTTAAAGGTTTTTTGGATATACTGGTTATTATCTCCATGCTTTCTCCTCCGTTTATCGGAGCCTATTCCTGGATTCTTCTCTGTGGACGAAGCGGTGCCGTGACAAAGTTTCTGGCGAATGCCTTTGGCATTGAGGCGCCTTCTATCTACGGCTTCGGAGGAATTCTCCTGGTGTTGACTCTAAAACTATATCCTTACATTTATCTATATACCAGGGGAGCCTTAAAAAAAGTGGACGCGTCCCTTGGTGAGGCAGCAGAAAGTCTTGGCTGCAGCTCATTTCGTAAAATCGTAACTGTAATTCTGCCTCTCATTGCACCTACCATTCTTGCCGGTTCCCTACTGGTGTTTATGAATGCATTGGCAGATTTTGGTACACCAATGCTTATTGGCGAGGGCTACAGTGTTATGCCGGTATTGATTTATAATGAGTTTATCAGTGAAATGGGAGGGCAGGCAAATTTTGCGGCTGCGTTGGCAGTTATTCTTGTCATTATCACTGGGGTCATGTTCCTGGGACAGAAGTACATCGTAAATAAAAAATCCTTTACTATGAGTTCACTGCGTCCAATACAGGAGAAGAAGCTAAAGGGAGGAAAAAACCTACTGCTGCATGTCATGACCTATCTGGTGGTTTTCCTGTCAATCATTCCCCAGGTGACTGTAATCTATACCTCCTTTAAGAAAACCAAAGGTTCCATGTTCACCGAGGGTTTCTCATTGGAGAGTTATAAATCCATCTTTAAAAACCTGGCAATCCCGATTATCAACACTTATAAGTTTAGTATCATCGCCATTGTCATAATTATATTGCTGGCGATGTTCATCGCTTATATTACAACAAGAAAGAGAAGCTGGCTTACGAACATTATTGACTCCATGACAATGTTTCCTTATATTATTCCGGGGTCTGTACTGGGTATTACACTTCTGCTTGCCTTTAATCAAAAGCCAATACTTCTTAGCGGAACAGCGGTAATCGTTATTATGGCATTTATAGTCCGAAGGCTTCCGTACACACTTCGTTCCAGTGCCGCAATTCTTTATCAGATCAGTCCGAGCATGGAAGAGGCAGCAATCAGTCTTGGTGACTCTCCCCTTGCCACCTTCTTTAAGGTAACGGCAATTATGATGATGCCCGGTGTTGTTTCTGGTGCAATATTGAGTTGGATTACTATTATTAATGAGCTAAGTGCCTCTGTAATCTTATATACCGGTAATACCCGTACTATGTCGGTGGCAATATATACAGAGGTAATCCGAGCCAGCTACGGAACAGCGGCGGCACTTGCCAGTATCCTGACCTTAACAACAGTTGTATCGCTATTGCTATTCTTTAAATTATCTGGTAAAAAAGAAATAAGTTTATAACAAGTGAGCGGGGGTGATTGCATGAAGAATCAAAAACACAGCTATTTCAAGGATGATATTCGCAAAATGCTGTTATTATATGCAATTGTCCCCGTGGTATTACTGACTCTGGCTTGTCTGCTAATTTTCTGGGGAATTTGGAGCCATACAGTACAAACTTCAACAAAGCAGGAAAACCGAAAGGCAGCAGAGGAGATTTCCAATACAATTGAGGCTTATACAAATCTGATTTATAAAATGGAGCAGCACCCCGAGGTATACGAGGAGATTTTAAGCGTCGGTACCAGAGTGGAGATTTTCGAGCAGATTTATAAGACGGCAAACGAATTGGACAAGAAGGCGAATGTCTATGTATTTAATGACAGCATAGAACTGGTTCTAAGCGGAACAGCAACAGTACCGGAATATCTGAATGGCAGATACTCCGGTAATTGGGGTATCTTCCGCATTATGAAGCAAAACCCAAAGGTAATAGCAATTAAGCTGCTGCAGGAAAATGATTCTGAGTATATGCAGCTGGTAATCGGCAAGGCTATGGAAGAGAACGGAGAGATTAAGGGGTACACAACCTTTGTGATTGACAGCGAACAGTTTAAAATAGATATAGCAAAAATGGATTCACAGACTGTAATTACGGATGAAAACGGCTGGGTGTTTGTCACTAACAATTATAGTTTTATGGATACTTTAGAACGCTTTGATCTTCCAATGAACAAGATTGGCAGGATAAGCAGCGAAGAAGGAAAGTACTTTGTGTCCCTGACTAAAATACATGACAATCAGATTTATATCTATTCCATTTCCAATCTAAACACGCAGCTTCTGATATTAAAATACATTGTTTTTATTTTATCCTTTGTATTTGCAGCAATGATTATTATTGTCCTTATTGCATCCAAACAAATGGCAGCGAATAAAACAAAAGATTTATATACCATCATTGATACCTTTGCCCGGACAAAGGCCGGAGATTTAGATACGCATATTTATATCTCGGGAAATGACGAATTTCGAACTATTGCAGAAGCTTATAATCAGATGCTGGACAGCTTAAAAGAACAGGTAAACAGGAATACGGAAATGGGCAAGCTGGTGGCCCTGACACAGATAAAGCAACTGGAATCCCAATTTAATCCGCACTTCCTTTTTAACACGCTGGAGAATATACGGTTTATGTGCAAATTACATCCAGATTCTGCGAGCAAAATGGTGCAAAACTTGTCAACACTCCTAAGATACAGCATCAGCAATATCCAAAATGAGGTTACGGTCAAGGAAGATATTGCTTATACGGAGAATTATCTAAGTCTATTAAAATACCGATTTAATCAGCGTTTTCAGTATGACATTGATATCTCCCCAGAGATTGAAGATTGTATTATACCAAAGCTTCTGATTCAACCTATGATTGAAAATTCCATTAAATACGGTTTTGAAGGAAGAGACCGAATGGTGGTTGAGATAACTGGATACAGAGAGGAGAGCAATCTGGTAGTGATTTGCACTGATGACGGAATTGGAATTAAACCCGAGATATTGGAGGAAATCAGACAGCTGTTGGAAAGCAGTGTAAACCGGAGTAGTCACACCGGATTATATAATATTAACCGCAGGTTACAATTAACGTATGGAGATGACTACGGGATACAGATTGAGAGCATCTATGGACAGGGAACATCTCTGAAAATTATTTTACCAATGTATTATGAGCCGTGGCTGGAAGGCAAGAACCAAGGAGGAATGAATGCTTAAAATATTAATCGCAGAAGATGAGGATATTATAAGAAAAGGGTTAGTTTTCACAATTGACTGGATTAGTATGGACTGTATTGTGGTTGCCGAAGCTGCAGACGGGGAGGAAGGGCTCCAAAAGATTATGGAATATAAGCCCGACATTGTAATTACAGATATTCGAATGCCAAAGATGGATGGAATTGAAATGATTCGTCAGGCATCCCAGCTTGTGAAATTTAAGAGCATCATTATTACCAGCTATGCTGAGTTTGAATATGCTAAGAAGGCAATTGAACTAAAGGCATATGAATATTTATTGAAACCAATTGACGAGGATAAAATTGTAGAGGTAATTCAGGCCCTTCATGACCAGCTGGATATGAGCAAAGAGGCAGAACTTGCAATGGAAAACAGTAAAAATTCTTCTGCACGCATGGATTTAAATGAGCTTATGAAGCTGGATCATTCGGAATATGGCTACGTGGCAAAAGCCTTGCAAAAAATACAGAAGAATTATATGGATAAGATAGGAATTGAGTCAATTTCTGATGAGCTGGGAGTTAGCGCAAGCTATTTAAGCCGCAAATTTAAAGAAGTAACAAAGCATTCTTTTTTAGATCTGCTCAACAGCTATCGTGTCCAGCAGGCTATTAAGTTACTGAATACCGGAAGATACCGAGTGTATGAGATTTCTGACATGACGGGTTTTACTGATTATAAACATTTTTGTATGGTGTTTAAGAAATATACCTCAATGTCACCCACAGGTTTTATTAAAAAAAGAACCTAAGAATACAAATGAAGGGAAGAAAAGAAATGAAATATAAGAATACAGTATTGTACAGCGATATGGATGGAACCTTACTTAATTCCGAAGGAAAGGTATCCGCCAAAAACAAGGAGGCACTGCGCAGATTTATGGAGCAAGGGGGCTTATTTGGAATAGCAACAGGAAGAAATCAGCTGAATGCAATCGGTTTTCTTGAGGACATCAAGGTAAACATTCCCTGCATCTTATATAACGGCAGCGGAATTTATGATTTTCATCAGGATAAATTCATTGATTTTTTTGAACTAAAAAAGGATAAGCTGGTCCGATTTTTAAGAGATTGCCTAGGAAATCATCCTAATATAATGATTCAGATTTTTTGTCCCAATATGAGCTATTTTGTATCCCCCGAGGAATTGGCGGATGAAAGGATAGTAGAGACCCATCAACCCTGTCAGTTTGGACAAATAGAGGAAATTTTGGACCAGCCGTGGATTAAAATTTTACTTTGTGCTGAGCATGGAGAGCTAAATCTATTGGAAAAAGCAATTGTGGAATATGAGCTGGTGCAGGATATCCAGTGGGTATACTCTTCCAATGTCTACCTTGAGCTACTGCCGGCAGGAGTTTCCAAAGGCAGTGCTTTGGAGAGTGTTCGTAAATACATAGGATCACATGTAAAAATTTATGCAGTTGGAGACTTCTATAACGATATGGAAATGGTCCGCCTTGCAGATGTGGGAATTGCAATGCGAAATGCAGTGCCAGAGTTGCAGGAGGCAGCGGATATGGTCACAGTAAGTAATGATGAAAATGCAATTGCAGATATCATTGACCATATTATAGCGTTGGAAAGGTAGATGTGGATGAAGCATAAGAGAAAGGTAAAGTATATTTTTCGATTCTTGCGGCAAGAGAATAGGTTCAGTGTCAACGGACAACTAAAAGAAACCTTTTATGGATCAATTGGTATGTTAATGATAATGCTTGTAATATTATTGGCATTTGCAGTAACCAGTACGATGGTGAACAGACATGTATTTAAGGTATACGGTTCGGGACAGGGGAAGGCCGGAAATCTTGAGTTGGAGTTTTACTCCCTTCATTCCGAGCTGAGGTATCTGGTATATGATACTGAATCGGAGGAAGTAACAGTAGTTATCAAGGATATCGAGGAAATGTCACAGAGCCTGCTCACAGATGCTAAAGCTCTTGCCGAAGTCCTGTCGGAAAAACAGAGCGAGGAAATCTACTATCGTGTGCTGGGGCTTCTGGATCAATATAATGAAGTAAAGGAGAAGATATTTAGCTACGAAAAAGAGCAGGGCAAATATAATTCGAAAAAACTTTACAGTAAGGAAGCCTCGGAGCTTGCCGGGAAGCTGGACAGTGAAATCAGGGAACTATTTATACATATGAGCACCCAGGGAGAAAAGATCAGTAACCGATTTCTTTTCATCAGCATTACAGGGACGATATTTGTGTTTTTGATAATAAGTGTGATACTTTCCGTTATCATTCGAAAGGTGAACCAGACAATCGGAGATATCAGCCGGCCGCTGGAGACACTGACCGAAGCCTCCAGGCAAATTGCCAAAGGAGACCTTAAGGTGAAAATCCACCCGGAAGGAGAGAACGAAATCGGAGTACTGGCAAGAAGTTTGTCGGATACAGTGGGAGCTTTAAACCTCTATATTAAGGATATATCCGATAAGCTGCAGCAAATTGTAGATAACGATCTAACAGTGGATATTAATCACGAGTATTCCGGTGACTTTAAACCAATCCAGAATTCCCTAGTTAAAATAATGGATTTCCTGAACCAGGTATTCCGACAGATCGAACTGGCCACCCACGAGGTATATGCCGGTGCACGCCAGGTTTCCGAAGGAGCCATGGATATGGCGGATGGCGCCAGTCAGCAGAATATTGCAATACAGGGGATTTTGGATGCAATTTCAGTGATTTCCGGTAATGCTGTTGCCAATAAGGGGCTTTGTGAGACGGCGGACCAATTAACAGGAAGTGCCAGACTGTCCGCACAGACGGGGCAGCTGAAAATGGATGCAATGATAGAAACCATGTCCCTAATTCAGAGCAAAAGCCATCAGATATCCATGATCATTCAGAGTATTAATGAGATTGCCGACCAGACAAACCTTCTGGCATTGAATGCCCGGATTGAGGCAGCAAGAGCTGGGGAAGCGGGCAAGGGATTTACTGTAGTTGCCAATGAAATAGCGAAACTGGCGAACAAATGCGCTGTTGCAGCTAAACAAACTGAGGAGATGATATCTGAAGCCCAGCAGGCAGCACTTCAGGGAAACCTGGAGGTGGAGAGTGCAGCTCTGGTACTTCGGGATACCTCGGGCAGTATAGAAGTGGCGTCGGAGGCTGTAAAGCAGATCTTGGAAGAGACCAACCGGCAGCAGGAGGCAATAGGGCAAGTGATGAAAGAAATTACCAACATTTCGGATACGGTATGCTCCAACTCTGCGACAGCACAAGAAAGTGCAGCTGCAAGCCAGGAACTGACTGCTCAGGCAGAGATGCTGCAGACCTTATTGCAGAGAATGAAGCTTCGAAAAGAGTCATTTTAGTATATCCTTTTGTATACTCAAGCAATGGTTGAGTGGTATAATGAATAGTATTCAACTACAACTTGCTTTCAGGAATATATCCGTTTTGATAAGATGCTTGTGAAAAGAGTTACAAAACCTTTTCTAAATAAAGCGGAAGAGAGGAACAATAAAATGACATTTAGTACAGTAGCAATAGGTAAGAAGATCTCTAATCTTAGAAAAGAAAAAAATTTAACCCAAATGGAGTTGGCGGATGCAATGGGAGTTAGTTATCAGGCAGTCAGCAACTGGGAAAGAGGAAATTCCATGCCGGATATTTCAAAGCTGCCGGAACTGGCAACCTTGTTTGGATGCAGCATCGATGATCTGCTTACAGATGGAGAAGCAAAGAACATCATTAAACATGTGGTAAAAGGTGATGCGGAAGTATTCGTACAACAGCACAAGGTATCCGGTCAGGCAATTGGAGAAGTTGCTCCTATTTTAAAACCACATCAGACGGAACGACTTATGGACAGTATTATTTCACAAAATGAAGAGAAAATGACCGTAGAGGATTTAATCGGTATTGCTCCGTTTGTAGGAGAGGGATATTTGGACCAAATTGTAGATAAAATTGACGCTGTGGAAAATATGGAAGCAATTCAAGGGATAGCTCCCTTCCTAAGCGAAGAATCCCTGGATAAACTTTTACGCAAGTGTGTTCTAAATGGTAATATGCGTCAGATTGTTGGATTAGCACCATTTCTTAAGGAAGAAACACTGGATTTCTTGGTAACAGATGCCTTGGAGAAAGGAGATGTCTCTGGTTGCCATGGGTTATATCCATTCCTTAGTAAAGAAACTTTGCATAAGTTGGCAGATACCTTAGTGAAGAAGCATGGATTTAAGGCGATTAGGGATTTGGCACCATTTCTATAGCATTATGGGAATAAAAGAAATAAAGCGTAATAAGCACGAGTCATGTATTATAGTTAAAACATCACAATAACTAAGAAAGAGCAATTAAAAATGATGAGAAAGGGAAGATGCTAGTGAGGCTAGTGTCCTCCCTTCTTTTTTATTAATATTAAAATTTAACTGATTAATATATCAAACATTAATAAAAGACAATATCTGCTCTGTCGCAGTTCTTCTTAAGCATATCGTTCCGATAGGAACTAATTCGGTATTCATTTTTACTGTCAAAGATAACGGATACTTTTTTTGTATGAATATTAGTACCTGGAGCATACTCTGTAACCACGAAGCTAGCTCTTGTTTTTTTATTTATTTCAAATAAAGAAAGAATACCGATTCCTTTCCCACCGATATCTGCATGAGTGGTTTTTTGCTTTTTTCCAAGTGTAGTAAGAATGTTGGTATCAAAGGAAATTCCATTATCGCTGACGCTCAAGGTTTGAACTCCATCATATAATCCAATCTGAATTAAAATTTTTTTCGACTTAGTTGATTTGACTGCTATAAGGGCGTTTTCAATAAGGTCTGCAAAAATAGTACACAGGTTTTTTTCGCTTATGTATTGCGGAATTAATACGGAGGGTTCTCCATAGACCTCTAAGCAAAATTCTGCGCTATTGCTTTCCGCCTTGTGAAGCATGTACTCTGCCATCATATCAATTAGAACAAGCTTTGTTTTGGGAAGACTTTTTGTAGAAGGCTTATAATCCTGAATCATTCCGGAACGGTCCTTAATCAATTCATTTAGTTGTATTACAAGAGATTGACTCTTCGCTTTTGAATCGGTGCTATTTTTTATGTCTTCATTAAAAAAACTCTGCACCGCATTAACCAACGAAGGGATAAGCTTATTATCCCGATGAATAATTTTGGACATTTTTTCATTGTCAATTTGGAGTTTGTGGACAAGTTGATCCTTTTCTTTAATGATGGAATAGGCATATTCCAACTCTTTTTCCTTCTGCCTCTCAATATATAAAATTGAAAGATTTCCTTTAGACCAAAAGAACAATAGTAGTGAAAAAACGGCAAGCTTAATGAATGCTTCTCCGATGATAGATAATGAGTATCTGGAATCACTGGCAATATCATAAAAGGAAAATATAAAAACACTGATTATGATGCCTATATAGCGAGTACTGCTTTTATATAAAAAGGGCAGACCATTTTTTAATCGTTTAATATTAAAAAATAAAACTGTCAATACACTGTGAATAACAAATAAAATCAAGTACATGATAAGTTCAGATGGATGGAAATAAATTAAAATACAATCAATTAAAGCAGTTAGTACACTTGACACAAGTTTAATTGCCATTGAAATACCATAGGATATTATCGTAACAGTAAAGCAAAGCAGAAAATCAGTTGTAAAAAGATGGTTGATTAATATAAAAGATAACGATAATAATATTATAATTATAGTACCAGAAGAATAATTATAATAATAAAACGTAATGATGGCAGCTAAAAATGAGAGGAATATACTAAATAAGAACAAAGTTATTTTTTTTGGTAGAGATATTTGCTTGATATTAAGAATCCTCAAATATGAATATAATGCCCAAAGAATAATTGCTAAAAATTTTATAAAGCTATGTAACATAAAGTAAATCACCACTTTTCTAACGAATAGATACGGAAAGCTAATAAAACACACTACAAGAACAAATTTCAAAGAAAGTTTAAATTCTTTATTATTTTATCAAATAATATTAATAAAGGAGATAAAATTATGTGGAGCTATTTCTTTGAATGTTTATGCAAATATTTTCAAAAATGAAACTTATGATAACTGTACGATAATCGTACAGTTATTTTATTATTCATGACAAGTGAAACGACTTGTCGTTTCATCTTGTTGGGATATCTTCTTTTATCTTATGAGCATAGTAATAAATGAATTCCATTAGGGTAGGGACACCCTTGTCAGAACTGATTTTTGCAGTATAGTAACAGCATAAGTCATCAATACAGGAGGTTCTCCAGGCTTTATTTATTGCATTCTGCATTGCTCTTTCTATACTTGCGTCAGATTTTGCATATCGCTTAGCCAGATGTACACAAATCTGTGAAGATTGCTGCATCATAATTAATTGTATAGCATCCACCAAATATTTTCTTCCAATTGCTTTTGGACTAATTCCAATCAAATCAAGTTCTCTATCAATTCGTTTAATAACGCCAAGGGTGTTTAAACCATCAGGTACAACCGAGGAGGTAGTGGAAGCTTTTAAGGAAACTCTTGAATTATGAAGGGTTTCTTTCATTATGACCAAAAAATCAATTACACGATTTACACTATAATCATTCTGATATTTGGACATAATGAAACCTGCACCTAAGGCACGAGCTTGTTCATAGGTTATCTCACTCATGTTATTCGTAGTAATTAATATATACGGATATTTCGTAAGGTTCAGTTCCCGTAATTCTTTAAGAAAAAAAAGTCCATTACCACTTCCCCTATTCAATTCCAAATCAAGAATAACGGCATCCGGAAGATAATGTTTTACATACTGGAGTGCGGTTTCAGAATTATTTGTTATTCCGATTAACTCTATATTGTCTATAGAAGCGGTATATTGTGTAAATGCTTCACATTGAACAGGGTCATCTTCAACCAAAAGAACGGCTAAAGCTTCATTCATCTCCTATCCCCTCTCATTTCTGTTGGAATTATTTTCTATATTATATAACTATAGTATACAGAAATCAACAAAAACCAATAATAATTACCAATTTTTGTTACGGCAAAAATATAGTACAAATAGATTAGTTATTAATTGCTTTGTTACTGCAAAGCGTAAAATTTTGCTTTAGTAATTAATTATTATTTTATTGGTATATTTTGTAGTTCCTAATGGAAGAAAGATTGGAGTAAATATAAATACATAGGTAAAAGGAGGTGTAATAATGGCAGAATTTGATGTAACTAAATTTGAAATTGAAGAAATCGAATCTATAGAAGCTCCTGGCGAAGGATATTTTTGGGCAGGTGTTGCTGTTGGCGTTCTTGTCGGCATCGCTTTATGTTAAACATTTATTTTGGGGAATAGGGGTAATATGCATTCTGATACCAATAGTTTATAGACGAATTAAGAAAAAGAATGTATCACCATATATTCATTGGACAGCCCTTATTGTCGGATTGGTACTTATACTAGTTTCTTTTTTTGTTTAATTACATATGTGCAATTATTGAAGTGGATAGGAATTTCCTATTTGCTCCAATCTTTTTCGCCACTTCAAAACCTTGCACAGAAGGGAGAAAAAATGAACGATATAGTTATGTCTTTTGACATTTCAGAGGTTGAATCTATTGATGCTCCCAGCAATGCCCGTGATTTTATTGAAGGCGTATGCGTTGGCTTGGCAATTGTTTCCTTCTTTTGTGGTGGTTGCTAATTAATTCAAGAGTTGGCGTTCCTACATTTATATATGAGTGTTAGAACGTCAACTCGCTATTTATGAGGTGAATGTATGTCGTTACCCTGTATTAATCCAAATTTGGAAATATATTTTGAAGCAAACGGAAAAATTTCAGTCTTTAATAAAAAGTCTTTAAAAACATATATGGTAGGTAAAAATGAATATAATGTTTTAAAAGATTTGGATGGAATTAAAACTATAGTAGATATATCAAAAAATAGCAGGATATATTCGGAACTAGAAATATCATATCTTATTAATCAGTTTGAAAAACTAGGATTTATAAAAGGAAAAGATATAAAAGCAAAGCGTAATCTGATTAAAATAAAAAAATCACTTATTAATGGCAACCGTATTATCAATCCTAAAAATGTAATTTGGAAAATTGTTAGTTTTATTTTAATATATTTGTCAATTCCGATCCTCGTTATGGGGATTATAACTAATCTATCTGATTTTAATCAGATAGTTGTCACTTTAGAAAATAATTTATTTACTCCTAGTGCACTATTATTAGTACCTATTACACTTTTTGTCTTATCCTTGCACGAATTAGGGCATGCAGTGATTGCAAGATGCTTCAATGTAAATGTACCGGAAATCGGAATTATGCTTTATTGGTTTATGCCCTGTGCATATACAAACCTTAGTGGAATTACATTTTTAGAACAGAGGTCAAAGAGAATTTTATCACTTTTTGCAGGAATTCTAGTAAATGTATTATTGATGGGTATTGGTTTGCTGCTTCTTAATGTAGTCACAGGCAATATTTACAATTTTTCTTTATGGTTTTCATTATCAAATTTAAGCATTATATTTGTTAATTTAATGGTTTTCTTAAAATTGGACGGTTACTTTTTATTAGAAGAATTATTGAGCCTAAAAGGTCTGCGAAAGAAATCTTTCCAATATGTGAAAAATAATATTCTTAGTATTGTGGCTAAGACAAGACCTGTTGGAGGAAGTAAGCCAAAATACAGTGGTGTCCGTTTGGAATCAGATCAATCTTCCTTGGATCATATCGTGTTTTTTTTCTATGTTTTATTTTCTTGCTTATACATACCATTAATTTTATTGTCGGTTGGGATATCAGTTTTTGATTTTATATTGAGGTGATGAGAATGCAGGAACTAATGCTGAATAAATATGTGCCTATATTAAAAAGTAAGAAAGGATATATTTTTGGAACAGAGGGATATTTCTCGTTGGATTCTGATACCATAAAATCTTTTGACAAGAATCAGGAAATCGTACTAGAACAATTAATTAATGGAGATGTAATAGCAAAAGAATATCTTCTGGAGATTTTTGGAGAAGAGTTGTTTTCCTTTTTTATGACAAAAGGTCTATTTGTTTTAGATGATGTGGATACGGATAGTATATATTCACGCTCAAAGGCTTATTATTTCTTTAATAATATGGGAAATGTACAAAAAAAGTTAGCTGCAAAAACAGTCCTGATCTTAGGCTGCGGCGGCATAGGCACACATGTTGCCTGGAACTTGGCGGTGCTTGGAGTGGGCAGAATTGTAATTGTTGACTTTGATACAGTGGAGGAAAGTAATCTTAACAGACAGTTATTATTTGATCAGGGCGATGTAGGCAGATTGAAAGTAGACGTTTTAAAAGGAAAGCTGAACTCTATTAACCCACAGATAGAAGTAATACCTATAAATAAAAAAATTTGGTCGGAGGAAGAACTAGACGAAATAGTGGCATCATATAAATTTGATCTTGTAGTAAAATCACTGGATTCGCCGGCAAAATTCCCACTCTGGCTTGATAATATATGTGAAAAATACAATATTAAATACATATCGGGGATTACCGTAAGCACTTCTCCTATGATAGGACCAACCTATTTGCCCGGAGTGACCTCCAAATATACAGATTTTTTTGATTCAAATGAAAGTGAATACAGGAGGTTATCCGGGATATCTCAATCCCTGGGCGTAGTCATGTATCATATCTCCAGTGAAGTATCATTAGAAGCCTTTAAAATTTTGAGCGATACAGGAAAATTAAAGTATATAAATTGTATATACACAGAAGATTTAATGAATGGTAAAAAACTGAAACTAGAACCCAGGAAGACTCCAATGCATTTCAGGGAAAACGATAAAATTAATTTAAATCTTCTGGTGATTATATTAATGTTAAGTGTTTTTATGGCCATTATACTTTTTGATTTTTTACCTGCTGTTATCATTAATTTTTTACTTTGTATAGTATCGCCATTTTTTATTTATAAGTCCAGAGAGAAGATAGCAAGGAGCGGCTTTTTTAATAATATGATTTTCTTTCCTATTTTAGTGTTAATTGCAATAACAAATACAGATTTCCTGGCGGCCAATAGTTCAGTAAATATAATTACACTTTTGATTTCATTATTTATAGCTTTCAGTATCAATATTGTATTTTCGCAATTAGTTATAAACTTTTTATTTTATATTTCCCGAAGGGAGAAGCGGTGTTGATAGTAGCAAATAATATCTCAAAGAATTATGCTCCTGACTTTATGGCATTAAAGGACGTGAGTTTCACCATAAAAGATTCCACAATTGCTGGAGTTATTGGTAGAAACGGAGCAGGGAAAAGTACTCTGTTTAAAATTATGGCTGGAGTAATCTCAAATTATAGTGGCGTTTGTACGATAAATGAAAATGCTGTCAGCTTGGACTACTCAGAGAAGGTCAGTTACCTTCCAGAAACCAGGGGACTAGATGGGCGTTCCCAGGTTTTAGAACATTTAACTGATATGGTACGTTATAAAGGGATTAAGAAAAAAGCAGCAGAAGCTTATGTTAAAGATTGGCTTTCTAAATTCAATTTAGAAAGTGCAAAGTATAAAAGAATAGATACGCTTTCAAAGGGAAATCAACAAAAACTACAGTTTATTATCGCTGTGGCAAGCAAACCGGAAATATTAATTTTAGATGAGCCCTTTAGTGGACTTGATCCAATTACAAGTGATTTATTCTGGGTACATCTGGAGGAGCTAAAAAATAATGGTTGTACAGTTATTTTTTCAACTCATAATCTTTCGGATAAAATGAGAAAGTGTGATCAGTTTCTTTTTATTAAGCAGGGTAAACTGGTGGAAAACGGGTCCTTAGAAACAATACAAAAGAAGTATGACTTTATATTGGAATTAAAGAATGAAAGCTTTTCACCGGAGCTAGTAAAGGATCTTGTAGCCAGTTCAAATATACTGAGGAATCAAAACACTTATGTAATTAGAATATCAACAGTAGAGACTGCAAAAGAAATTCAAAGCAGGCTGCAGGATAGTTTTTCAGAATATTTTCATATAAGAAACATGACTTTAGATGAACTGTTTCGTGAGATCAATTATGAGGACGGTGATTAATATTGAAGGTTCAAAATAGAAAAATAGCCAATGCAATCTCTATAAAATTTAAAAATATTATCACTTCTCCAGCCATTAAGGTGACCTTGTTAATTGCATTTCTAGCGTCGGGTGCTATAAGTTTCCTGCCTTACATCATAAATAATCTGCTTAATGATAAAGTTACAGTTTATAGCCAAATTCCATTGGAAATAACCGCTGATAAGGTAGAACTAGTTTCCGATATTAACCAAGATGCGGATCTTTTATTAACAGCCATTGATGAGAATTTTTTATTAAGAGCCAGAACGCAGAATGGGTATAACAGCATTAGCTTAGTCATAGATGCAGTACAAAAACTAAATTTCAGTAAATATTTAAGCACCCATGAACTATCAAATCAAGAGAAAGCCAGATTAACTGGCAGTAATATATCCGTTGAGATAGAGGAGAATATAGTACAGATTGATGATAAATCAGCTTCTTTTTTGATGATGTTGACTATGCTGTTTTTTATGGTAATGACATTATTGGTTTCAAGAATAGGAACACAGGTTGCTTTTGAGAAGGGTAATAAAATTACGGAAACTATATTAACCTCTATTACGAAAAAGCAGCTATTTTTTAGTCAAACCATAGCAAGTGTAATGGTTGCCATTATAAGTTTCATGGTTGCCAGCATTCCTATGATTGTTGCATATATTGTAAAGGATCCCAAAATAGTTAGCGATTTTACCTTTTTTACCCCGTTTAATATAGCGGCATTTTTATTTCATTTAATTACGGTGGCAATCGCACTGATTATTTTTTCGGTTGGTATTGGAAGTTGTGTAAAACAGGCAGAGGATGCCAATACCATGTCCGTTCTTATACTAATTCCTACCTTATTATCTTATGTATACTATATTTTTTCATTTGATTTATATAAAGGTATTTGGACATTTCTTAATTATATACCAATCTTCTCGGTTTACTCAATATTTGGAGGCATCTTAAGAGGGACGATATCTCGTTATAGTATTTTAGGATATTGTTTGATTGATATACTCTTTTTAGTCATATCATTTTTTATCATTAGAAAGCTCTATTGCAAAAAGCTGTAAAGAGATTGAATATAAAACTAATAATAGGGAGGTGCTTTATGGATTCATCATTAGTTGCTTTTTTAATTGGAGTTGGAATTCCATTGCTTTTTTGTGTGGTATTTTGGAAACAATTAAGAGATCGCCGTAACCGTGCTATTCAATGGATAAAGAGTAGGTTTAATAAAAAACAAGGGGAGTAAGGATGCATATGAATGTACTTGAGTATAAACCCTGCAGAGCAATAAATTCGTTCAGGCAAAATGAAAAAGAGGATAGTGTAGCTATAGTAACCTTTGATGGATTTATTACTTTACAGGGTGCGGGAAAGCTTTTGTGGGTTCTTGCTGATGGAAAACACTCGATTAAAAACATTATCGAAAAATTAATAGAATTAAGCCCGACGGCAGATTTTGAAAAGACAAGAGTGGGAGTATTTACCTTGGTCAAACAATTGCAGGCAAAGGGCATATTAATAGCAAATTGGGACCCCATATTAAAGAATGAGTTACCACAGGAGGTTATATTATGATGGAGGCTGTGGATGTTTTACTAATTAATTCGCCATCACCTAATCCGGGATCAATTCTATCACATAGAATTCAAGGTCTTCTTCCGCTGGGGATTGGTTATATTGCGACTGTGCTTAATCAAAATAGTTTCAATGCAAAATTAATGGACTTTTATCTTAAAACAGTCACACGGGTAACTTTACTCAATTTTATTGAAAAGCATCATCCCAAGATTATCGGTATTTCTACAACAACAGAAACATATAAAAATGGATTAAGGCTTGCTGAAATTATTAAAAGTGTTGCCAGCGATACTTTTGTAGTTATGGGCGGATATCATGTGACATTTGAATTTGAGCATGCTTTAAATACAGGATTTATTGATTGCATTGTGCGTGGAGAAGGAGAGATGACATTCCTTGAACTATGCAAGTACATAATCAATGGGGAAGGTAAACTGGAGGGTATTGACGGTATTTCCTATCGTAAGGATAATGTAGTGAAAAGTAATGCAGACCGGAAATTTATTTGTGATTTAGATAAATTACCCTTTCCGGACAGATCACTTTATGATTTAAAAAGTTATTCTGTTCCCTGCAGTATTTCTACCAGCCGGGGGTGTCCTGGCAGGTGTATTTTTTGTGCAGCAGCGGGGTTATCAGGAGGGAAATATCGCATTAGAAGTGCCGGAAACGTGGTGGAGGAATTAGAATATCTCAAGGGGCTGGGATTTGACCGGGTTCAAATAATCGATGATACGATGACAGCAAATCTTAGAAGGTTGAATGAATTTCTAATTTTAATGAAAGAAAAAGCTCTGGGTATGCACTGGGCATGTGAATCCAGAGTTGATGTAGTAACCAAGGAATTACTACAAAGAATGTATGATGCAGGCTGTCGTTCCCTTCAATTTGGTGTTGAAGCAGGAAATCAGGAAATGCTAGATTGTTTGAAAAAACACATAACACTAGAACAAATTAGAAATGTATTTCGTTGGTGTAATGAAATTGGCATTCGTGCTGCTTCTTGCTTAATAATTGGACAACCCTTTGACACACCTGAAACAATAAAGCAAACCATACAAATAGGACTTGAATTGCAAAAAATGGGAGCGCAAATTGTTTTTAGCATTTCAACACCATATCCGGGAACCTATATGTATAATAACACAGATGAATTTGGCCTTGAAATAATAGACTTTGATACCGACAACTATACAACGCAAAAGGCTGTTTATAATACTAAAAATCTATCATCAATTGATATACAAAATTATTTTTTTGATGCTTGTATATCAGTAGGGCGGACGCTTACTAACAATAATTTAAAAGAAAAATATAAACTAATACGTGAGGAAGCAATGCAGAATACACCATATAATAATTGAAAAGAGGAGAGGTTATGACTGTATATCAAAATGATCATTACAAAGAAGACAATCCGCAAAACACGGTGGCAAGGATTAAAGGTATTTTGGCAAACTTGGGCATTAAATTACATGAGGAATGGGTTAAAACGGATACGATAAATACTTTTTCGCTTAGAGTAACAATAGAAAATACTTCTATTGGATCGAATGGGAAAGGGGTAACAAAAGAGTATGCAATGGCAAGTGCATATTCAGAGTTTATGGAGCGTTATCAAAACCTGTGGCTTGCACGTTGGAACAATTTATGGAAAGATGGAAACAAGTTTAGATATTATGTGGATGAAATTTATCTGACAGCAGAAGAAATAGTAAGATCTAATAGCGCTTTTATGAAGATGTATTTTAAGAAAAGAGATATGTCTGATTCTGGCTTTTTAGAAAAGGTAAAGGCTTTTAAAAAAGTGCAAAAAATGGATTTTAATTTTACCGAGAAAGACAATGAATATCTTTGTGTACCTTTCTTTAATTTACAACAAAATAAGGTTGAATATATACCCTACTATGCATACACTTCATATTATTTAAGTAATGGGATGTGTGCAGGAAATACTCCCGAAGAAGCTTTAGTTCAAGGATTGTCAGAAATTATGGAAAGAGTAGTACAAAAAAGGATAGCCTTAGAAAAGCCGTCTTTACCGGATATTCCGGAAGAGTATTTGAAGAGATTTCCCTATGTTTACGAGCTGTTTCAGCAACTTAAGGAAACGCCGGGATATACTGTAATGTTGAAAGACTGTTCCTTTGGAGGAGAATATCCTGTTGCCGGATTGGTTATAATTGAAAAAAATACTGGAAATTATGGCTTTAAGCTGGGCTGCCATCCAGATTATGGAGTAGCAATTGAAAGAACACTAACCGAGGCTGCACAAGGGAGTGACATTTTACTCTATTCAAAAAGAAGTAAATTAGATTTTACAAATAGTAGAGTTTCTGATGGAAGTAACATTTTAAATGGATTTAAATCGGGAATAGCACAGTACCCATATGAAATATTACTGGAAACAGAAGAACCCTTTATCCCTGTAGAGGATGTCTCTAATTATAACAATAAGCAGATACTGAATAAACTTGTGGAAAAACTAAGCAGTGCTGGATATGAAATATTGACAAGGGATGTTTCTTATCTGGGACACCCTGCTTATCAGATAATAATTCCCGGGTTATCCGAAGTTTTTGATATGACGGATTATTGGTATAATGCTATTAACACCAAATTCCATGTATTAAAATTATTAAATTTTCCTAGCAGGATAAATAAAGATAATGTAAAATATATTATTGGAATAATGGATTGTTACGCTAATTCACAATTAGAGAATAGTATGAGGTCGTATTACGGCGTATTGAGCAATATTTCTTGTCCCGCAGAGGAGTATGGGCTGGGATGGTTATACTACACAGCAATGGGCTTTGCCTTAATCGAAGATTATAAAAAGGCAAGCGAACGCATGTTTATAATAGTGTCACAAGCAGAGAATAAAAATCCATTTTATTACGCGGTGTATCAATACTTTTGCGGGATGATATACGAGAATAATCATAAAAAAGTTATCAGTTATTTGCGTAGTTTTTTTGAACAAAGTATTTGCGATAAAATAAATATTATATTTCAAGATCCTGGTAAAATATTGGAAGAGCAATATCCAGAACATAATTTCCTGGATCATGAAGAATGCGAACAACAAAGGTGCTGTGATTATTATGCCTATAAGAGTATTGTTACAAAATATAAGGAAGTACAAAAGTTACATCCTATTATACAAGAAGATATTTTAGAAAGCTTCTCTGGTGAAAGGGAAGAGAATAAGGTTTTAGCATAATAAAAACAAAGTTTGAAAGGGAGTGGTCAATAATGAAGAAAAATATTTTAACCACTATAGGTATTTTGATATTTATAGTAACATATATGATTAATCGATTTGTCTTAGAGATTTCGGATCCTGTGTATATTATTATATTACTTGTTGCTGTAACTGCAATTATTATAGGAATGATTAAAATTAGACACAGTAATAATGAGATGTAAATTACCGAATGTTTATATTCCTTCCCGGTAAGGTGTATACCATATAAAAGCCTCCCGTAGCACGTAAGTGAGTAGCTGTCGGGAGGCTTTTACATGATTATTCTTCCTCAAAAACAATAGTGTCCAGCATTGCCTTAATTCGTGCACCATAACCTTCAGAGGCTTCTAAAAAGTAATTTGTCTCAATGACATAATAAGTTTTGTCGAATCTAATAAGATAGATATGTCTTACTAAGGAGTTCCATTGGTCACCATCAATTACCTGGAAATGAATTGCATCATAATCACCAAGCTTTACATTATCCTTAGGAGCGTTGGTAGATAGAGTTTGCTTGGAATATTCATCAAATACCGCTAGATTATTATCTCCAGTACTTAGATCTGTCTTCTCTCCCTTGTATTCGGACCTTGTAACATTAATAAATACATAGGGGTACAATTCAGGGTCAGGGTTCTCAGCCATAAAGGTATCAATTCCGTTTTCACTGGTGATCGTAAATCTATCCACATCATAGTCCATCTGATAACCGTAATCACTCTGATAAGTACTGTAGTTAACCTCCTCCTCCATACCTTCTATTGTAATGGTACCTTTGAAGGTGATTAATTTATCTGTCTTTGTTGTAAGGGCATCATTATTAAATTCACCTGTATTTACTCCATGAATTTCGGTATCGGAATTATCCGTATCACTGGTTGATACATCTTCAGAATTCTCTGGAGAATTTGATGCTGTTCCGGTTTTTCCTTCCTGATTTGCCGAGTCCGACAGATTATCTGACTCTTGCAATGCTTCAGTTTCCTCAATATTAGCTGTATCATTTTCTTCGATTACAATAGGTTCTTTCTCAACGGTTGCACTACTGCATCCCAATAAATTAAAGGTAATGATACAGGAAAAGCCAACAATTATTATTTTCTTCATACAATCTCCCTTCCGTTTTTGAAAATATAACTCATCAAGTAGCTATGGTCTAATCTTAATGGATAATATTATCAAAACAATCAAGAAGTTGTAACAGAGTTGTAAAAAATCACTTGTATTGAAGTTCCTTCTCCCTCTTTAGACTGAATAACCATTTCTGCATTATGAAGACTGGCTATGTTTTTACAGATGGATAATCCAAGTCCTGCACCACCCGTTTTTCTGGACCTGGATTTATCTACCCGATAGAAAGGTTTTGTAATGTCATTTATCTTATCCTTTGGAATACCATAACCATTATCAGATACCTCGATTACTGGATTAGTATTTAATAGGTAAGATTTAATAGCAATAGCACCACCGTTTGGAAGGGCTTGTATACTATTTTTTAATAGGTTACTTAATAACATTAGGATCAGGGTATAATCTAAAGTTATTTGATGCAATCCGATCTGTTGATTTAGTGTAATTTGTTGTTTGCTCAGCTGAAGTATAAATCGTTCCTCAAGCTCATGAAAAAGACTAGCAATAGAGACGGAGGAAAGCTCAAGGTCCTGTACTCGTGTTAGCGTCAATTGCATTAGCCTGATATAGATATCCTTCATTCGTTTTGATTCTAAGTGTATATTAGTAGCTGCTTTTTGCTTCTGATTTTCTGTAGCATTAGCATTTATAAGAAACTCGGAATAACCTTGAATGGAGGTTAAAGGAGTGTTCATTTCATGGGAGAGAGCATCAATAAACTCCTGAAGCTCTTTTGCTTTTTCTTCTAGCTGTGCGGTATGTGCTTCTACGGACGAGGCCATTTGGTTAAAAGCATTTCCCAAGGTATGAAATTCATCTTTGGTCGGAATGCTTCGGATGGAATAGTTGCCTAAAGAAATGTCTTTTGCATTTTGGTTTAGTAGTTCAATCGGTTTCGTAATCCACTTGGAATAACGATAGGATAGAAAACCTAATAGTACAATCAAAGTAGCGGTTAATAAGAGGGAGAGGTAGATACTCTGTAACCTTAGGTCGTAGATATTACTAATATTTCTGGCATAGACGATGGTGTAATCTCTTATCTTCGTTAGCTTACCGCTTACAAAAAAGTAATGTTCGTTCTCGCTTTCAATAACCTGAAGCTGGCGAGTCCCTTCCTTTACCAAAAGTAAGGGTTGATAGGAAGCTTCACTAAGTTCTGGGAAATCTACTACATAGGGTTCTTTATCGTCATATATCATCAAGAGAATACCTCTGGTTTTATAGTATTCCACATAACGGACGAAGAGTGGTTTTAATTCTTCCTTTGTGCCTTGTGCATTGATACCATTGTCCAAGGTATTAATAAGAAAAGAGAACTCGTTCAAGGAACGTTCTTTTTCACGTTGAACGTTGCTAATATGGTTACGATTTATTAGATAATAGGAGCTTATGGTTAAGGTAGCCAGGGATATTATAAGAATGCTGATAAATATTTTTGTACGTAGCTTCACAGTAATACCTCCAATCGATAACCATATTTATATACAGTTTTGATAACGTCCTCCCAGTCTAGTTTTTTACGAAGCCGCTGTATATGCATATCAACTGTACGGGTTTCTCCGATATAGTCATAACCCCAGGCAGTTTCCAATAGCTTCTCTCTGGATAAGGCTAAGTTTTTGTTCTGTATTAAAACTTCCAGCAGCGCATATTCCTGTGCGGTTAAATCTATAATTTGTCCTCCTTTACGGACTAGACGCTCTGTCAGGCTAACTTCTACATCCTTCTGAACAAAGGTGGAATTTGATTTACCATACCTACGAAGAACAACTTCAATACGTGCCAATAATTCGAGAGTTTCAAAAGGCTTGGTGATGTAGTCTTCAGCACCTATATTTAACCCCTTCACTCGATCAGTAAGGGAAGTCTTGGCGGTCAGAAAAATTACGGGAATAGAGAGCTTTTTAAAACTGTCAATTAATTGAAAGCCATCCTGTCCAGGCAACATAATATCAAGTAAACATAAATCAAAATGTTGTTCCTTCGCTGCAGTAAGAGCATCCTTGCTGTCAAAGGCTTGAATGGCGGTATGGCCGACCATTTCTAAATTCATTAAAATCAGATCGCTAATCATTTGCTCATCTTCAACAATAAGTATATGACCCATAAAACTCCTTCCTTGGTACATTTCTTTATATATTACCATGAGAGAAGAAAACTGGTCAATGGTTGCACTTGGTCTGAAGAAATAGGCAGCAAAAAATAAATTATATTGATTGTTAGGAGATTGATTTAAATAATTCATTATTATATAATAGTCCCAATATATACCAACGGAGGATTTATGAAAAGAATAAAACAAATGATTGTATCAGCGATATTAATTGCATTCTTCGTAGCAAGCATAAGTAATACCGCAGTTGCACAGGCGGCTACATTAAAAATTAGTAATACAAAATTGGTTTTGGAAGTTGGTCAGACAAAAAGTTTGAAAATAACCGGGACCACAAAAAATGTTACCTGGAGTTCTAGTAAAAAATCGATTGCAACCGTGTCAAGTAAAGGTAAAGTTACTGCTGTGGCAACAGGCAGCGCAACAATTACAGCTAAGACAGGTGATAAGAAATTAACCTGTAAGGTAACTGTTATAAAATCTAATCCATATCTGGCAAAAGCACCTTTTAACGCAGAGGAAACACAGATAGGAGATATTAATTTTATAATACCGTTAGATTGGGAAGTAAATAATCAAGATTTAGGTAATGGCTATATTTATACAGAAATCATACCTCCAAGCAACTCAGAATTACAGTCAATTATAAGAATCGACATTAGAAAACAAGAGAGTGCGCCTTCTGATTATGAAGCCTTTAAAGAGGCCTTTAAAGGAAGCTATACAAAAGCATTGCTTACAACCCAGTGGAAAGAGGTATTTGGAGCCACTAAGTTTGATCTTAAGGATTTAAAACAAACCGACTTTACTGCACCTTTTAATACTGTTTTAAGGACCCAGTATTCTGTAAAGGCTAGCGGTACAGTAGTTGAACAAACCCTATATGACTTTTATATTGGTGAATATATTATTTCTTTAAAGGCAGAGGATTATGACGGAATGGATCTGGCGGCAATTACCGATTATGTAGTTAGTTCCTTTGTGGTGAAATAGTGGAAGTTAAGAAGATTAAAAAAACAGATGAATAAATTTTAGCGTACAGGAAAGGACCTGCAATACTTCAAAACCAGTATTGCAGGTCCTTTCCTGATTTACGCGAAGGTAAAGTAAAATATTAAAAAGGCTTTGTTTTGCTGAATACGAATTTACCTGTAATAACTGTAATCGGGACCTAAGAATTAACTTTACATTTTATTCAGCATGAACAATTGTATACTCTTCGGCAATAATGCTGAATGAATTTCCATCTATATTATAAATATTAGTAAAAGAACATGGCAAACTTCTGTCGTCTGAATTAATACCAGTTTTTAATTCAAAATGAAGGTGTGGACATCCAGATAAACCAGTATTACCTACTAAACCAATCACTTGACCTTGCTTCACGCTATCTCCAACTTTTAGAGTTATACTATGATATTGTAGATGATCGACAGCAGAATATTCTCCGTTGTCATGCTGAATAGCAACTACATTACCTGTAATGATAGGCCAATACCCATGAAGTGATATTAACTTATCTTCCTCTTCCTTACTTATTCCTATAGTGTTTCTATCCATTTCGTTATAAACACGTACTACCTTTCCATCAGCAATTGCATAGACTTTTTCACCATAGCAGGGATAATCCGCTGATTTCTTATCATTATTAATCAATAATTTTTGGCTTTTATCAAGTATCGTTAAGTCAAAAGCAAATTCATCACTGTTTCGTTGGCGATGAGCACCTATACAATCAAAATTTCCGCAGACTTGCCATGTTCCTTTAACGGGGAATATGTATTTGTTTTTATTCTCATATCTTATAAGAGTAATATTCTTATACTCTTTATGTGTAATACCTGCCTGTGTATAGGTGACTTGAACGATAAGTTCATCTAAAAATTCTGGACACACAATGTGAAAATACTCATTTCGTAACCCAATTTCCTGACCAGGTTCTAAACGTGTACTAGTAGATAAACAATTATAATCCCAAAACTTCTTAACTCCAATTAACGCTTCTATTTGATTGTCTGAAATATGAATATTTTTTTCCCATTGAGGTATCCAGTAATTTAATGCTTCACAAGAGTACACATATTCTTTTATAACTTGGCCATTTTTCTTCAATGAAAAAGTAATATTTTGAAGTTCCAACATAACATTTGTTTCATTTTTTATCCTCAATGCTCTTAACATAAAGTCAGAAAAATGTACATTACAATATGGGTCACAAGTTGTAATTATATAGTCTTTGGGTAAAAACGTTATTTCCATCTTTTTTAACTCCTCTTCTTTAATTTATTTATATAAAATACATTTCTTTATTTCATAGCTTATTTTGCGTCATTTATTTTACCATCGGTTTCACCACTTCCTTAATTATTAACTAAATGCTATCAGTTGGTACATTAGGGTATCAACCTAATACACTTTTATGAAATAAAAATGAGATATTATTTAAACCTTGAATAATACAAATAACCCAATTAAACCTCAGCCTTATTTCATAAAAGTGAATGAGGTTGCGGGTGAACTATACCAGGTTATATCATTATCTTATCGAAATGGAGGTGATACCAATGGTAAAATAATTTAGAGATATATCTTAAAGATAGTGTAGTAAGGAAGAGCAACAAATATATAATAAGAGGGCAAGTATCATGCGATTAAAAACAATACCAAAAGATTTTATCATAAATATGATCAATGCAGAACATGGCAAAACAGAGTCTAATTTTCTTCTCCATGGACTGAGTATCAGGAACAACAAAGACAAGGATATCATATTAAGTGAAGTTAATTTTGAATTATATGCTTTCAATAATTTTGTAAAACAAATCTCTTATCGGGGCAGAGCACTCGAGCTAACGATCAAGAAATTTGCAGAGGAGTATACTTGGTTAGGAGAAGGTTTTGGAGCAAGGTTATTTCTTGGAGAAGATGGATTTTTTAATCCTCTAGAATACTGTAGTTCCCTAACCTTAAAACCAAATCAGGAAACGGGTATATTTAATGAATATTTTGTAGTAGTTAATAAGGATGTTATTGATAAAATGACCATCTCCATAAGTTATAGTATGGAGGGGCAGGAGTACAAGGAAGAACTTACAATTCCCTTAATTCAATATAGAAATAAGAATGATTACATCTTCCCGCTGAAGGGTAGCTTTTCTACATGCGGTAATTATAATTGCCTTTTAGATCATAGACAACATTATTCCATGGAATTTGCTGTGGATATGGCACAATATAATGAGGAGCAGAAGCTATTTTTTAAGGAAAACATGAAGCAAGAAGATCATGTGATATTCGGGAAAGATATCCTTGCTATTGCTGATGGAGAAGTTATGGAGTGTTATAATGATTTTCCTATAACGACGTCCTGGGACTGGGAGGAAAGAAAACCTTATTTTGATAAGTATGGTTATATACCCTCTCAATGTGGAAACTATGTATCTTTAAAACATGCAAACGGTGAATATTCTTTTTATGGTCATATGATTATGGGGAGCGTAGCTGTAAAGATAGGAGATAAAGTAAAGCAAGGGCAAGTAATTGGTAAAGTTGGACATACGGGAATGTCAAACTGTCCACATTTACACTTTCAGCTTATGGATGGACCAGATTTTTCAACAGGCCGCGGGCTGCCATGTACTTTTACAAATATTGAGGATGTTTGTGGAAATCCAATCGGTTTAATAACAGATAATAATCTAATTGTCCATACAAAATAGGATAAGACGTTAGGTATAACAATAATTAATTCATTATGTAACACACAAAAGAGCATCTGTTCAAAAGATTTGATGTGACCCCTAAAAGTTAGACTTTATGGCGAAGTGGATTTGGTCTAACTTTTGGGGGTCGGTTCAATTTGAACGGAGGCTCTTTATAATTCATGACAAGTGAAATAACTTGTCGTTTCCTTTTGTTTATGTTGTTGAAAACTTTGAGAGATAATAAGAGACTTTTTTCATAATATTATAAAATAAGAAAACAGATGGCAGGTAGCGTAATTTTTAGTTTACCTGCCATCTGTTTTCTTATTATGTAAGGAAAAATACAATATCTAACAGCTTAATAATAGAATGAATTAAGAATCTTTTAAAGGAATACTATGAAGAAATTAGGTTACATGTTATTATTTATCCAATACTGAATCAGAATGGCCATGAGCAATTAAGGAAGGAGACGAAATATATGACATTACAACAATTAAAATATGTAGCAATAATTGCAAATACAGGTTCTATCAATGAAGCCTCAAAACAATTATTAATCTCACAACCTAGCTTATCAGAGGCAATTAAATATTTAGAGGAAGAGATGAAAATTACAATATTTGAAAGGAAAAGTAAAGGTGTCGCATTAACTACGGAAGGTGAAGAATTCTTGGTCTATGCAAGACAAATCCTGGGGCAGGTCGATTTACTGGAAGAGAAGTATTTTGACAATAAAAATATTAAGAAGAAGTTTGGAGTATCAACACAGCATTATTCCTTTGCAGTAAAAGCCTTTGTAGAGTTAGTGAAAGGCTTTGATATGAATGAATATGAATTCGCTATCAGAGAAACCAGAACATCAGAGGTTATTAATGATGTAAATTTAGGTAAGAGTGAAATAGGAATTTTATATATGAATGATTTTAATGAGAAAATTATTCAGAAACTGCTCAAATCTAAGGGCCTTGAAGTACAGGAATTGTTTCAGTGCAAGGGATACGTATATCTATGGAAAGGACATCCACTGGCGGTCAAAGAAAGAATATCCATAGAAGAATTGCAGGAATATCCGTGCTTGTCCTTTGAACAGGGTGAGAATAATTCCTTTTATTTATCAGAAGAAATTCTGAGTACGTATGACTATAAGAAAACAATAAAGGCCAATGACCGTGCAACCTTACTTAACCTAATGGTTGGTCTCAATGGTTTCACTTTATGTTCGGGTATTATCTGTGAGGAACTAAATGGTAGTGATTATACAGCTATTCCTTTGGATACTGATGTAAATATGAATATTTGTTATATTAAGAGAAGCAATTCTATTATGAGTGATATTGGTAAAAAGTATATTAAGGAATTAAAAAAGTACATAAGTGAAATTCTGCCGTAAACATAATGTAAGGGTTATATATGATGGATTGAAGTTGATTTAATGTTAAGAAACAGGTGAGTATGTGAAATAGGCATACTCACTTTTTATATGCAAAAGTTAATTACCCTTATAAGAAAAGCTTTTGTTATAGGCAAAAGATATAAGTTGCTATAGATTAAAACGTTGACATCTGTAAAATATATGCTATAATTAAAACCATACTAAACAGATATGAATTATATGATATTATAATATGTAATATTCTACCATCATAATTTTGCGGTAATATAAATTCATTATTCCTAATCCAACACAATTATTTAGCTCTGTTTTTATCTTTCTGTTTTATATTTTAATCATTAATTAGTAGTGTGGAATAGGAATTTTAATACTATTAATAGACTGGTTGTTTACATAAAATAGTTGAAATGGAGGGGAACTGCATTGGTAGACAACAAAGAAAGTGCTACTTCAAAAATATGCGCCTGATGCACTGGAAACTACCTTGAAGAATAATGGGTACCAAATTGTAGAGCATCTGTCTCCGGATCAAATACAGGAAACATATTTTAAGAATAGAACAGATAATTTAAAGGCATATGAAAATGTATATTTTATTGAAGCAAAGTTTGAGAATGCTTAAAACCAAATAAATGAAAATGAATAATATAATGGGAGAAAATTACTTCCAAAAACATAGCCATAATAAAATAAATAATCAGGAGGAAAAGTTATGAGTAAAAAGAATTATACACACATTTCAACGGCATTAATCCATGGGGGTATTTATGGCGACGAAAGAACCGGAGCTGTAAATGTGCCGATCTATCAGACCTCAACTTATGAGCAGGTACACCTTGGACAGCATACGGGCTATGAATATTCAAGAACCGGAAATCCAACGAGAGAAGCCTTGGAAGCTCTAATCGCAGAGTTGGAAGGTGGAGTAGCAGGTTTTGCTTTTGCCTCTGGAATGGCAGCAATTACTGCAGTATTAACCTTATTTCACTCAGGTGATAAAGTAATTATATCAAGTAATGTGTATGGAGGAACTTTCCGTGTACTAGATAAAGTCTTTAAAAATTTTGGTATTCTTTATTCCATTGAGGATACCACTGATATTACCGCACTGGAAAATAGTATAACAGAGGATGTTAAGGCTATTTTAATAGAGAGTCCGGCGAATCCGCTTATGACTATAACTGATTTGAAAGCAGTTGCAGATTTGGCAAAAAAGTATGGGATTTTAACCATTGTTGATAATACATTTATGACTCCGTATTTACAGAGACCGATCGAATTAGGTGTGGATGTCGTATTACACAGTGCAACAAAATATTTAGGTGGTCATAGTGACTTAATCGCAGGTCTCGTAGTCGTTAATAACAAAGAACTGGCAAATAGACTTGCATTTATTCAAAATGCAACTGGAGGTATTTTACAACCCTTTGATTCCTTCCTTTTAATACGTGGTATAAAAACCTTGGGTGTTCGCCTTGACAGACACGTTGAAAATGCTGCGAAAATTGCAGATTACCTTTTAAATCACACTGCAGTTAAGAAAGTTTATTATCCGGGTCATAAAGATTTCCCGGGATATGAAATTAATCAGAGACAGGCAAAAAATGGCGGTGCCATGTTATCCTTTGAGTTAAAAGAAAATTATGACATTAAAAAATTCTATGATGGATTAGAACTGGTTGCACTTGCAGAAAGTCTGGGTGGTGTTGAATCACTTGTATGCCATCCGGCAAGTATGACACATGCATCTATTCCATATGAGATACGCCAGAAGGTAGGAATTACAGAAGGTCTAATCCGATTATCCGTAGGAATTGAAAATGTAGATGAGATAATTAAGGATTTGGAAACTGCGATTCAGGCAGCAAATGCCAGCTGAAAGCAGGCATTGGGAGTAGATTGAAAAATTAAAGACTTTCAATTGCGAACGTGTACTACTGAACAAATTGGAAGTGTTGCGGCAGAATGGAGAATTAGAATGAAATATTTTGAATCAATGCAAGAACTAATAGGAAATACTCCGCTGGTTAAATTAAATCATATGAGTGACAAAAAAGGTATTAATATATTTGGTAAGCTTGAATTATATAACCCCAGTGGAAGTGTGAAAGACAGAATCGGGAAATACATGATAGTTGATGCTGAAAAAAAGGGTATACTAACGCCGGGAGCGACAATAATAGAAGCTACCGCGGGGAATACCGGACTGGGCATTGCCTTTGCAGCTTTAAACAAAGGATATCGTATCATCTTTGTTGTGCCAACAAAATTCTCAATTGAAAAGCAGAAATTAATGAAGGCCTTAGGGGCTGAAATTGTGAATACGCCACGTGAGCAAGGGATGCTGGGAGCCGTTGCCAAGGCAGCAGAATTAAAAGCCCAAATACCCAACTCTGTTTCCTTTGAGCAGTTTAAGAATATGAGTAATCCGTTAGCGCATTATGAGACCACAGGGCCGGAGATCTATAGCGCATTAGAGGGAAAGATTGATTATATCGTACTTGGCGCAGGTAGTGGAGGAACCTTTACGGGTGTTTTAAAATACCTTAAAGAAAGAAACCCTAACATAAAGAGCATTTTAGCAGATCCAATTGGTTCTACCATGGGAGGCGGAGACCATGGTGATTATAATATTGAAGGAATTGGCAATGACTTTATTGCGGATACAATGGATATGAGACTGGTTGATGAAATAATCAAAATTTCTGATAAAGAGGCTTTTGAAACTTCGCGAGAATTAACCAGAAAAGAAGGCATTATAGCAGGAACTTCCTCCGGTGCTGCAATGGCGGCTACCTTAAAACTTGTTGATAGAATTGATGAAGGTAATGTAGTTGTAGTATTTCCGGACCGAGGAGACAGATATTTCAGTGCTAATTTATATGAATAGCTGGGAATTGAAACAAAAATCGCTTATCTTTTTGAAGAGGTAAGCGATTTTTCAGTAAGGATGTAATATCGGTTTTATCTTTTGTCTGAAAATTATAAATCCATCTTTACATCCTGTCTTTTACCTTCCTCTAATTCTAAGAAATCCTGCTGACTAATATTTAATTGATTTGCAACAATACTGCTAGGGAAGGAAACTACTTTCTGATTAAGAGAAGAGATATTACCATTGTATAGACGTCTTGCTGCCTGAAGATGTTCCTCCACATCCATAATGGAGATCATCAGCTGCTTATAGTTTTCACTGGAACGCAGCTCAGGATAATTCTCAGCAACCGCATTGATGAAATGATTTGCCTGCTCCATTTCGTTTACGGCTTTTGTCCTCTCCGACATACTCATTCCGGAACGAAGCTTAATGGTTTCTAAAATAGTTTCTTTTTCATATTTAGCATAAGCTCTCGTAACATCAAGCATTTTTACTAATACATCATGGCGTTTCATTAGTGCTACATCAATATCTGACAGTGCCTCGTTAATTTTAACCTGTGACCGCCTAAGCCCATTCATCGTTGTGACATACCATATAATTATAATGAAGATAACAAGTAACGTGATAAGTATCCAGGGCATTTTATCTTCCTCCTTTAAGATTATAGATGTCACGATCTAAATCCATTCCATCTATTATTTTGATAATAGCGTCAATTTCACGCTGAACATCCTGCTTTATATTATTTAATTCAATGCTTGAGAAGACAGAGGGTTCCATGGCATCTCTCTCCGTGTTAATTGCTACATGAAGTTGATTATGAACAAAACCTAGCATAATTGAGCCGTCCATACTGTGGTGCATGTTCTTTAGAACTTCCATAAAGGTAGGTGTCAAAATATAATATGCTTCATGGTCATCCTGGGCATATACGGTAAAGTATTCATTAAAATTCACATCCTCCATTTCCAGTTTATGGCGGCGTTCTTCTCTATGGGTAAAGAATGTACTATTTTTCTGGGAATAGTAAAAGCCGTTTCCGATAATCTGCAGATCGAAGTGAAATTCTTTATTAAACTCAAAAATCATCCATCTACCGTTAAAATATGTAGTTGTATGCGAGGTTTTTCCTGTCCTTGTATGTTGTTGAATCTTAACATCAGCACGTTCGAATTTTACATCTTTATAGTAGCCCGTTACATAATCGTTCGTATAGTAGCGGTTTCCTAGCGTCATCATATCGGTAGCGTCTATAATGTCTTGAGGAAGACCCTGATCCTTATGATAGGAGACCCGATGAAAGGCAGCTCGGAAGGGTTCTTCAACAAAGAAGGTTTTAAACTTATCTTTAAATTCATCCATCATTCTATTGCAGCCTGTGACAACGGATAACAGAAATCCGATGCCGACACCGATTAGTATGGCTAGGAATAACCCTGGACCCTGTGCACCTCGAAATAAGTAAAAAAAGAATAGAGTGATGATAGCGGATAATCCGATAATAATGGTTAAAAGTCCGGCGATTTTCTTTCGAAGATTTTCTAAGTTCTTTATATTTTTATCCATTTGCACCACCTGACAATGAGAATATAGGAATTATTATACAGAATTATCTAAGTTTTACAACTTAAAAGATAATTAAAATCGCATAAGGAAAATAATATTAGAATTAAGTTTAGGGTATAGATAATTATAAAAGATGATATGTACTATCATAAAATACCAGAAGGATTAACGTTGTTATAATAGGTAGAATATAGTAATATTGTAATTAATAATAGTAGTACCAGATGCCAATGCACACAAAGCAGGTAATACTCAGGGTAGTAATCGTTTCAAAGGGGAGGAAGTATATGAAAAAATTCGTTGTAATTATGTTAAGTACAATCATAATCTTTTTGATGTCAGGGTGTAAAACGGACAAACCAACCATTAATCAGGAGGTAAGTCCAAGTCCTACCACAAGTATTCCGACTACGGAAATACCAACTCCAACTCAAGGGGTACCGTCAGAAACAGGAGAAGAGAGTCTAAATCAGTTACAACCTGGATTTGAAATCTGGGAGGAAACGGCTGCAGTAAAAGCATTGAATAAAGTGTTGATGATGGAAGAGCCTGTAAACGTGGTAATTACACAAGATGTGAATGCAGGAACAGTAGATTATAAGCAGTACTACCTTAATAAAATAAATCATTTCTTGGATTATGATTTCGAGCGGAATCTGAATCTGGATCAATATGCAATCGTAGATCTGGACCATGATGGAACACCAGAAGTTATCGTAAAATTGTCATTGGATTATGATGACTGGATTATGATTCTAAGATATTATGATGAAAACGTATATGGGTATTCTTTTGTATCCAGGGGCTTTGAAACTCCAAAAACGACCGGAGAATATGTGGCATCCTCGGGAGCTCTTGACAATAGTATTATGCAATTAAGCTTTGAAGGAATTGCCTTAAAAGAGAATAGCCTTGGATCTTCGACGCTAGTAAATGAGACTATGGAGTTCTATATGGGGGATAAGAAAGTATCAGAAGAGGAATACGAAGATTTTAGCAGAGAATTTTACAACAGCGAGGATGTCAAATGGTACATGTTTTCGAGCGATCTTAGAGCGGGTTACAATGGAGAAAGGTTATTTTATTCTGAATTTGAAGCGATAACCCAACCGATAGGAAAGGAGCTTAGAAGTTATTATTCCGGAATGGAAGCCGAAAAGGAATTTTCTCATAGCAGCAGGATTCCCCAAGAGTTGTATGATCTGGTTGTAGAAGCAATGAAATCAGAAACAGAAGAGGAAACTTTTGGATCACTCAAGGCGGGTGCAGAGATAAGCAAAGAAGAATTCTGTAACCTTACCGGAATGGGATTAGAGGAAACGGAGGATATTATTCCGCTAAGAGTGGATGCTGATAATGACGGAATTCAGGATTTGGTTGGGCTGTTTTATTGGGGTGGTACGGGAGGCTTCAGCAGCATGGAGCTATATCAGGGTTTCACGAATGAGGAATATAAATCCAGCAATAGCTTTGACTGTATTTATCAAAAATATGATTTTATTTCCTATCAAGGGAAAAACTATTTGTTAATGAAGAACTTTGATTACAATACAAAATATTATTCGGGTTATACTCTTTATTTATATGAAAACGGAATACTTGCGGATGGTAGGAGTTTCTGGTTTGATATTCAGGATTATAATAGGAAGACAAGCTATGAGAATTCGTCTTATGCAGAGATAGATCAAATAAAGAATATCCTAAGTAATAAAGAATTACCGAAGGTTCTTGAGAATAATGATGGTGTTATTTACGGTACAGGTGAGACAATAGATGGATCTGGCAGCACGGGCTATCAGTATACCAGTGATATTGACAATGATGGTAAGCCTGAGAATTATAATAAATCTATGTGGTATCCATCCAATATGGGAACGGTAATGGAATGCACCTATGATTTTGAGGACTCTGACGTACTGGAAGATCTATGTGCTAGGCTTGCTGATGAGGTGGGTGAAGGCAGACTGTATACCTTTTGGATGGACAAGATAAAGGATGAAAATATTTTGTACTTATACTATGGTAATAATCTGGATTATTCATTATATGCATATAGATTAACAAGAATAGAATAGCCAAAAGTTTATACATTAGAACCGCTTATCACATCGGAAAGATAGGCGGTTTTTGTGTGCCTATATTGATGTTGAAAACCGTAACTATTTGTTGATGTATCATATAATAAATTAGAATAATTTAATTAAGAGGATTATTATGAATCGTACTGGTTCCGCATCACAGGGTATGTCCTTTTTAGGGGATACGATAATACATGTAGAAAACGCGCTGATTGAAGAAGTAGCTGTAAACAACGGAAGATCTGGTTATATTTTAATATCTTTTGAAGCATCTGATGAAAATGGTATGGTTAATATGCAAGAGGTCAGGCTAAATGTAGGTAATAATACTATAATTATAGATGAAGATGGAATATCACTTAATATTGATAATTTAATTGATGGAATGCGAATAGATGCAGATTTTTCTGCTATGATGACAAGAAGTATTCCTCCTCAATCTAACGCTTACCGTATTGTTGTATTGCAAGAAGATGATTATGTCAATGTAACAACGGATCGTGTTGTGAGCGTTGATATAAACAATAATCGTTTTCTTACCGGAAATCCCTATGATACGAATGATCAGATGGTATTCACCATATCTGATGAAACTGTACTTTTTGATCAAAATAATAATCCTATCACATTAGAAGAAATTATGCCCGGTCAATTAGTAGAAGTGGAACATGCTATTTTCCAGACCCTTAGCATTCCTCCTCAATCTCCAGCTTATATGGTGCGGGTACTATAAAGTATAGTGGTACCATAGGATTTACATTATGACAAGGTAAATTTTCTCTGAACCATTAGAAATGCATCCCAAGTATGAACATTATATTAAGTAACTGTCAAGGACTGAAGACGGTATTGTACCGAGATAGGTCCTTTTAGTTTATCTTTAATTTTTAAATTTAGTAAAAACTAGTTTAAAAAAATTTCCATACAATGTATAATAATGAAAAATATTACTTATTTATGGGGAAAATAATATACTAATGCAAATAAGAAAAGGGGAACTAAAGATGAAAATTTTTACAAACATAATCAAATATGTGCTTCTTTTTACCGTGATACTATTCTCATTTTACAAAATTTTAGAATACTGTACTCCAAACTCAATAATATATAATTTATTAATAGGTGTGCCACCGTCTTTATTTGTAACAGGATTATCTGGAATATATGCTTTTCTTAAGGAGATGCCTATAAACAGATATAAATTACCTTTATTATGGCGCTTATGTTTTCCAATATTACGAAAAAAGCAAATTAGAGTATCAATGGCTTATTTATATGCAATAAATGTTTACTCTGAAAATACTGACTTTTATGTCGGTATTTATAACGAAAATTCCCAAGGAACAATACAACCTGTAGGAGGAGTATATAAATATTATGGGAAGCCTACTATATTACGAGAAATTGAAGCAGAGCATGATGCAGCTAGACGCAAAGGGCCAGATGATACGGAATATGACTTACGCCTTAAGTTTAAGTTAAAACATTTTCAGAAATTTATGAAATGGTTTGATTCGGCTTTTGAACGCGAATGGAATGTTTTAAGAGAGTTGAGAGAAGAAATATTTAATAACAAATTATTAAGTAAAGAAAGTTTTGATTTTGAAAATCTACAAATTGAAAAAATAGACTCCTTTGACAATTTTTATGGCTATCACCATAAGGGTAACTACTATTTGTTCCGTCATTTTGACATATTTTACTTGAGAATGACACCAGAGCAGCAAGAATTACTAAAAGAATCATGTAAACAACATAGGAATAGAGGTAAACGTTTAGTAACTGTTACATTAGATGAAATAATTGATGAAAAAACGAAAAATGGAACTATTATATCCGGCAATATGTTATTTGTTACATCAAGAAAAAAGGATTTACATAAAAAAGCTATCTTTAAAAACACCAGCGCATAATAAAAAGTAAAATAATAGGAATATATATTGAGATAGATGAATATATTTAAATATGGTCCTTTTGGAGGAATTATTGTGATATTTTTTACTTCAGATTTACATTTTGATCATGAGAAAATTATTAAATTATGTAATCGGCCATTCTTAACCACTGAAGATATGAATACAAAATTAATTAACAATTGGAATAATGCGGTTAGCCCTGATGATACAATATATATATTAGGTGACTTCTGCGTAAGCAGTGCAAATAGAATTGAATTTTTTTTAAATCAATTAAACGGTAAGAAAATGTTATTAAAGGGTAATCATGATGAAAATTTGGACAAGGTCTTTAAAAATTGTAAGAATATAAATAACTCGTTTTTTCTAGGTGTATATCAGGAAATTGTAATTAATGATATTGACTTGGTACTTTTCCATTATCCAATTATAGCATGGAAAAATTATAATAAGGAAGCGATTCATCTTCACGGACATTTGCATAGTTTAAATCCAGTAGGAGAACATTTAAAAAGATATGATGTAGGAATAGATGGCAATAATTTTTTGCCTGTTTCAATTAATGTTATTCTAGAAAAATTATCAAATAATTTAAATGATATTTCAATATTTATAAATTAATTAAGGATATGGTAATTCATATGGGATTAACAATGATTATATTAGCCTCTATAATTGGCTTTTTTACAATTAATTATATATTTTTATACTTACAAGAAATGCCATATTCTCGATTTGGTAGAAGCCTTGTAATACATAGTATGTTTGCTGGTTTTTTATTTCCTCACAGAATGATAAGGGTTTCGATGGCTTATATTTTTTCGATTCCGTTTACATGCGATAATGAAATAAAATATCTAGCAATATATAATGAAGGAGGTCGAAAAAATATTCAGCCAATTGGAGGAGTATATGAGTTTTATAAATCCGAAAGAATAAAGCCTCTTTTGAATATAAATCCCATATCAGATTATGGGAATACTCATGTGACAAAGCAAGAGAACATTGAAAATGACCTTAGAATAAAGTTTAAAATAAAATATTTTAAGACTTTTATTAAATGGTTCGATTCTGGAGTGGGACGTGAAATAAATATTTTTAGAGAATTTAAAGAAGAATTAATTGACAGTAACATCTTGGAAAAAAATAAATTTAATTATCAAGATATTATGATTCGTAAAGAAAAATCACTAGATTGTTACTATGGAAAGATTGACCATAATAAATATGGATTTAGACATTTTGATATATTTCAAATTGATATGACCAGTAAACTACAAAATTATATTATGCAAGTAGCTGAGGATAATATGAAAATAAATAATATGGATACTATAAGGTTAGTACTTATATCCGCAGAAGACATTATTAATGGATTCGTTAATCTCTCTGGATTTGAAGTACCAATTAGTGAACATACAAAGTTTCTTATTAAAGCTTAAATAATTTCTATATACCTAATTATATTAAGCAGTTTAACTTTCGCAGATAATATAATTGAGCTTTGTTTATATAATATAAAAGCCTTGTTCCAAATTGTACTGAACTCCAAACGTTAGACAATATTTAATTAAGCAACTCTAGAGGATTGAATCCGGTATTGCATCGGACTCAATCCTTTTAGTTTGCATTTAATTTTCTTATTGTTATACAAACTATTATTTTCCCGGCTTCTCTCAATAACAATCCATCTTCGGTAACACTAACAACAGCCTTTACTTTTTGTTCATGAGAATATTTAGACATAAAAATACACCTCCAAACATTAGAGTTTTAGTCTAACGTTTGAGGTGCACATCAAATCCTGGGCAAGGCTTTTTAACTTGTAATGAGGTAATTAAACAATATAGCAGGTTGTCTAATATATTTAGTTTCATCAACATTAATTGAAGCATAGTAGCAAGTATTGCTAATACATACGTTGTAAAAACATGTATTTGATTTTAATTATGAGAATGGTAAAATAAGGTTGCATAATAAAGATTATAAGCAATTATACGAAATTTATAGTGGATTATGTTTTATTAAGGAAGGTAGTTATAAAATAGCATTGGTTAAGAGCTGATAGTAAAATTAATAAAAAAATTTTATAAAAGAGTCCTGTAATGTGACTTTTATCGTATGATAATCGTTTTGTTAATAGGAGGTGGGGGAGAGATCATGGAAAATACTCTATATGCATTAAATTGGAGTTCTAATGATTGGATATTAGAAAAATATAATTTGTACAAAGCAATGCTTTTTCGAATTGCTTTTTCTTATTTAGGGAATAAACATGATAGTGAGGATGTATTACAGGAGGCATTTATTAAGCTGCACTATTCAGCACCAAATTTCGCAAGTTATGAAGATGAAAAAAGATGGCTTATACGTGTAACAATTAATCTATGTAAGGATCACCTGAAAAGTTTTTGGCACAGGAACAAAATCAGCCTGGATGACATTGAAGCTTTTGCTGTAACAACACAGGATCATGAGGATTTACTTGAAATTCTTAAATTGCACCCGAAATACAAGATTGTGATTCATTTATATTACATGGAAGGATATCGTATATCAGAAATTGCAAAGATCCTTCATATTAGTGAATCCGCAGTCAAAATGAGATTAAAAAGAGGAAGAGAATTATTAAAATTAGAAATGGAGGTAAATCATGAAAATTGATAGATACCGTGACATTATGAATCATATTGATACTGACATGGAATGTGATAATAAGATAAAAGATGAGCTTAGATTTTGTGAATTTTATGAAAAGGATGAACACAGTATTTTTTCATTGAAAGAGAAGTCCGTTGTTAAGAAACATCCAATTCTTACCGCATTTCAAAGTATTTCGATGGTTGGGCGTTTAATAACCTCTGTAGCATTTTTAGCAATTTTGCTAATTGTATTTGTATCATTTCATATTCATTTACGGTCATCTGTACCGACAAATAATGACTTATCGACATCACCTATTACACAGGAGCCCGAAGAGGACAAAGACATTACTAAGAACACTGTAGATGCGACAACAGAAAATACTGCGATAGATGAGACAAAAGATACAACGATAGAAACAACAGAAAATGTAATAGAAGGTGAAACAATAAATACAACAATCGATACAACAATAGAGACCACAGAGAATTTAGCAGAAAATCCTGTTGATACTCCTGAAGAGGGAGAAGATACCAATGTAATAACTCAAGAAAATACAGAAAATAGCAACAATGAACCGAGTACAGTAGATGAAGATAAGAATCCAGTTGAGGATTCTTCTAAATCAACAGATGCAAATGAAAATAATACGACTGTGGGTATAGATGATGCAAAAGCTGGTGATTTCTATTTCGCACATTTTGATGTGGTAGCCGACGGAAAGGTAAAATCCTCCATTCCAAGTCTGGGTATTCGTTTACATGGCTTAGTAGATTCAATTAACCCGGACAATTTAACGGACATCGTGTTAACTAGAGATGGTGTACCGATTGATAATGCGATTACATTAACGAACAGAATTGATCAGTTTGAATGGGGTTATGAATTTATAACCGATTTCTATTTTAAATTTACTACCAATAATACGGAACCAGGGATTTATGGTCTGACCGGAAAGTATAAAGGTGTTCCATTTGAAGTATATAACAAGATTATTGAAGCTGAAATTACCGACGTTGCTGCAAATCCGAGCGATTTAGATCAGGTGAATCTAATGGGGTATATGGATGAGAAGAATAACTGGACTAAATTTAGTGAATTAGTGTTTTCATTTAATGGATTACAAAATTCATTTTATGTATCCGATTTATCAGAACTTAAAATTACATGTAATGGTGAAGAAATACCTTACGCCTTTGAGAGTAGAGTATTCAGATATTATGAAGTGAGTTATGATAATAACGCAGATACTTCTTTTAATTTGATCCTTACAGATGAGTTTACAGCTTCTGGAGTATATATTATTACCGGTAAATATCAGGGAGTGTCATTTGTATCAAATGAGATGACGATACCATAAAGGGTGAAATTCATTTATGTGTATGATAAGGAGTTTCTCTAATTGAGGAATAAAGAGTTTGCTATGGGGAGGAACTGCCAGGTGGCAGGACGTGGAAAATGAATAAATTATTGAAATATTTAATGGTTAGTCTTGTATTATTGATGGCTTTTGTCATCAATAATACAAGTGTAAAAGCAGATACGGTCCATACAAATGGAGATTTTACTTATACTATTAATGGAAATGAAGCTACTCTAATTCGTTATGATGGAAGTAGTCAGATAGTAATAATCCCAGAAACTGTGAATATGGCAACAGTAAAATATGTCGGTTACAAGGCATTTTATAATCATGATGAGATAGAAGAAGTAAGAATGCCTGATACAATTCAAAGGATTATGGATGGCGAATATGATAAAGAATATGATCAATATGTGGGAGCGTTTGAAAACTGTAGTAATTTAAAGAAGGTTGTATTATCAAAAAATATAACGGAAATTGGCAAGTGGGCATTTGCGCTTTGCACATCACTATCCGAGATTGCATTGCCGGATAAACTGATTACGATTGGAGAGGGTTCATTAGAAGGATGTACCTCATTAAAAACTCTAACAATACCTAATTCCGTTAAGAGTATTGGTCAATGCGGTCTATATCAGGCAGGACTTCTTGAATTAGATATTCCATCAGGAATAGAAGACATTGGTGTAGACGCTATCAGTATCGATTCCCTTGAAATAATTAATGTCGCTTCGGATAACCGTCATTATGCATCATATAAAGGAGCATTGTATTCAAAGGATTATCATGATTTAATACAATATCCATTAGGGAATAAAGCTCAAAATTATACGGTACATAATGATACGGTTAACATATGGGATGCGTTTTCGGGTTCGAAGTATTTAAAGAAATTATATCTATTGGGTAATGTAAAAATTATAAGTACGGTAGCTTTTCAGAGTTCATCGATAGAAGAGTTTAGCATTACTAAAAATAATACTAATTTTATAACCATAGATGGAGTGCTATTCTCCAAGGATGGAAAAAGGTTGATCATATATCCTACAGGTAAAAAGGATAAAATATACTTTGTACCAAGTGGAGTAACAGCAATAGGTTATGGTCATACCTTTGATAAATGCAGTTATCTGGAAGAATTATATGTTCCTTCCAGCGTTACAGAGTTTGATGGGACTATGTGGTATAGTCCATCTTTAAAAAAAGTCGTATTTGCAGAAGGCTGTAAGATTAATTATCTGGGCACATCAATGTTTCAAGGGTGTGAATCATTAGAAAGTTTCGTTATACCGGAAAGTGTAGCATCTTTTGAATATGGCAATAATTTTTTGCATTGCAGTAATTTGAAATCAATCTATATTGGGCCGAGTTCTAAGTTGTATGACCTGCAAGAGTCTACTTTTCAGTTATTTAATGGTTGCTATAATCTCACGATATATGGTTACGGTTCAAATCATGCAGTATCAAAGCTAGCCAACGAATATTTGGTTAAATATGTTGATATTTCTAATAGCTGTGAAAAGGTACTTGGTATTACCTTCAAGGATACCACAGTCAATCTTCTGAAGGATACGCAATATAATCTGGGCACAGTAGTTTATCCGGCAACAGTACAGAATAATCAAGTAGAATATACAGTTAGTAATCCAAAGGTCGCGGTGGTTTCAGATGAGGGAACAGTTACTGCAATAAATGAGGGAACATGTGTCATTACGGCAGCAGCAAAGGATGGAAGTAAGGAATATGCCAGATGTCAGATTAAGGTATTTGACAAATTCCCTTCTTTCATTGCAATAAGCGGTAAAACAGCTCTATATTCTGGTAAACCTTTAATACTTGATACACCTGTAGTTACAGGTTCCAACGGGCCCATAACTTATACCTATTACAGCGATTCCAAGTGTACAAAGAAATTAGATTCCACTCCAACAGATGTGGGAAAGTATTATATTATTGCTACGGTTGCTGAGGCTGGAGATTATATGGAGGCAAACAGTGATCCTGTTTGTGTTGAGATAGTAAAGAAAAGTATTGCCAGTTTCAAAGTTTCCTGTTCTGGCAAAACCAATATCTATGACGGTAAACAACACCAACCGGAGATTACTGTTAAAAATGGTTCAAGAAAACTGGTCAATGGAACTGATTATACTGTGAAATACAGTAATAACACCAATGCCGGAACCGCTACAGCAGTAATTACAGGTATTGGAAACTATCAAGGTGAATTAAAAACTACATTTGTAATTAAACCAAAAGCAATAAAGAACGCTACAGTGTTAAGCATTGGTGTGCAGAAATATACCGGAAAAGCCATTCATCCATCATTTATACTAAAAGTTGGTAAGGTCTTATTAGCCAATAATAAGGATTATATAATATCCTATAAAGACAATATTCAGGTAGGAACTGCAACAATAACCATTATTGGTAAGGGGAATTATTCTGGTACAAAAACAATCAAATTTAAAATAGTAAAGAAATAAGAGAGGAATTCAACCTCTTGTATTTAAGGCAATAAAGGCAATAAACTGCAGTAAACCCAATGAAATATCCCTATGGTGTTTCTATCCATTTCATTTTATGATGGTCGTGGAGTACATAATAAAAAGTAGTAATAGCACAAAAATCAGTGCCATTACTACTTTTTTGATATTAGGATAATCGGTAAGATTAGATGTCTTTACAAAGTGCAAAATCATTCTTCTTCAGTTATCATAGCCTTGCTGATTTGAGTAATAAACTTTATATAATAATTACTAAAATAAGTTATATTAGGTCCTTCCTCCGATAAATCATGATCTTCCCACACGGTCTCCGACAGAAAATAATCATAATTATTAACATAAGCATTCATATGTGGATCAATATAATACCATTTATTATTAATCTTAACACGAAGCCAGGTATCTATAATAAAACTAGTTTCACCAGGAATAAAACTGCCCCCGTCACAATAAACGTAGGGGATATCCAGACAATCACAAAATAGAGCAAGTGTTAGTGTATAGGCATAATGATCCCGTAGATATCCATGGCCGTTAAACAAAATATTTGCAATATCTCCCTCCATATTAACGTCAGGGTTACAATAATATGTTTCATTAAAATAAGCTTGAATAGCCTTGAGTTTATTCTCTATCGATAAGGAAGTGGAGTTTAAATTATGCTTATCTATAATTTCTGCCACTTTTTTTAGTGTTGCGGCTTCATCCTGTGTATAACCTACGTAATTTCGCTGCTTAATCGCATCAACCGGATCAAGTCTGCCTAGGCCAGTTCCAACCGTTACTTTAAGTGTTTTTGTATAATTGCCTATCGTAAATTTCAGGTCAGTTTTCCCATCAATCAATCCAAAGAAACGAATGAAAATAATACACTCGGTATTATTGCTAGGCATAGTTTCATACTCCCAGGAGACGATTCCTTTATTAGTTGCAGTAATTTTAAGATCCTTAACAGGAATATCAGGATAGCCATACCCAACCTTAAAATTGATATCGACGGTTTCGTTTCTGTACTTATCAATTTGAATTTTACTAGATCCATAATTCGAATCTAAGACAAAGGTTCCAACATTTATATCACAGGTATATTTCTTTTTATCAACAGAAGCAGTTATAACCGCCGACCCATTCTTAAGTGCAGTTACTTTTCCGGTCTTAGATACCTTAGCTATCGTGGGAGTGGAAGAGGACCATGTTACTGTTTTAGCCGTGCCACTTATCTTTAACTGTACCGTTGCTCCTTTACTTGTGGCAACATAGGTTCGATTTATCTTAATTTTAGAAGCTGCCTGTACTGACTCACTACCTAGAGAACAGCCTAGAACAACAATACAAAGAATAAATAATGAACTCAGCAATCTTATATATCTATTTTTTTTCTCACCCATTTTATATCCTTTCTGGTACTCTGGTTAATGGAAATCATAATAGTATGGCGGAAGCTTCATTTCTTTTGCATCTTCAAGATAAGAATTTTCATAATAAAAGGTATGATTATACCATAGTGTTTCTGTCAGGAAGTATGTTTTTTTACTGCGCAGGTTTGCACACCAAAAGGCATCAAGATAATACCATTTGCCATCCACTTCCACTTTGGTCCAAGCGTGTGCTCCGCCATTTGCCACACCGCACTGCTCAATATTGTTAATACCAAGGCAGTCCAGCAAAAAGCAAACGGTCTCTGAATAATCACCACATACCCCGTGCCCATCAACCATTGTACGATAGATAGAACCGTGCTTATAAGGGATATAACGTTCATCTTTCCAGGTTCGGATAAAATAATCAACAATATACCCTATCTTATTTCTGGTAGGCACTGTATCGGAAAATAAATTATATTCATCCATAAATGACCGAATGGTTGTTAACGCTAAAAGTTCGTCACCAAAATATCCAGTGAGATTATTCTGTTGAATCGCCTCAATAGGGTTTAACCTCTTTATACCTGATCCGACTAACACCTTGAATTTTTTGGTTATTCCCGATGCTGTTACGGTAATGGTACAATTGCCATCGATTAGACCACGTACATAAACACCGGTACAATGATAACCATTAATATCATTATACAGCTCAACATCAAGATCAAGCTCGACCTCTGCAACGCTCGGGTCTGAGCTGGTAGCTGTTACATCATCATAAATAGGTGCGAAACCTCCTTTGAACAAAACCTGTACATTCGTTTCGTCATAGGAATCAAGGGAAACTTCTGAAGAGGTGAAACCGGTATACTCCTGTGCATCCATTGAAAATGTCTCTAGCTTCTTGCTTCCTAAGTAAGCTGTTATTTTAAAAGAACCCGCTTTTGTCGCAGTCACGTTACCCGTAGTGCTTACTTTAACACCTGAATTACCGGATACTTTATAGGTGATAGGTATCTTTTTCATTTCCGTAGCACTATAATCATAGGAACTGGGATTTAAACTGACAGGTTTACCATTTACTACAATCACATCATGAAGTTGTTTAAAATTAATATCATCCGGGTCTACAACAACGACTTTGCATTTATAAGTCTTCTTATCGAGCGTTGCTTTAATATATGTCGTACCATAATCAACAGCGGATACCTTACCTGAACTGGAAACGGTTGCAACATCTTTATCTGTTGAGGTCCATTTGACTGTTTTCGTGGTCCCAACTACTTTCAGTTTGGTAGTTTCCCCTTTTGCTAAAAAAGAAGAGGTACTACTTAATTTGATCTTTTGCGTTTCCCCATAAGCTATGGTAGGGATAAAGAAAAGAAATAGAATGCTAAAAAGCATCATTCTAATCCCAAATGGTAATAATTTTTGCTTTTTCATTTGTATTCTCCTTTGTTAGTATTCTTTAATTATATTAATTGTGAAGTCATAATTCAACATAATCGTGTAAAAATGGGTAAATTATGTAAAAATGCGACTCCCTTTTCATATTACTTAAATAAGGGGATAATGGGAATCGAATATGTAAGATAACCGAGAAGCTCTTACTTAATGCTTATCAGAGGGCAAGGACATGGTCGCTAAGAGACATGCTATTATGAAACAAATAATTAATTTAAAGAAAATAGACTAAGAATTTTATTGGCATTTTTGTTTCCTCTTTATAGCTAAGTAATAATATTGAGTTTGGTGTAAAATTATGGTATAATTTTGCATTGAAATAACTTCTTATAAATTAAAAGGTGATTGTTATGAACGAATAAAGGATTATACACGAAATAATTGATACCCTTTATGACATAGAAATACCAATTAAGTACTGATTATGAAATTGAGCATCAAAAGCTCACCGCATTCTTAAAGAGAAGGGGGCATATTGTTGTTTTTGAAACTAAAGACATCATATAATAGACATATGAAGAGTGAAAAAAGGACGAACATAATTTCGTATCTTTGCTACCGTTTTATCCTGTGGTTAATAAAAGTCTTTTATCCCAAAATAACGGTTGAGGGATTTGATAATTTGCCAAGGGAAGGCTGTATTGTGGTGGGCAATCACGCCCAAATGAATGGCCCAATTTGTGGAGAAATATACTTTCCGGGTAAACATAGCATTTGGTGTGCATCTCAGATGATGAATCTGAAAGAAGTACCCGCTTATGCTTACCAGGACTTTTGGAGTGGTAAGCCGAAATACATTCGTTGGATTTATAGGTTGCTGTCGTATATTATTGCACCGCTTTCCGTTTGCCTGTTCAACAATGCCTCTACCATTCCTGTATACCGAGACAGTAGATTGATTTCTACTTTTAAACAGACAATAGCCGACTTGCAGGAGAACTCTAGTGTGATTATATTCCCGGAGCATTACGAACCGCACAATCACATAGTCAATGATTTTCAGGATAAGTTTGTTGACATCGCAAAGTTCTATTATAAGCGCACTGGTAAGGCAATTTCTTTTGTGCCGATGTATGTTGCCCCGAAGCTAAAGAAACTCTTCCTGGGTAAGCCAATTATATTCAATCCAGAAACACCAATTGAAGAAGAACGAAGGCGGATTTGTTATTATTTGATGAATGAAATAACGGATATTGCCGTAGCCCAGCCAATGCATACGGTAGTCAATTATGCTAATATTTCTAAAAAGAGTTATCACACTAACATTGTTACTGAAGGTGAATACAAAATGAGAAAACCTATTGTTGACTATCGAAAACTTCGACTTTCCAATATTACCTCCCCAGAGTATCGTCATTTACTTCTACTGCTCGGTTGGCCAGTTTATTTTAGCTTCTATTTTTTAACAGAGAATCTGATATCACCAGAAAATTGCTATCCCGTTCATTGCTGGTTGGACGATGTAGTACCTTTTTGTGAGTGGTTTATTATTCCTTATGTGGGTTGGTACCTGTTGATTGTTGTGTCTTTGCTTTACTTCGCACTATACAATGTGAAGAATTTTAAGAATCTGCAGAAATTTATTATCATTACACAGACTGTAGCTGTGACAATATATATTCTGTTTCCGAATCGTCAGGATTTGAGACCTGTGGATTTTCCAAGGCATAATGTATTAACCGACATTATCGGATGGATCTACTCCGTAGACACCAATACGGGCGTTTGCCCTTCGCTGCATGTGGCATATTCACTCGGCATTGCCTCCACTTGGCTAAAAGAAAAATCCGCATCTAAAATGATTAAGACGCTTGTGGTCGTGGCGGTCATTTCTATTTGTATGTCGGTAGCATTTGTCAAGCAACATTCGGTGGTAGATATTTTTGCCGCTATTCCATTAGGGCTGTTTGCGGAATTACTGGTTTTTGGGAAATCTTATTACAGGAAGAATAAACAGACAATATAATAACTTCTATAGAGGTTCAATAAGTTTATTTTGCTTCTTATAGTTACGCAGTTACATAAAAAAAGAGGTCTGTGTCACCTGATCGGTGCCACAGACCTCTTTTTTTATGTAAGCGGATAACGGGAATCGGACCCGCACTCCAAGCTTGGGAAGCTTGTGCTCTACCACTAAACCATATCCGCATATTAATATTCTAAAACTTTCCATCAAAAAGTCAATAAGAAGTATTAAAATTACGACTAAAAATTAAATTATTGGAAATAATAAGGATGTAAAAAAGCCTCTTGATTTCCTGATGTATACAAAACAGGGAAAGCGGGGCATAATACACACACATTCCCCCGATTTGAAAAAATTTCAATTAGGTGCGTGTGATAGGTATAAATAAATTTTTATCTGAGAAAAATATAATCGAGGTGATAACAGTGAACAAGAACAAATTTACTGAGTTTTTCAAAGGAAAGGGTTATTACGTATTACTGTTTGTCGGTGTTTTAGCAATTGCTGCGGTTGCTGTAGTGGGATCACAGTTGTCCTCTAACAATGGAAAAGAGGAACAGAATTTTGTGAACCTAAATGACACGGATGATGAACAGTTGGCTGTCGATGACACAGATATTGACTTAGCAGAGAATGACCCAATAACGGAAGGGATTGCAAATCTGAATGACAATCCTAATACCGATGTTGCTACGAATGATGATGCCGAAGTGGTAGAAAGTAATAGTAGTCAGGTTGAGCTGGAGGGTTACGAGACCCCTGAAGGCTCCAATGATGTAAAGGTCAATGATGACACAGAAGACGCTTCCGCAGAAAATGATGCAGTGGAGACAACAAGCGATACAGTTGAAACAGATACCAGTAATATCGCTAGCAATCTCTCCTTCACAGCGGATGATGAGCTTCTCTGGCCAGTAAATGGCAATGTTATTATGAACTATAGCATGGACCATACCATTTATTTTGCGACCTTGAAGGAACACAAAGTTAATCCGGCGGTTATAATCGATGCAGAAGTTGGTACCGAAGTGAAAGCAGCAGCTAACGGTGTCGTAACTAACATTGAAGCAAACAACGAGGAAACTGGATTTACAGTTACTATGAATATCGGTGGCGGATACAGCCTTGTTTATGGACAACTTGATACGGAAAGCGTTGACCTTGAGGTTGGCGATGCTGTTGAAGAAGGATCTGTAATCGGTACAATTGGTAATCCAACAAAGTATTATAGTATTGAAGGCAGCAACCTATACTTCCAGGTCTTAGAAGATGATCAAATCGTAAATCCTATGTTGTATCTACAATAAAAAGTTATCGCGGGTGTATTATATATACCTTCGAGTAAATAAGGAGTGAGGGTGACTTAGATTATTTTCTAAGCCATCCTCACTCGCTTTTTAGTAGATATCCCTTATTACTTAAGGCTTTCTCTATTTGATTTAAGGTTTCTTCTGTGTCGGCTTCAATGGTGTGCTGATGGATACCATCGGTTAGTTCTTTAAGTGGAACAATTTTATTCTCTTTTACTTTGCTGACAAAATCATAAATATCCTGACGGTTACGAATAATTAAAGCTGTCTCGATTTCGCCATAGATCTCATGCTTTACCTTAACATCAAGAATTTTACCGCCCTGGTCAACGATGGTACACAGTTCGTCTTCTATCTGTTCCGTAGTGTGTCGTACATGAAAAATACGCCTGATACTTTGCTTATCTGCTGGATATATCAGATAGCCCTTTGTAGTTGAGAGAACGTTGAAGTCACTGGCGCGAAGTAAGGCAATATCCTGCACAATCACCTGGCGGCTTACACCAAGAAGTTTGGATAGCTCACCGCCTGATATGGGGTCAGCAGTCGTCTTAAGAATATTTATGAGCTGATCTCTTCGTTTATTTCCTTCCAAATTAGTCCTCCTCTCGATGGAATTGTTCATAAATGCCCTTTGCATTTCTACTATATTTAGATATAATAAAAATGGTTATGATAAGATTATATACTGTGCATCCTAAGTTGGCAACGACTTTTAAGCATATCGATAGGAACAGGAAAAGAGGAATTGTGATGTTTCGTTTATGGGCAAAGGTATTTAAGGAAAATAGAATGATTAAAGATATGGTAGTAGTTAACGATGATAAGGAAATACGTAGAACGCAGAAGGTATTTCAGGCAATTGATGAGATCTGTCATGCCTATGACTTATCGAAACCTATCTGGTTGGAGGCTACGATTAATGATTTCAAACGTCATGACAAAGCCAGATTTACCAAGGATAATTTTGTGGATACCATCGATTTTGACTATCTCGAAATCCATGTAATTGAAGAAGATTAGAACATAGGAAAGGCTAGGAGCATATATGAGTAAAAAATGGATAATAGCATTGCTTTCTGTTGTACTTATTATTCTGCTTCTAGGTTATTATAGATTATTACCTGAGGTTACGTTTTTAAATAAAGAAGGAATTGCTACAGTGACTACGACTCCCCTTGAGGAGGAGCCATCACCAAGCGTTACTCCAACTATAATAACGGATAAACCACAGGAATATGATATTGAAGTATCGGATAATGAAGCAGAGGCAATCCAGCAGGAGAGCTTATCTATGTTTTATTATGAGGAGATTGCACAGGAGATAAAGAATCGGATTGTTGGCAAATCCTATGGAGAGAACTGTGAAGTACCCTTTGAAGATCTTCGATATGTTAAGGTGCTTTACTTTGGATTTGATGACAAAACCCATGAAGGCGAACTGATTGTAAATAAGGCAATTGCAGGAGATATTGCAGAGATATTTAAAGAATTGTATGAGATAAAATATCCTATTGAGCAAATGGTCTTAGTGGATGAATATGACGCGGATGATAATTTGTCCATGGCTGCAAATAATACGTCCTCCTTCAATTACCGTGAAGTGGATGGTACAAACCGACTTTCTCTTCATAGCTATGGGCTTGCGATTGATATTAATCCCTTTTATAATCCCTATGTTAGAGAAATTGATGGTAAGACCGTAATTACTCCGGCAGGCTCGGAAGAATATGCTGACCGAAGTCTGGACTGCAAATATTATATCAGAAAAGATGATGCTGTATATCAGGCATTTGTAAGCCGGGGGTTTACCTGGGGAGGAGACTGGAACACGCTAAAGGACTATCAGCATTTTCAGAAGAAGCTTGAGGATACGCCTTAAGCGGGAAAATATTGATTTTAAAAATTGATAATGCTATAATTGGTTGAGTGCTATAACTTGGTCGTTTATATAAAGGATTATGAGGATGAATCAAATGAAACATATCCTGGTGACAAATCACGATGCAGAATTGCTTGTTTCAGTGGTGAGTGCATTACAGGACGAATATCAAATATCCATTTTTCAAAAGGAAGAGTTACAAGATTATGTTCAGGAAGAACAACCTGACTTAATCCTGGTTACGATTCCTATAGATGCTTGCGAAAGCATGAATACCTTAGATGAAATCGGGAAACGTCCGGAATTCGCAGGAACACCGGTTGTTTTTTTTGCTGGGCATGAAAATGCTTGGCTGGAGCAGCAGGCGATCGAAAAAGGAGTTCAGGATTATCTTTTTTCCAGTATGTCAAAGGAACTTCTTTTGCATAGAATTTCAACCTGTCTTGAACTTTATGAGTTACGCAGGCAAAAGCCCTATATGGATAAATATCAGGATGCCATCTCCTACAGCTTTGCAGAGTTAGTGGATTTTAGAGATGAAACCACTGGGGGACACCTGAAGAATACACAGAGATATTTTTATATTTTATGGCAGGAAGCAATGAAAAGTGACCGCTATAAAGGAGTTATCTTATCCGAAGATACAAGGGATATTCTTCGCTCTGTGATGCTTCATGATATAGGTAAAATAGGGATTAATGATGAGGTACTTAGAAAATCCTCTTCCTTAGATAGAAAAGAATTTGAATACATGAAAACGCATACCATTCTTGGAAAGCAGGCTTTTGACCGAATTATTAAAGAGACGGGCGGTACACGTTGGCTCTACCTGGCAAGGGATATGGCCTATAGTCATCATGAACGGTGGGATGGGACTGGATATCCGGAAGGTATAAGCGGAACTGATATCCCTTTATATGCAAGAATGTTAGCAATTGCTGATGTTTATGATGCGCTTACTTCAGACCGTTCATATAAAGAGGCATTTTCCCACCAGAAAGCTACGGACATCATTCTGGAGGAAAAGGGAAGAATTTTTGACCCTGATATGGTAGAGTTATTTATGAGTGTAAATGGGCAGTTTGAAGATGCTTTAAATAAGAAGCAGGAAAAGGAGTAGCCTATGTCGTACCTGGCGCTTTATAGAAAATTTCGCCCGGATAGCTTTGTGGATGTAAAAGGGCAGGAACATATTGTAACAACTCTGAAAAATCAGATTGCGGCGGCTAGAATCGGACATGCTTACCTATTTACCGGGACAAGAGGAACCGGTAAGACTACAGTTGCCAAGCTCTTTGCTAAGGTTGTAAACTGTGAGCATCCGGTGGATGGAAACCCCTGCAATGAATGCAGAATGTGTAAAGGAATCGCTGCAGGTACTTCGATGAATGTAATTGAGATTGATGCAGCCTCCAACAACGGTGTGGATAATGTCAGAGAAATTGTAGAAGAGGTTCGCTATTCTCCTACTGAAGGAAAATATAAGGTGTATATCATAGATGAGGTGCATATGCTATCAGCAGGAGCATTTAATGCATTGCTGAAAACGATTGAAGAACCACCAGCCTATGTAATCTTTATCTTAGCGACCACGGAGGTGCATAAGATACCAATTACCATTTTATCCAGATGTCAGCGATATGATTTTAAAAGAATAACGATTGATATTATAGCAGATCGTTTGGCAGAATTATTAAGAGCTGAGAATATTGAAGCAGAGGAAAAGGCACTTCGATACATTGCAAGAGTGGGCGACGGCTCCATGCGTGACGCGTTGAGCTTGCTGGACCAATGCATTTCCTTCTACCTAGGGAAGAAGCTAACCTATGATGATGTGCTGGATGTGCTTGGAGCTGTGGATACACAGGTCTTTGCCAGATTAATTGAGTGTATTCGAGAGCAACAGGTTACTTCTTGTATTAAATTGCTGGAGGAGATAGAGAGATCCGGTCGTGAGCTGGGACAGTTCATCATCGATTTCATCTGGTATCTGCGTAATCTGCTCTTACTTAAGACAACCCAGGATATTACGGAGTTAGTGATAGAGGTATCCAGTGACAATCTGGAGCTGTTGCAAAAAGAAGCGGCATTACTGGAGGAGCAGTCATTAATTCGTTATATCAGAGTCTTTTCAGAGCTGTCTAACCAACTTCGTTACGCCAGCAGAAAAAGAGTACTAGTGGAAATAGCTCTAATCAAGCTTTGCAAGCCTGAGATGGAACAGAATATGGAGTCGGTTCTGGAACGCATAAAGCACTTGGAAGATATGATTCAAAAAGGTGTGGTTGTAACTGATAGAAGTGCTCCAGCAAGTGTGGAGGATAATCAGCCAGCGAAGGAAAAGACCCCGGTTATCCTACCAGAAGCACTTCCTGAAGATTTAAAGGAAGCAGTTAGAAGCTGGAAAAGCATAGTGACACAAATAGCAAGAAAAGCTCCATCTTTACAGGTTGTACTAAACAATGCAACTTTAAGTATTGATGGGAACCAGGGGTTATTAATTGTAGTCATGAATTCTATGGATAAGGATTTCATTGATAGAGAAGGTCATATGCAAGTTATTCAAGATACGATGGCACAGCTGCTTCATAAGAAGATACAGGTTAGTACCAGATATCTGGATAAAACCAAGGAACGACTGGATGATGTTCCAGATTTATCAAAATTAATTAAGATGCCAATACAATATGAATAAATAGAGAAGGCAGATAGTTGAAAGGAGATTAATACAATGGCGAAAAGAGGCGGATTTCCGGGTGGCGGTATCCCGGGTAATATGGGAAATTTAATGAAACAGGCACAGAGAATGCAGAAGCAAATGGAAGACAATGCAAAAGCAATGGAGGATAAGGAATGGGAGGCTAGCGCTGGTGGCGGAGCTGTTACCGTTAAAGTTTCCGGAAAGAAAGAGATTTCCTCTATTAAACTTTCTAAGGAAGTGGTTGACCCAGACGATATCGAGATGTTAGAAGATCTTATTATGGCAGCAGCAAATGAAGCCTTCCGTAAGATGGAAGAGGAATCTTCCGCTATGATGAACCAGATAACTGGCGGATTAAATGGAATGGGTGGATTTCCTTTCTAATAGTTTATAGAGTAAAGAAAATGTGAGTATATATAATCATCTGGACTTGCCCTTCCATTGAGGGTTGCCAAAAAGCAGCCACTCGATGCCGGTCTGTGCCATTTGATCATATATACTCATATTTTTATATCTTGCAAAGATGTCCTGTGAGGTAGTAGAATATTCTTATTATAAATAGGAAACATGAGGTTATGGAATGGATTATTACAGTAGACAAATTAGTAAGCTAATCGAAGAACTATCAAGACTACCCGGAATTGGAACAAAGACAGCTCAACGACTAGCCTTTCATATTATAAATATGGGTTCAGAACAGGTAAATAACCTTGCGGCTTCTATTGTAGATGCAAAGAATAATGTTCGATATTGTCAGGAATGCTTGACGTTAACGGACAAGGAACTATGTCCAATCTGTTCTTCTCCTGGAAGAAATAAAAAACAGATCATGGTGGTTGAAAATCCAAGGGATCTGGCTGCCTATGAAAAGACAGGTAAGTTTGATGGTGTCTATCATGTGCTCCATGGTGCTATCTCTCCAATGCTTGGTATTGGTCCGGCAGACATTAAACTCAAGGAACTAATGCTTCGTTTACAGGGAGATGTGGATGAGGTTATTATAGCAACTAATTCAAGCCTCGAGGGTGAAGCAACTGCAATGTATCTTAGTAAGCTGATTAAACCCGCAGGTATTAAAGTGAGCCGTATTGCCAGCGGTATACCAGTTGGCGGAGATTTGGAATATATTGATGAAGTAACATTACTTCGCGCTTTTGAAGGAAGAATTGAGTTATAGGAAGAGAGAATGCAGTATGATAAAGCAAGCAGAAGCAGGAGATACCAAAATTGCTGCAGAATTAGCTATTTTACTATGGCCGGAGAATGATATTAATGCCTTAGAAAATGAGATGCGGGAATATATAATTTCAAATAATCGCGCAGTTTTTATTAGTTACAGCGAAAGAACGCCAATCGGATTTGCACAGTGCAGTTTACGAAGTGATTATGTTGAAGGAACCAAAAGCAGTCCCGTCGGATATTTAGAAGGTGTTTTTGTAAAAGAAGAGTTTCGTAAGAGTGGGTTTGGAAAAAAACTTATTCTTCAATGTGAAGACTGGGCAAGAAATAAAGGCTGCAGTGAATTTGCCAGTGATTGTGAGCTAAATAATACAGAAAGCTTGCAATTTCATTTAAGAATTGGCTTTGAGGAAGCGAATAGAATTATCTGCTTTAAGAAGAGTTTATAAGTATCGTGGTAAGCTTAGACGCTTCATTGTACTGTAGGGCAGATTTATAAATGAGGAGGTATTCCTTTGAAAAGAAGAGTTACATTTTTGATCATGCTAATACTTGTTGTTATATTAACAGGGTGCTCAAAAGAAGATGTAGTTAAGCTACATTACACTTTCCAAGGAGAAAACAAATGAAAAACGTTCCCAACTTAATAACAATAGCTAGAATATTAGGAACAATGTTTTTGCTGATTATAAAACCATTTTCACAACTATTTTTAATTGTTTATTTCCTGTGTGGTGTAACTGATGTGGTAGATGGAGTAATTGCACGTAAGTTTAATTTGGTAAGTAAAAAGGGTCAAATTCTTGATAGTATTGCAGATTGTTTTATGATTACAGTTTTATTATTACTAGTAATATTAAATTTTAATTTACCACTATGGAGTTTGTTTTGGGTGGTTATAATTGCGATTATTCGTTTATCTTCTTTGATCGTTGGATTTATACGATATCGGCAACTAGCCTTCTTGCATACTTATGCCAATAAAACAACTGGATTTGTCTTATTTTGCTATCCTTTTCTTTATGTAGGATTAGGTTTTAACCAAGCCACAATTTTAGTATCTATTATTGCAAGCATTTCAGCTATAGAAGAATTAATGATAAATTTTATTTCTAAAGGGTTATGCAGAGACATTAAATCCATATTTTCATTAAAATAATATCATATTTTTACATAAAGAAAGAGAACCTATTATTTATTATGGGTTCTCTTTGTAAAACTCAAAATACGCGGTATTCAAATAAGATATAATAATATTGATCTATATTTGCTGAAAGGAAAAGTATATGGTGATCTTATAATTGATAGCAGGTGTCACCTTCGTTCAAAGTTTCATGACCCTTTAAATAAGAAACTACGATTAACTATAGTTATTATTGGTTTGCTCCTGGTAGCAATTAGTATTGGAATAGGAATAATTCCTGATAAAAATTTAATCAGATTCCGTCTGAACAAGGATATTGTTTCAATGTTTTTTATTGTACCAATTTTATTTATAGTCTTAATAGCTTTACCAAATACGAAAGACAAATAAGAAAAACAAATAGGAAAAACTAAACCTCTAATCGTTGAAACAACCTTCTTGCAGCAGGTTCCTCCCTTATAAATTCAAGTTCTTTATTTTGGGTCAAAGCGTCTAGAAGCATTTTCTTTGATATATTATCGGGATTTGTGAGGTTATTAAACTTCATATGTGTATATAATTTAGAATTTCTGAAATTATCAAAGTTATCAATACCTTCTACCATATGACCCAACATTTCAATCGTTTGTTCTTTGTCTGTCTTATCAACTGCCAATAATAGACTCGAAGTATAGGCAATATATTCCCCAAAGTTAAGGGATAATGCGATTTCTTTGGACAGGTCTGCATATTTTTCTGCTTCTTCATATTTCTTTTCGGAACATAATAAGCGGCAGATAAGTTGTAGAACACTAACGACTTGATGACCATCTTTATAAATCATATTTTCATAGATTTCATATGCTTCTTCGTTGCGAGACTGCTTTTCATACAGGATGGCTTGGGTCAGTCGCTTGTCATACCCAACAGGCTCAATTTCATCCAATTGCTGTTGTGCTTTTTGATAATTTCCTTTGTTCATGTAATAAGAAACTAATGAGGTTTTTGCCAGAGTAACAACTTTATCGTCATTACTCGTTAAAGCAATCTCATACCAGCCAATAATTTTATTGTCGTAGATATCTGTGTCTGTAATCCCCTTTATTATTAGGAAGGACCTAAGGATGTCAGCAACGTACAGCCTTAGAGTATCGCAATTGGGATAATCCTTTAAGATTGCCTCTCCTTTTTTAAAGCCTATTTCATAACCATCTTTTTGAATCAAATCAGATAGTTCTCGCACTATTTGATTAATTTCTGCATCCGTCAGTTCTTCGTGAAAGGATAGTAAAGTATCCACATCGATTTTCAAAATACGGGCAAGTGGAGCTAAAAGTGTGATATCTGGATATGAAATACCATTTTCCCACTTGTTCACCGCAGGAGCGGTTACACCTAAGTAATTTGCTATTTGTTCCTGTGTGAGATTCTCTTCCTTTCGATACTTACGTATTACTTCATTTATTTTCATTTATTACATCTCCTGTCTCATGTACTAACAAGGCCTTTGTTAACTATAGAATAGCAAAGGGCAATCGCTAACACAAGTGAACTGTTATCATAATTCATTCATGAAAATTAACCATGGGTTATGTTAATATACGTTCCTTCTGCCTAATTAGTAAAATAACACCGGTATAAATCGGTATATGCATACTTGCAAGGGATTGGTTAAGTTCTTTAAATACGCTTACCTGTTTACTTATTTTCTTGTAATTTTTAACAAATATGATAAAATAGTAGTTAGCGTATTTTATTTCTATTCATGACAAGTGAAACGACTTGTCGTTTTATCTTGCTTACGATAGATAATAGAAAACCAGTTATTCAGTTCATGGAAGGGATAAAGGGACAAGGTTAAGATAGAACTTTGTTTCCATAGCACTATTATGAAAGAGACTACAAATTGTGAGAGCTGTAATTACTACGAATATGACGATGAGTATGACTGTTATGTATGCCTCATTAACCTTGATGAGGATGATATGAGCAGGTTTTTAAGTAATACAGCTATGAATTGTCCGCATTTTCAATTCAATGATGAATATAAAATAGTAAGAAAACAGATGTAATTGTTCTACAAAATAAAGGAGTTTTTAATGGAAGTAAGGGTATGTAAAAACTGTAGAAGATTATTTAAATATATCTATGGACCAGAGTTATGTCAGGAATGTTCTAAAACATTAGCCGAAGGAAAAAGTGAACCGAAAGAAAGTAACAAAATCAAACCGTTCGTCAAAGATGAGGAATTAAAATTCCTTGAAGTCAGAGACTATATTATGGCTCGCCCCAATGCAAGTATTTCACAGATTGCAGAGGACAATGATATTTTACCGAGCAAACTTCTGGAGTGGGTGCGGGAAGAGCGATTGGAATTTTCGGAGGCATCAGCAGATGCCTGGTTTAACTGTGAGAAATGTGGCAGTAAAATAAAAAGTGGAAGACTATGCAACCGATGTAAGATAATGTAAAACAAAAAGAACATTTCCATTTTTTATATAATCTTTATATATACAAATAAAAGGCTATGTGATAATTTAATATAGTGCGAAAAATAAGGGGAAACAGGGAGGGGTGTGATTATGAGATTTATAGGAAAAAAATATGATGCATATAAGTCTATAATGCCAATTTTTATTGTTATGGTTCTCATACTTCAGACTGAAATACCCCAAGAATATATACATACCGATAAGAGTAAAACGATGGTGGCTGCATCGGAGCAACTTATTAAATTAGAGGTTCTTAATTTTCAAAAAGAGAGACTTAAATACCTTACAGCCTATATAAGGAATGAAATTCTTAGTGATATAGAAGCTAACCTGACCTTAACACAGGTTTTTAGAGATTATAAAACAGTAATACAAAAAATATTTAATATTTTCTTACCACTAATAACATATGGAGTATTCGCCTATTGTTTGGGGTATTTTATTCTTAGAAGAAAACATCAAATATCAATTATGGCGACATACATTGGCGGACATGCTCCTCCGAATATAACTGAATACGCGTTTTAGAAAAAAACATAATGGAAAGGATAGAAATATGAAGAAAAAAATTACATTTTTTATTGTCTTTATTATTACTGCATGTATGGTATTGTTAGCAGCGTTTGGTTTTAAGCCCTTGAATCTGCTCGGCGCACCTGATATGCGTTATGGTATTGATATTCGAGGCGGAGTTGACGCAGCATTTCAGCCAGCGGGGGAAGATATTCATCCAACGAAGGATCAATTAGAGGCTGCCCGTGAAATCATTGAAGTTCGTTTGGATCAGAAAAATATTATGGATCGTGATGTTACGATTGATGCAGAAAATGGTTATGTAATTGTTCGTTTTCCGTGGAAAGCAGATGAAACAAACTTCGATCCAGAAACAGCAATTGCAGAGCTTGGAGAGACTGCAATGTTAACTTTTCAGGATTCTGATGGTAACGTAATGATTGATGGTTCTAATGTTGTAAGTGCAAAGCCTGTATTAGATAAGAGCAACAATCAGTATGTGGTATCTCTTGTATTTAATGAAGAAGGAACGAAGCAATTAAGTACAGCAACTAAGAAATTATTAAATAAGCCAATGATTATTTATATGGATGAGACTAAGATTACAGAGCCTACTGTTAATTCTCGTATTACGAATGGCGAAGCACAGATCACTGGTATGGCGAACTACGATGAGGCAAAGGATTTGGCAGACAAGATTAATTCTGGTGCGCTTCCATTCTCCTTGGAATCTAAGAATTACTCCACTATTAGCCCAACACTTGGTAAAGGAGCATTAAATATCATGCTTCAGGCTGGTGCTATAGCGTATATTTTAATCTGTGCATTACTTATTTTCTATTATAGAGTTCCTGGATTTGTTGCTTGTATCGCACTTACGATGCAGATAGCAGGACAGATTCTCGCATTATCAATTCCGCAGATGACATTGACTTTAAATGGTATTGCAGGTATCATTCTATCGATTGGTATGGGTGTGGATGCGAACGTAATTTCTTCCGAACGTATTAGTGAAGAAATTAAATCCGGTAAGAGTGTTGCTTCAGCTATTGCTTCCGGTTTCTCTAACTCATTTGCATCAATTTTTGATGGAAATATTACCGTATTAATTGTAGCTTTTGTATTAATGATTTTTGGTACTGGTTCGCTATTATCCTTTGCTTATTCCTTGTTTACAGGTATTGTGTTCAACTTTGTAGCAGGTGTAGGAGCATCCCGTCTGATGATCTTCTCCTTAAGCTCGTTTAAATTCTTAAATAAGCCGGCATTGTATACCTGCTTGTCAAGGAGGGTAACACTATGAATGAAAACAAAATAATTGGATTTTATAAGAAACGTTTTATCTTTTTTGGTATTTCTATTGCAATAATGTTAGTTGGTGTGGTTTCCATGTTCATTAATGGTGTAACACTTGATATTCAGTTCAAGGGCGGGGCACTTTTAACCTATACTTATGAAGGAACCATTGATGAAAATAAGGCAGCAGATATTGCTACGGATATGTTGGACAGACCAGTTACGACACAGTTAACCACAGAGATTGCAACTGGCAAACAGATGATTGTATTCAATATAGCAGGTGAATATGGTCTTGAAGCCAGTGTACAGCATGAATTTGATGACACCTTAAAGGCAGAGTTTTCTGATTCGAATTTAAATCTTTATAATTCACAAATGGTTGAAAAATTCTTTGGAGATAAATTCCTGCGTGACGGTGTTATTTCCATTGTGTTGGCAACCGTATTGGTTTTAATTTATGTATGGATTAGATTCAACCTGATGGGTGGTTTATCCGCAGGAGCTATGGCAGTAGTTGCGCTTGTTCATGACGTTTTAGTTGTATTCTTTACCTGCGTTATATTTAGATTACCAATTGGTGATTCTTTTGTTGCCGTTGCCTTGAGTATTATCGGTTATTCCATCAATGATACCATTGTAATCTATGACCGAATCAGAGAAAATGCTAAAACCTACGTTGGTTTCCCTGTGGAGACAATCAGTGATTTGTCCATTACCCAATCTATGATGCGTTCCGTAATGACTAACTTCTGTGTTATGATCAGTGTTACCCTTGTATATATTCTTGCATTTGCTCATAGCATTGAATCCATTCAGGCTTTCGCACTTCCAATGGCGATCGGTTCCATTAGTGGATGTTATTCCACCATCTGTATTGCAGGTCCGCTTTGGGTAATGTGGAAGAAGAGAAATGGCGATGTCCTTCTATTTAAGGAAAAAGAGCCAGAAAAGGCAAAGATAAAAACAAACTACAGATATTAATACAAGAAGTAAATAGTTTCTTGGTTATAATAAAAAGCTGCCACCAATTTGGTGACAGCTTTTTGCTTACTGAAGAGACAACGTTTTGAGTCGATTAACACTATAATTAATTGCGTAGCAGATATTATCAGCCATTGACATAACAACATTGAGGCGAGTGGTTTGAAGCAGCATATTATCAAACATTCCGGAGAAATTAACAATACCTGTTATGAAGATATCACCAACGGCTGGCAGATCTTTTTCAACTCCGGCACCTGGTTTCAATGGACCTTCACCAATTGTTATATATCCGATGTGATTGGATTTACCTAAAGAGGCATCAATTGCGACGATAAATGCGTTGTCATGAGTTTCATAAATCCTGGAGATTGTTTCCTTTAGATTTTTTGCGTGAACCGGATCTTGTAAAGTTCCGTAGATATGATAATTGTGCTGCTTTTTAAGCTTTGATAATTTATATCCAATAATTGGACCTAAACAGTCTCCAGTAGCCCTGTCCGACCCAATGCATAAAAAAATAAGTGTTTTATTAAATAAAGCTTGACTATTAATTAAATCCGACAACGTACAGCCTAATTCGTAAGCGGAGTTTTCTTCGTTAGAATTATAGTATGATATTCTGTTATTTTTGAAAAAAATGCCCATAATAACCTCCGAGTAAAATGAAGACTAAGATTCCAAGCTTTTTAAGCCTGTTTTCTAAAACTTACTAACCTTTATAAGAATTCAATCAAAGGAATAGAAAGTACAAGCGTAACTAATAAATATATGGTCTTATATAGTTACGAACATGTTATCTTTTCCTAGAGTATATCCAAGAATGATAAAGAATAGACATGAAAAATGAACATTTTGAAAAAGTCAAGGAGTTTATTAATTTTTATTTCGAGCAGATTCCTTATAAAGCCGCTGCCTAAATGAAAGATAGCGCCGAAAAGGGAAGAAATCCGTTGAAAATAAAGGAAAACTTATTATTGAGACAAAACTTAAAGTGACAAAAAAGCATGTCCTTACTATGTTAAACTGACTATAACTTATATCAGACAACCATATGGGGATAGGAGTGAGTCGCATGATTGAGACGATTTACAGCAATGAAAATGCAGATTTGGGCAGATCGAATAAGGTGCAAGGAACCTTTAAAATGCCGAAAAATATACGTCAGATCGGAAAGAGTAATGCAGTTAAAAAAATATATGTGGAAGACTATGTAATGAGCTATATTAAACAGCTAGCTAATGAAGAATATTCCGGATATAAAATAGCAGTCTTATTGGGACAGTGTATCAAGCTGGACAATTGCAGAAATATATTCATTTCGGGGGCAGTTGAAGTTAAAGATATTGAAACAAACGGTGAAATAGCCTTTTCAAATGAAGTATGGACAAATATCTATGAGGATATTAAGAAATATTTTGTTGAGGCGGAGATTGTCGGTTGGTTTGTTGGCGGACCAGGATATTTACTGGATGAGGAAGATAAAATTCAAAAAATACATATTGATAATTTTGCTGGTCAGGACAAGGTTCTTCTTACTTATGATAACATGGAAAAGGAGGAGAATTTCTTTAGTTATGAAAGTGGTAGATTAAATAAGCAGGAAGGCTATTATATCTATTATGAGAAAAATGAAGAAATGCAAAGCTATATGATAGAACAGAGGCAAGAGCAAAGCAGTGAAGCTGATTATGAGGATAAAGTAAGCAAAGATATTCGAACCATTCTCGAGAAGAAAAAAGAACCAGAGGAAGATAATAAAAGTTTAACACGCCTCATGTATGCAGCCGGAACCTTGCTTGCGGTTATTATTCTTGTAGTCGGTGCGGCAATCCTTAGCAATTATGACCAGATGAAAAGCATGCAAAAAACCATGGACTACTTGACAAATAGTATGCAAGACATCCAAACAATGTTCACAGATAACGGTGGTGATGTTGCAGAAACCTCTTCAAATAATGCACAACCGGAAGACAAGAGTCTGGATGTCGTGGTAGTACCGGGGGAAGTATCTCCTTTAAATCCAGGGAAGGATGCTCCAGAGGATAGTGAGGAAGCTGGAAAAGATGATCAAGAGGATGTGAATGCCGAAGTTCCAGACTCTGAGGAAGTTGTAGAGGATAATACGTCTAAAAATCAAGAAGATTCTCAAGCAGAAGAGACAGCCGCTATTCAGAAAGAAGTAAACTATTATGTTGTTAAAACCGGAGATACCTTAGCAGATGTCAGCTTTAAGCTATATAACACCTATACGAAGGTGAAAGAAATTATGAGACTTAATAATATGACAGATCAAGACCTCATCTATGTTGGACAAAAGCTGATAGTACCATAATATAGAAGGTGCCAAAAGGATGGATTTCTCTATCTTTTTAAGCACCTTTTTTTCTTGACTAAAAAGGAAAAAAATGCGTGCTAACCCAATTAATATGAGGTATAATCAATATGAATATAAATACATTTTCTCAATTCAAATTACATTGTTTAATTCGGCTGGAATTTGGCAGGGGATTATTGTATATTGAATAAAAGCAGCAGGCAGGATACATATGGGAGCAAACTATGGCAAGTGAAAATGATAGACAGGCCCTAAGAGAGTATGGGAATCGTAAAAAAAGATATAAAAGAAGAAGGAGAGCTGTAATAATCAGTCTCTTTCTGTTTTTTGTGATAGGCGGAGCAAGTTACCTGTATTCCATATATAATCGGCAATATAATGACTATAAGATAATTGAAACGGTTGAGACCTCCGCGGAAAATGCCATTGGATATCAGGCTTATGGCTCTAGTGTTGTAAAATATAGTAAGGATGGAGCAGTGGCTATTAACAAAGACGGCAGCCTGCAATGGAATGGCTCTTATGAAATGACAAATCCAATTACAGATTCCTGTGGTGAATATGTCGCAATTGCAGATAAGAATGAAAAGATTTTTTATCTATATGATAAGGACGGTGAAGTAATTAGTATAAAAACCCCTTATGATATTGGTAAAATTAAGGTGGCATCACAGGGTGTTGTTGCAGTTTTAATGAATACGGATGAGGGAAATCAGATTATCCTGTACGATAAAGATGGAACCGAGCTTGCTGGTAAATTGACAAGTGAAAACGGGGAAGGCTATCCTCTTGATATAGATATATCAGAAGATGGAGAGAAAATGGTATTAAGTTACCTCTCCTACACAGGAGGAACATTGATTAATAATATTTCCTTTTATAATTACGGAGAAGTTGGACAAAATCATAAAAATAATTTTGTAGGAGGATATACCTTAGAGGAAAGTGTAGTTGCACCGAAGGTAACCTTTTTAAACAATGATACCGTTTGCGTATTTAAGGATAATGGTTTCAGCCTCTATTCTATGGAGGAGTTACCAGATGCAATTTATGAAGAGGATTTTGATAAAAAGATTTTGAGTGTTATACATAATGAAGAATATGTGGGTTTCGTCTTACAAGCACAGGATGCCTTATCAAAGAGTATCGTACTGTATGATTTGAAAGGAAAAAAAGTGCTTAATCAAGTTCTAAAGGTGGACTATGAAAATATTTTCCTCTCAAAAAATGAAATTGTAATGAGTGATAACATTTCCTGTTCCATATTAAAAATAAATGGGAAAATTAAGTTTCATACGACCTTTGAGACCAACATTGAAATGATTTATCCAATCAATCATTTAGATCGTTATTTTCTATCCGATGGAGAAAAAATATATGAAATTAAATTGCAAGAATAAAGTGATTTATATTTAATAGGTTAAAAACCGTTAATATAGTTATACACTGTAATTTTAACGTATTTAAAGATGGAAAAACATATTTATTTAAAGCTAGTAAAGTGTTTTGAAATATATATTATGATAGAAACATGCCTTGAAAAGGCAGGATGGAGGATGAAATGAACTGGTTATTGATCGTAGTAGTAGCCATTTTAGTGGGGAACACATTAATTGGAATGAAAGCGGGGTTAATTAAAACAATCTTTTCGCTTTGCTCCATGGTTGTTGCAGTTGTATTAACAATCTGGATCAGTCCGCATGTGAATGACTTTATGAAGGGAAATGATAAGATTTATGATGCAATCTCTTCAAAGGTTGAAAAAATACTACCGTTAGCAGAGAAAGAAGCTGGAGCAAGTGAACAGGTAAGTGTAATAGAGGGACTTATGCTTCCACAATCCATTAAGGATGCTTTGATTGAAAATAACAATGCAAAAGTCTATAAAGCTATGGCAATTGATAGTTTTGAAGAATATGTATCAGGTTATATAACGGGAGTAATCATCAATGCTATGGCGTTTGCTATTACCTTTCTGGTAATCATTATTTTATTATGGGTTATCTGCCTGTCATTAGATATTATAAGTAAGTTGCCGCTTCTAAATGAGGTAAATAAAACGGGTGGCCTGATTGCCGGATTGTTTCATGGCCTTGTTGTGGTATGGTTGTTCTTCATCCTCATTACAGTATTCGGAAGTACAGAATATGGTCAGAAGGCGTTAGAAATGATTGGGGACAATTCATTATTAAGTCTTATCTACAATAATAACTTTATCCTTAAGTTTATTATGAATGCAACCAAGATAGTATTCTAGAGATTTTACAAAGAAATATAGGTATGTAAACGATGTGACCACACTCTAATACAAGTGATTAGAAGGTGGTCATTTGCATATTATGACATGCAAGAAAGAATAACCATAAATTGGCAAGAAAAAAGATGAAAAAAGATGTTGACTTTATCTTTGTATGGTGATATACTTCTTTTTGCTGACGCGGCCAACCGGTAGCTGAAGCGAAATGAAAAACTTCTGGAAGCCCCATAAAATAAGGGTTACAGAACAATGAACCTTGATAATTGAACAGTGAAACAACCCTGAAAATTCTAAAAAACTTGAATCTTCACATGAGATTCAAAAATAGATTTTTCATTAAGATATGTCAGTGATGATGTATCACGAACCG
>JASGEU010000041.1:0-9997 GCA_047606065.1 Mobilitalea sp.
ATAGGATTGCAGGGGCATATCAACTGTAACACCTTCGGGAATATAAACGAAGGAGCCACCCGACCATACTGCTCCATGAAGTGCCATAAATTTGTGTTCTTTTGGCGGAAGCTGCTTCATAAAATACTTCTTTACAATATCTTCATGTTCCCGCAATGCAGTTTGCATATCCGTATAAACAACACCCATTTCCTTCATTTGTTCTTTCGTGTTGTGATATACCACTTCGGAATCGTATTGAGCTCCAACACCGGCAAGAGATTCCTGTTCTGCTTTGGGAATCCCTAATCGATCAAAGGTATCACTGATATCTTTGGGAAGCTTGCGCCAATCATCCGTCATCTGGGTATCGGGGCGGACATAAGTAACGATTTGATCCATGTCAAGTTCATGCAGAGATGGTCCCCAGGTGGGCATCTCCAATTGGTTAAACAGTTCAAAGCTTCTTAGTCGTAATTGAAGCATCCAGTCCGGTTCATTTTGGCGGGCAGATATTTCGCGAACGATATTCTCTGTTAGGCCGGGAGATACCTGTTCACTGTCATGGGAGGTATCGCGGATGTCATAAATACCTCTTTCTATTTCTTCAAGCTGTGTTTTCTTTCTTTCCATATAGACCTCCATTTCAAAATTTGCTGAAAGAAGCCGCTAAATAAAGCGGGCAAAGCCGTCGGTATTGATTTCATCAATCAAATCACGGTTTCCGAGGCTGACAAATTTACCGTTAGAGAGGATGTGTACATAATCCACAGGAAGATTTTCTAGCAGTCTGGGACTGTGGGAGATAATCAGCAATGCGTTGTCTTCATTTTTATAGTTTAAGATACCTTTGGTAACCACTCGCACTGCATCTACATCAAGTCCGGAATCTGTTTCGTCGAGGATAGCCAGTTTTGGTTGGAGTGTCAGAAGCTGAAGAATCTCACTTTTCTTCTTTTCTCCACCGGAAAAGCCTACATTTAAATATCTGTTAGCATAGGAGCTATCCAGTTGAAGTGTTTCCAGTGCCTCTTTCATCTGATTTTTAAACTGCAAAAACTTAATTGGTTTTTCCTGTCTGGCAACCTGTGCGGTCTTTATAAAATCAGTTACAGTAATGCCATCAATTTCCTCGGGCGCTTGGAATGCCATAAAGATTCCTTTTTTAGCTCTGATATCAGCTCTGGCTTCGGTAATGTCTTCTCCATCAAATTCAATTTGACCTCCGGTTACCTGATAAACAGGGTTGCCCATAATGGTATTGGCAAGGGTTGATTTACCCGAACCGTTTGGTCCCATAATGACATGAACTTCTCCCTTTTGTATAGTTAAGTCCACACCTCGCAGAATCTCTTCTCCGGATTCAAGCGCGGCGTGTAACCCTTGCACATTCAATAATGTTTGATTCGTCATGATTTTCCTCCTTGTCTTTAACGTCGTCATGTTTACAGGTACACTGAAATTCGCAAAAGGGGACACATAACTTTAAATGTTCCAAAAAGCGAAAAACAGCATCGGCTTCACCGGGATTCAGAGTAGAAACAAATTCACATAAACTGGTATTGGCTTGTTGATGAAGCTGCTGGTGCCCCTGTATCGATATTTCGCCCTTATCGGTCAGGCAGAAATACTTTTCCTTTTTATTATCCTCACGTTTTACTGTCTCAATTAATTCCTTTTGGCGGAGCTTCTCAACCATTTGTGTAATAGCACCCTTTGTAATTCCCAGCCGCTCGGAGAGTGCACTGACATTATCGGAAGGATAACGTGCTATGATATCCAATAATTGAACCTCGGCATGATAGAGTAAAACTCCGTTGCCATAGTCCTTGGGTTTCTTTTTTTCGTCCTCCAGGAGACGAGTTATTCCAAATATCTGCTCTGTCACTTTGCAATACATCATTTGATCCACCTTTTATATAGTTATGATTTATAAATAATATCATCAACTTGTATTTTTGTTTAGCAGCTAAATCATTTTGATTGTACCCCTCGGATTTTCGAATGTCAATAGACTTTCTCTGATTTCGTAGGTCTTTGTTCAAATACATATATTAAAATGCAATCAAAAGAGACAGCAAAACCAAAGTTCCGGGGTTTTGCTGTCTCTTATAGATGAGCTAAACTTTAATATATACGTACATTTATTCCTGTGTAAGATAAATCTTTGCACCATGACTTAAGCTAGCGGAAAGAAGCTCATTTGACTTTGCCTGTAGATATATTTCTTCAATACAAGGAAAGGAACCTTTTTTTAATATCAGTTCACATTCTCCTAAGGTATAACAACAGCCGTTATCAGTCTCTTGTCTCTTTCCCAAAAGCTTATCGTATTGTGTTGAATAATAGGTATAATCATCTACACTTATTACAAGTCTTTTTATTGCGTTGGCTCCGTTTTTATGGGTCATATCCTTTCTCTGCGGTTTAAGTGCAGGCTGATAGGAGCTCATAAAAAAGGGCAGTCTCCAATCCTTAGAAAGAGTAATTTCCCACTTTAGAGCATTACCTGCAGCGTCAACTCGTTTCATAGGATAGCCTTTGGTACATGCATAGCCATGTTGTAACAGTAGCTGCATGTTTTGGAAATAATCAGCTTTGGGATAGCTGTCAAGGGCAAAATCATTCATGCCCTCCTTTGAAGAGGTGTAATTTCGCAGGCGATCTGCTCTAGCTTTATTAAATAGAGATATTACTTTTAAAAGTAAGGGAACTAGCTTATTTAGCTTACCCATACTGGCATCATAAAGCTCCAGGAAGGAACCATCCTCAAAATAAATCATAGCATTGGTTGCTTTTTGCTCGCTACTACCATAAGTCACTTGAAAGCCCAATTGCTCGAAATCCCTTGCAGCCTTTCGAAAATTATATGTTTTGATCAGAACATGACCAATCGTAAATTGCATATTTTTTGCTCCTTTTCATAGCCATTTAATAATAGAATTTTATAATAGGTATTAACTAAAAATAGCCTAGCATAAGAAGGAAGCAAAAAATAACCCGATTGGAATAAATTAATACTCCAATCGGGAGAAAATTTGGTTTAGAAATGTTGGGAGGCTTCTTTCGGAGTAATCCCGTATTTGCGTTTATAGGCTGTAATAAAGTGACTGATATTGGAATAACCAACCCGCCAGGCTACATCCTTTACTTTATAACGGCCCGTCAGCAGTAGCTTCTGTGCAGCCTCCATTCTTACGTGCATCACATAGCCATAGACGGTATATCCAAAGCAATGTTTAAAACCGGATTTTAGCTTATATTCATTCAAATAGATTTCTCGTGCAAGGTTTGCAATCGTAAATGATTTTCCCACATTCTCTTCAATTAATTTTTTAGCAAGCTGGAGCTGAATGTAATCCTCGTGAGTTATTGAAGTGGGGAGTGCATCACTTTTTTGGTAAAACAGCTCGTTTAGATAAACTGCTAATAACTCCATTATCTTGCCCTCCATATAAAGAGGGCGTAAGCTGTCACTTACACGACATTCCGTCATCTGCTTTACTATCTGAAAAAGTTCGGGAGAAACGGTACTTGTGCTGGAGGACAGGACAGGTATTTTATTCGATAAGCCAAGGTTATTAAGATAACCTTCAAGCATTTTCATAAATTGACTATGTTCGAATAGGATGGTAAAGCTTTTACAGTGCTGACCAGCAAAAAACTGGCTGATACTTTCCTTATGCTGTTCATGCTGGGCACATACCTGACCGGTTTGGAGGGATAATTCCTTTGTCGTGCTTCCTAAGTATTGCCAGGAGGCATGCCCTTCCAAACAAAAACATAGCTGAAAAGCAGGGGATTTTCTATAATTTTCTACAAGCTGATAGGATTTATGAAAAACAAAATCTGACTCACCAATCAAAATGCCTTCATTGACTTGGGACATTTTAATAGTACCAGTTCCAATAGCATTTGGTAAAACTATGCGATTATCAGGAGTGTAATCATTTATTTTATTGTCCAGATGAAGGCTGAATTGGGAAGGAGCCCACTCTTTATTTTCATATTGAATTTGCAGCATATAATTTTACCCTTCGTCACTTGTATTTATAATCAATGATTTTAGATTTAGTTTGAAAATAGTGCATCATATTCGGCTATGCTTACTGACCGTCCCTGGTCCGTTAGTAATATGAAGTCCTTATCAAGAATAATATTTCCTTCCTTCAATAACAGTTTGACAATTTTATCAGTAAATGCCTTATCCCAGTGAAAGTGGTTTGATAATATTGGAACACAGGCTTCTCTCGCTTCCTCTAAGTTTCCTTCATGGTTATACAAATGAAAAAGCAAGGTTTTTTTACTAAAATCAAGTTTTTGTCTGCTTCGTCTTCTTAAGGAACTTAACAAGCCTCTCCGTGGTGCAGTTACAAATACAACAAAGAATACAATACCTGTCATGACTGCCATACTTCCGGATATGGAAACATCCAGCATTAAAGCAAGTAAAAAGCCGAAAATACCGTTAATAGCACCAATGATGCCGCTTAGGATCAGCATATGCTTTAAATTATCAGTGAGTAGATAGGAAGTAACAGGCGGACCAATCATAAAGGCAACTACAAGGACAGAGCCAACTGCTTCGAATGCCCCTACTGTTGTCATTGAAACCAGCATCATTAACCCATAATGGATAAGAGTTGGAGAGAAGCCGAGAACGGTAGCCAGCATCGGGTCAAAGGTTACTATTTTTAATTCTTTAAAGAAGGTGATGATAAATACAAGATTAATCACTAATAAAGCAAAAGTACTGTAAATTGCTTTGGCACCGATATCATGCCCAAATACTACCAACCGATTAAATGGAGCAAAAGCAAGTTCCCCAAGCAGGACAGAATCCGTATCAAGATGGACGGACCCGGCATATCTGGTGATTAAAATAATTGCGATGGAAAACAAAAATGGGAATACGATTCCAATTGCCGCATCTTCCGAAAGAAGCTTTGTATGATTTAGGGTTTCTGTGAGCCATACCGTAGCCAGACCTACCAATGCCGCACCAAGAATCAGAAGAGGAGAGGCTAAATCATGGGTTAGGAAAAAAGCAAGAACAATTCCTAATAGGATAGTATGAGTAATGGAATCCGACATCATTGACATTTTTCTTAGTACCAGGAATACTCCCGGTAAGGAACAAGCAACAGCAACAATAACAGCAATTAATTGAATTTCAAATTGAGGTGACATTTGAACCGCCTCCTTCCTTTTGTATTAGAAGCTTTAGGTTTTTCCTGTGTATTACTTTCTGAACAATGCCTCTTCCCGGGGCGAATAGTACACTGAATATAACAATGCAGCTGATAAAGACTACAATAGATGGTCCGGTGGGTAGTTTTGTGGTAAGGGAACTGGCAGCAGTCCCTAAAACCCCCGAGATTGCTCCGAATAGAGCGGAGAGGACCACCATTACCCAAAACCGATTCGTCCATTGCCTTGCTGCTACAGCGGGTGCAATTAACATTGCGCTCATAAGGATAACGCCCACTGTCTGCAAACCAATAATAATAGCCATAACAATCATAAAGGATAGGAGTAAATTAAGCTTATGAGCTGGAAAACCAAGAGTTCTGGCATATTCCGAGTCAAAGATAAAAAGTTTAAATTCCTTCCAGAATAAAAGGACGAGTGTGATCAGTAACACACCACAGATCAGCATAAAATAAACATCTCTAAGTAGTAAGGTAGATGCCTGCCCGAAGATAAATCTTTTTAAGCCAGCCTGATTGGAGTTGGGGATTTTCTGAACAAAGGTCAGAAGTACGAGTCCGGCTCCAAAAAAGACAGACATAACCAGGGCAAGCGCACTGTCGAATTTAATGCGTGTATGTTTGACGATACTAATGATAAACAAGGTTGCTAAAAGTCCTACAAGCAGTGCTCCGAGAAGAAGTACTTCCGTATTCTTGGAGCCGGTTAGGACAAAGGCCAATACCACTCCGGGAAGAGCTGCATGGGATACTCCGTCACCGAGAAGACTCTGTTTGCGAAGTACAGCAAAGCTTCCCAGAATTCCACTGATTAAGCCCAGAATAGCAGAGCCCAGGGCTACTGTCTGAAAGGTATAGTCTTTTAGCAGATGAATTAGATTTTCCATAATAGCACCTCCTAAACCGTTGCACTTTTTAATAAATTGCCTGTACTGCGATAAGCCATTTTCAAGTTCTGTTCATGGAAAACTTCTTCTACAGGTCCTGATGCAATTACCTTAATATTAATCAGTGTAACCCAGTCAAAGTATTCCGGTACGGTCTGTAAATCATGATGAACTACAACAACGGTTTTACCAGCCTCCTTTAACTCCTTCAACAGAACAACAATGGCTTTCTCTGTCTGAACATCCACACCCTTAAAGGGTTCATCCATAAAGTAGAGGTCAGCAGTCTGCATTAAAGCTCTTGCCAAAAAGACCCTTTGCTGCTGACCACCGGACAACTGACTTATCTGGCGCGAAGCATAATTTTCCATTCCAACTTTTTTAAGACTTTGCAGGGCGGCATCACGATCCTTTTTACCGGGACGTTTAATTAAACCCAGCCTGCCATAGCAACCCATAAGTACAATGTCTAATACAGTGGCAGGAAAGTCCCAGTCAACGCTTCCACTTTGTGGAACGTAAGCAACTTTGTTTCTTAATTTACGTATACTGGAATAGGTTTCCTGAAAAATTGTTACGGTACCTGTAACTGGTACCAAAAGACCTAACATTGCTTTTAAAAGGGTGGTCTTGCCTGCACCGTTGGGACCAATGACCGCCATTAATTTCCCCTGTGGGATATCCAAATCGATATCCCATAGTACAGGTTTGGCATCATATGCAACTGTTAAATCCTCTATTCTAACTGCATAATCTGATTTATTTGCTTCCATAGATATAACCTCCTGTTAATTTCTATTTTAATGCTTCAACAATAGTATCGATATTTGCCTTTACAGTGAGAAGATAGGTATCGGCACCGGAGTCTTTACCACCGAGAGAGTCTGAATATAGTTCCCCTCCAATACTTACATCAAACCCCTTTGCTTTGACTGCTGCTTGCAGGGCTTCTATGGTTTTGGGTGGGACGGAGGATTCTACAAAGATGGCTTTAATCCGACGCTCTGTTATAAAATCAGCCAGACTGCTAACATCTGCAGTTCCAGCTTCGGCATCGGTACTGATACCCTGTAGTCCTTTTACTTCAAATCCGTAAGCTCTGCCAAAATAATTAAAGGCGTCATGAGCAGTTACGAGAACTCTTTGATCCGCAGGTATTTCATTGACTCTATCTTTAATGTATGTATCCAGGTCATCAAGTTCCTTCAAATAAGCTTCCAGGTTAGTGGTGTAATCTGATGCATGTGCGGAGTCTGCTTCAGAAAGTTTTGCAGCAACGGTCTTCGCTGCTTCTTTCCAAAGTGTAACATCGAACCAGATATGAGGATCATGTACGGAGGTATCGCTCTCCCAGGATAGCAAATCCTCTTCCTTTAGTCCGTCCTCGATACAGATTACGGTACTTCCAAGGTTCGCAAGGGATTCAAATATTTCACCCATTTTACCTTCCAGATGCAAGCCGTTATATACAACAACATCTGCATTTTGCATTAAGGTAACATCCCCGGCACTTGCCTGGTACAGATGGGGATCAATGCCGGGTCCCATAAGTCCGTTTACGGTAACATGATCACCGCCAATGATTTTTGCAAGATCCGTCAGCATGGTAGTGGTTGCCACAATGTTTAAGGTATCTGTGGTATTACTCGGTTCAGCTTTCTGACATCCGGTCAGAATAAAAATACTAAGAAAGCATAAAAAAATCATATGTTTAAATATCTTCATTATAAAATCCTCCAATCATTAAACTTTACAGTTAATTGTTTTTAGTTTGCAGAGACAAAAATCTGACAAGCAGCCTTGTGACTTAGCTGAATTGTTTTATCTCTGTGAGAAAGGGTAAATGAGCCTTCATAATCACCTATGGAAAGAACGGTGACCGGGCTTCCTATTTCAATTCCCTGATTCTGAAGATAATCAAGAAACTCCTTTTCTTCTTGTACCTTTACTATAATTGATGTTTCACCAGCTGTAAGTTTTGCAAGTGACATTAAAGTGCGTTCTTCCATCTGACCGTCAGGTCTTGGTATGGTGCTGCCATGTGGACAATATTCCGGAAAATTTAAAAAATGATCTAGTCGATCCGTAAGTCTTAAGGGAGAGATGTGTTCCAGCAACTCAGCATCCTCATGGGCTTCACTCCAGGAATATCCCAAGTGCCTAATGAGAAAAACCTCCCATAAACGGTGACCTCGTAAGAGTGAAAGTGCAATTTGTTCACCCTTTTGAGTTAAAAGAGATCCTTTGTAGGGTTGATTGGTCAGTAAGCCTTCCTGGCTTAACTTTGTGAGCATCTCTGATACGGATGCCGGTGCCACCATTAAAACCTGTGACATTTGTTTATTGCTTACCAGTTGATGTGAACCACCCAATTTATATAGTTCTTTTAAATAATCTTCTTTATTTGGTGTCATAGAGGAACCTCCTTAATTTAGGTTTACCTAACTTTATTTTATTATATACCTAAATTAAAATAAATGCAAGTGATAATCATTATCAATTAAAAAATATTTATTAGTTAGCTGCAGCTAATAATGTTTCCTTTAACTAATATACTGCGTTAGAGTAAAAAGGTTACTAAAGATATGGCTAGTTTATAAAGCAAGGAATTCATTACTTTCATAAAAATATGACAAAATTCTATAAAATAGGTCAAAGCAAGGATTGAAAAATCTAAAATTATAGAATATAATCTTAACCAAAGTATAAATAAAAGATAGGCAGGATGATCTGACCACAAAAGTCAGTTCATCTTTTTTTACGCAAAGGTGAAGACAAAACAAAGAATTACGGAGGGAATACATATGAAAAAAATCACAGTACATACGCTGATTATCATGGGAATACACTTAGGAATTTATCTGGTGCTCCTAATTGGGGGAGGGAGTGTTTCTGGACTTCGTATACTTTTGTTTGCAGCTTTGTCCTTAATGGGAACATTCGGAATACAATTCTTACTGTTCAGCGAGCAGGAGAAGATGAATCAGCAGACAAAACGGAGTCTGCAAGCCTTTAATGATGGAAACTTCATAGTTGATGTTGAGGAACAGTATCGAAATTCATTTTATAAGGAAATTAATGATCAATTAGCAGACCTAAAGAAGATGTTAAATCAATGGGTATATCAGCTTTTAACTTCTTCGGTATCTGTTAAGAATTCGGCAGATAGAATATATCGATTTTCAGAAAATACAAAACAAAGTATGTATGAAATGTCCATGGCTACACAGGAAATTGCGAAGTTTTTTGAGGATATGGCAGATCGTCTTAATCAGGTATCAAATGCGGTAACGGTACTTAACGATACCAGCACAAAGATTGCATCTAGCACAAATAAAGCAAAGAGTCAGGTAAATCAAGCCAATCTGGACGCTGACGAAGGTGGACAGGCTGTTGCAATCATGTCCGAGTCAATGCAAAAGATCAGCAGGGAAGTAACCAATGCACAACATACCGTTGTAGAGCTTGGAAATATTACGGAGAGAATCCAATCAATCACAGAAAGTATCACAGCTATATCCAGTCAGACTAATTTACTGGCATTGAACGCATCAATTGAGGCAGCAAGAGCCGGAGAGCATGGCAAAGGATTTTCAGTGGTAGCACAGGAAGTCAGAAAGTTAGCAGAGGAATCAAGAAGCTCTGCTGAAAAAATTAATAATCTGGTTATAGACGTAAGAAATGCAGTTCAAAATACCAAAGAATCTATGGAGGTAGTAGAAGCAGACGTCAAACATGGTGTAGGGGTAACAGGTCAGGCAATCACAAGCTTTGAAAAGATTAAAGAGAATGTAAATATAGCAGCAACCTTGATGGCAGACATCGCAAAGGACATAGCGGAACAGTCAGAAAAAACATCAACAATCTCCTTACATACAGTAGATTTGGCTGACTTAGGACAAATCGGAACTGCGAATGCGG
>JASGEU010000042.1:0-23343 GCA_047606065.1 Mobilitalea sp.
CTGTAACCTCCACCTCTGAATAAACAATATCATTACCGGATACCATTACCTTTGGTGCAACTTCCGGTGTATTCTTTGTTTTTATCTCGATGGAAGTCATCGGAATTGTGGCATTATATGTAATGGTATCCGGTAATGATATTGTTTATTCAGAGGTGGAGGTTACAGGTACAGAATCTACCTATATAGTAGATGAATTACCGGAGGGTACCTACTTTATTAGAGTTTATGTAGCAGCAAATAATGGATGTATGCTGGACTCTGTGAAAACAGTATATGTATTTTCAGGAAATCCGGATGAGATTTATATACCACAGTATTTGGAAAAGGATAGCTTGATTCAGGACGAAAGCTTTGTTTCAGATCCTCCTGGGTATGCGTTTAAATCGGCTAACTTGGATTTTGTAACTGACGGTGAGGTCACCGGTCTGGCTACCACAGACGGCAATACTGCTACTCTCATTTATAGAACAGCAGCAGATATGACCTCTTATAGAGTAACTGCATACGCCAAAAATGGTGCAGAACCTGTAGTTGAGGTTTCCATGGATGGTGTCACCTATGCGAGGGTAAATGCAGCCGCTGATTTAGAAGAAGTTGGATTATATACAAAATATATTTTCGCCAATGTTGATGTTACTACGCCTACTCGCTTTGTTCGGATATCCTATCCGATGGGGCAAGGTGATGTTGTAATAAAATCTGTAGAGGTGGCTTCGGGTGCAAAGAGACTTCCGATGCAAGATAAATCTCCGATCAATGTGTTGGAAGACGGTGAATTTTACTTTGGCAGTAATTCGAAATTAGATGCTTCTTATGTAAAAACAGCATCCAGTGTAACGAAGACCCTTGCTAATATGAGCTTTACTGACTACGATGTGTTATTTGCCTGGGTCAAAGGTGACAGTTCGGGTAATGACTTAACTCTTTCCTTAACGGACAAGAACAATGTGGTTTGGACCGGAGAAAAAGTATTAACAGGTAATACGGGAGAGATGGTTAAATTTGAATTTTCCGAATTAGTTCCCGGCACTCCGGAGGCTGTTCAGGACTTTTCCATAGTGAAGAGCTTTACCATGGGAGTAAGGGGTGCAGCTGAAGTTTCTATCAGCCTTGATAATACCAATTACTATACAGGTAATTATGGTGTGAGATTAGCATATACCAAGGGTACTGCTTCTAGTATTAGTCTTGATAATGTCTATGTGGGCAGCCTTACTAAGGTGGACGATTATGAGGGCTACAATGGTGCTAATTCTCTATTACAGCAGAATTATTCAAGAAACACCGGAGGTGGAGCACTTAACCTGACACTTGCTCCTAATGTAAAATCAGAGGGCTCTTATGGTTTCAAATTTGAATATGATTATCAGGGTAAGGGCTACGCAGGTGCTACTAAGAATATGGATTATCTAAATCTAAAAAATTATGATGGATTTAAGATTTGGTATATAGGGGATGGCTCCGGCAATTCCTTGACCTTCCAGGTTAAGACGTCAGACGGATTAAGCTGGGAAGCAATCGGATATATGAATGGAACAGGAGCAACCGAACTTTATATGCCCTTTGATTCCTTTGTAGCTCCGAGCTGGGATCCGAGAGAAGGCACCTTAAATAAGAATTTGAATATTACTCAATTCTCGATTTATACCAATAAGGCAGATGGTGGAGCGGAAACAGGGACAATTTACTTTGATGATATCAAAGGAGCCAATTTTGTTACTGATTTAGCTGCTGCAACGGTTGATATTACGACGCCGGATGCGCAGGCAATTACTGCATTCCCTTATGTCATTGATGGTACTGCTAATTATGTGAAGTATATTACATTGCAAATTGGAGAAAAGACAGTAAATGTTCCGGTAAAGGAAGATGGAACCTGGAGTTATGAACTTACGGAGGAAAGCGGTATCTATAACGCAGATGATATTCAAGTAACCGCGTCCATATTGTATCATAACTATAATTTGGCTCCAATTCAGTCAGATCAAATTACGGTCAGTCTTCGGGTTCCGGGTAATGATAAACCGGCTGAAGAGGTTTATGAAAATTATGCAAGAAATGCAGACTTTTTCAACGGCTTTGAATATTGGAACATAAAGGGTTTTACGGTTTCCGATGGTGTTGCAAATAAGTTGGAGAATGGTTCCTTTGTTGCCTGGAGTATGGATCCTTACAAAGGAAGATTATATCAGACGTTAACTGTTCCGAACGGCACCTATACCTTGAAAGCGAAAATGAAGGTTAAGAGTGGGTTTCATAATGCCAGAATGGGATTAATATCAGGGTCTGAAACCGTTCTATCACCATTTTTAGATACGGGGGATACAGAAAAAGCAGTGTCCTTAGGGAAAACCATTGAAGTGACCAATAACCAGATTACAATCTATTTCTTTGCGGATGCACCTGCAGGTGGGCTTGTATTCATGGTTGATGATGTAGAGTTAAACAAGGTAGGAGAATTAAACCTTGTAGATAATGGTGATTTTGCAGAAGTAGAAGCAACCTGGCCGAACTTACCAACTGACTGGGAAAGCTCCTACGTAGGTGGAGATGGTTGGTCACCGATTAAGGGTGAAAATGGCAAATTTGTAGGTTACGCTTCAGCAGCATATACCTTTAATTTATCCCAGACAATTACTGGTATTGAGCCGGGTATATATGAATTAAAAGCAGATATTGCACCAAATGACGGTGGAATTAATTCTGTAGTATTCTGTGTGGATTCACCCACCGGCCAGCTTGCTTCCAAAGATTTAGTAGGCGATATCATGGCAGGCACCCCTGCAGCATTAAAGCAGATTATCGTAGAAAAGAACATGAACACGGTAACTGTTAAGATATCTGGAGATATTGTATCAAAAGGACTTGCAATTGATAATGTTACTTTTGTAAAAGTTGCGGAATTACCGCCAAGAAATAGCATTACTAACGGTGATTTAACAGAAACTGGCAGCGAATGGCCAAATCTCCCAATCAATTGGTCTGCCTTCTATGAAGGAGGAGATGGCTGGTCGCCGATTAAAGGTGAGAATGGTACCTTCGTTGGTTATGCCGATCATCCATATACCTTTACGTTATCTCAGGATGTAACCGGTTTAGAACATGGGGCATATGATTTTTCAGCAAATATCAGAATATTTGACGGAGCAGTAAATGACGTGAAGATGAAAGTTATGGCTGGTGATACAGTTCTTATAGAGAAAAGTGTATTAAGCAGTCTGCAAATCAATTCAGCAGTCAATGTTAAATTATCTAATATTTCTGTAGATGTTGACAACATTACAGTTGTAATATATGGAGATATTGGCTCTAAGGGACTTGCAATTGATGATGTTAGTTTGGTAAAAAATAGTGTTGCAGTGATCTATCCTGGTATTGATCCTGGCGACCTAAGCACAGACCCGACAGATCCGACAGAGCCAACGGACCCAACAGATCCAACAGACCCAACGGACCCAACAGATCCAACGGACCCAACAGATCCAACAGACCCAACCAATCCAACCAATCCTGGTCAAAATAATGGCAGCAGTGGAACACCTACAGCACCGGTAATTAGTGAAAATCCTCTGAATAACAAGCTGGCAGATAATCTGAAGGATTCTATATCAAAAGAAGTAACCATTGATATGAAAGGTAATACAAAGCTTCCAAAAGAGTTTCTTGAACAAATCAAAGGACTTGATATAAGGATTACCTTAGATTTGGGAGAGGGTATTCAGTGGATTATCGATACAAAGGATTTTAAGGGCATAGAAGCGTTTGAAACAATTGATTTATCAGTTAAGATGAATTCAAAGAACGTTCCGAGCGAAGTAATTAGTAAGTTCTCTGATAAAGAAACACAGCAGCTTGCGCTTACTCATAGCGGAAACTTTGGCTTTAAGACTACACTTAAGATCAATATGAACAAGAATAACAAAGACAAAGTAGCTAACTTATTCTACTATAATCCTAAAACTAAGTCATTGGAACTACAGACAGCAGATTTAGTAAAGGCTGACGGTTCTGTTGAACTGAAGTTTACACATGCTTCGGATTATGTAATCGTTATGGATGAAAAGGTTCTCTTAGAAGATGGTAATATAAATGCTACAGTTAATCCTAAGAGCAAGACGCTTTATTTAGATGACAGCAGCAAAAAGGCAGTAAGGTTAAATGTTGTTTTACCTGAAATGTTACAAGATGTTGTTGATCAAAAATTATCTGACATGACAGTATCCTATACGTCAAGTGATAAGACAATAGCTTATGTTTCAAGCAGTGGTAAAGTTGTTGCAAGAAAAGTAGGTAAGGTCAAAATTACAACAACAATATCCATCGATGGAATTATATCAACTTTTGTTACTTCAATCACTGTAAAAGCTACACAAAATCCGTATATTAAGATTACAAAATCAAAAGCAAAGCTGATCGTAGGTCAAACCTTTACGTTCACAGCAAAAGGGTATGGCGTTGATACGGATAAGATTATCTGGAGGACAACTAAGAAATCCATAGTTGTAATCAACAAAACTACTGGTAAAGTTACTGCAAAATCTGCTGGAACTGATTATGTAGTTGCTCAGGTAGGAGATGTATCCATTAAGTTTAAAGTTATTGTTTCCCCCAAAGAAAAAACCACTGGAACAGAGACTAAGAAGAAGGATAATTAGGGTAGGACAGAAACTCTATAATTTTAGACAAAATTCATCTAAAGATATGTACAGAAATACAAAATACGGCTGTTTTAACCATTCATAAATTCATGTATGATACAATTAAGAGTTGCAACTCAATAACAGGGTACAAGTAAAAAATATAATAATAGGAGATAGGAAAATGAAAAGAATTATAGCTACTTTATTGGTTTTTGTTCTCGTTTTAGCTTCATTTACAGCTTGTAGTAAAGATGAAAAAAATACAACAAAACCGGAGCCCACAAAAGCTGCAGAAAACAATGACTCAGAAGAAGTGCCAGCTGGGGAAACGCAAGCTCCTGCTTTATCAGGGAAAATCGTTATTGCTACGAACATGACTAACGTTGTAGATACAACATTAAAAGATTTAGCACAAGGCTTTATGGATGCAAATCCAGGTACTGAAATTGTATATGAAGCCATCAAAGACTACGAGACAGTGGTAGCTACTCGAATCTCTGGTGGAGAAGCTCCTGATATCTTTATGTCAATTGATGGTATGACCCCGGATACCTTAGCAGATTATTTTCTTCCTTTAGATGATTTGGATATTAAATGGGATGAAATCTTATTCTCAAAAAATAATACTGGCAGCGACGGAAAGATCTATACCATAGCTGATAGTGTTGGTTATACCGGTATCGTTTATAATAAAGCTGCATTTAAAGCCGCAGGTATTGAAAGCGTTCCCAGAACTATGGATGAGTTCTGGACTGTATGTGAAAAATTGAAGGCAGCAGGTATCACACCTATGGTTACTGCTTTTAAAGATATTTGGCCAATCTATCCTTGGTGTGATTGGAACATTGCACAGTTGGCGATTAATGGTGATTCCAAAGGAAAGAACCTTTATGTAGAAAAAGATGAAATCTATGATGAGACAATCTTAACCTATATGAACATTATTAGAGATTTGAATAAAAAAGGTTATCTTGAGGCAGATATTATGTCCGCTAACTGGGATCAGTTAAAATTGGATATGGCACAGGCGAAAGCAGGTATGTTCTACATAGAGACCTGGTTCCCGCAACAGGTTGTTGATGCAGGTGCGAACAAAGAAGACGTTGGTATGTTCCCGTTCCCTGAAGCTAAATATGTTTATTCCACAGCAGGTAAGTCCTATGGTGTATCCAAGGATTGTGAAAATCCGGAATTAGCAAAAGCTTATTTGAAATACATGATCGAAGGTGGAAAGCATGCGATCGCAGTTTCTACCATTCCAGCTGATACTTCCGCTCAGATCGATGATGCTTTTGCTGCTGAATTAATGTCCTACGGTGTACCTGCCGGTGAGAGTGACATTACGGTTACTGCATTCATGGATATCAAGAACCAGATTGAGTTAGATGACCAAGGGTTCTTATTATCCTACGTATTAGAATCGGATGATGCTAAGGCAAAGGCTCTTTGCGATGAATGGAATGCAAAATGGGCTGCAGCTCGTGCAGATATTGTAAAATAATAGTTGGATTATTCTTAATAATATCAAACATTCAGAACTTCACTAATTAAGTATACCAAATTTTTCTGCTGCATTTTTCATAAAGTGCAGCAGAAAATCTTTAAGGGAATGAGGACTATCTATGAAGAGCAAGGGGAAAGACAAAATAACAATAACAGGGTTTCTTGTAATACCCGTCATACTATTAATTTTGTTTTCCTATTATCCGTTATATAAACTGTTCCAGATTAGTTTATCTAATTGGAACGGAATGTCTCCTGATATAAAGATAATAGGCTTTGATAATTATAAAGATATTTTAAGTGGAAAAGAATACTTATCGTCCATCTGGAACAATATGGCTTATGTAATAACAGCGATTGTACAACAGTTTGTTGGATTATTTTTAGCAATACTTTTAGATAGTAATTTAAAGATGAAAAAGACATTCAGAGCAATTATTTTTATGCCTTATATTATCAATGGCGTAGCAGTTGCTTTTATGTTTAATTATATGTACGATTTTACCAACTCTCCAATCAATATGATATTAAAGGCAATAGGATTAGAAGAACATGCAGTTCGTTTCATTAGCTTGGATTATAGCTCCAACTTTGCGCTATCCTTTATTAGCTTTTGGAAATATGTAGGCTTCACTATGGTTATCTTTCTTGCAGCATTACAGTCTATATCCAGAGAAATATATGAAGCGGCAAGGGTGGACGGAGCAGGCTTTTTCAGCTTAATACGACACATTACTTTCCCGAATATTAAAAACATGTTTCAAATTTCAATCTTATTAAGTATCAATGGGTCACTACAGGCTTACTTGGAACCCTTCGTTATTACTAAGGGTGGTCCAAATGGAAGAACGGCTACGGTTATAGTAAAATCTTTGGAGTTGGCATTCCAATACAATAAGTTTGGAAAAGCAGCAGCGCTCGGTGTTATATTATTATTTATCATTCTTGCGATAGTTGTAATACAAAGAACTTTTTTAAAGGAGAGTGATAAAGGATGAATAACGAAATAACTCTCATTCGCAAAAATAAAAAATCAGATTCGTTGGAGAATACGAGCACCTTTAAAATTTCTAGTCCCATTGGAAAATTCTTTTGCTACATATTTATTGCTTTTCTTATCCTGCTGATTTTTGCACCACTGGCAATCATAATCAATATATCCCTAAAGGATAATGCAGAATACATGGCTAAGGGAGTGTATTCCTTACCGAAGAACATTTTCAACTTTAGCAATTTTATCAATGCCTTTAAGCTTGGCGGCTTTGGTGAAGGCTTCCTGAATACTTTTTTATTGGTTATCTTTAGTGTACCAATCGCAATTATATTCGGAACAATGGTAGCCTATGCATTGGGAAGATTTGAATTTAAACTTAAAAAGGTACTTTTTGCAGCCTTTTTGTTTCCGACCTTTGTACCAACTATGACTGTAACAATCGCAACCTTTACTCTGATTAAGAACTTAGGTTTATATAATTCGTTTTTCGCAGGTATTCTACTATACATAGGAACAGATATCATGCAGATTTATATTTTCCTTCAATTTATTAATCAAATACCCATTGCACTGGATGAAAGTGCTCGTATTGATGGAGCATCCAGGCTAAAGATTTATTATAGTATTATTTTACCTCAATTAAAACCGGCGATAGCAACTACCGTTATACTTAAATTATTAGGAATCTACAACGACTTTTTTACACCCTATATGTATATGCCAAAGATTAAAACAGCAGCAACCTCCCTTAATACATTTGCAGGTGACAGAATGGCTGACTGGCCTCTAATGTCTGCTGCCATTATACTAATCGCAATCCCAACAATCCTAATTTATATCTTTTTACAAAATTATATTATTAGTGGTGTTACGGATGGTGCGGTGAAATAAAGAGGAAGGCAGATTAACGATGCTGCAAAACAAATAGAAAAGTATTCATCATAGATAGACTGGATTGACTTTTGACACTTGAATCAATTATCAAATAAGGAGCCTTTGTTTATAGCTTAATTGCTATTTGAACGAAGGCTCTTTCTTGTTTTCTAAAGAATTGTATATAAATACAAACTGGAGCAATTAAAGTAAAAAGACTAGTATGCTAACATGATAAGACAATAGGTAATTATATTTGTAAATTTACTAACAGGAGGATATGATATGAGCCAGGTTAAAATAATTGGTAATGAAATAAAAAATATTCCATGGCAAGAGAAACAGGAAGGCAGTAAGGATGTAATGTGGAGACATATAGGAAATCCGATTATGGGAAGAAATGAAACCCCTAAGTCTTCAAGAATATATAATAGTGCAGTATTACCTTATCAGGGTAAGTTTGTTGGTATTTTTCGGGCGGATCATAAGGATGGTATTCCGCAGCTGCATGTGGGATACAGCGAAGATGGTATAAAGTGGAACATTGAAGATGATGAAATTAAGTGGATAGATGAGAACAATCAGGAATATAAAACCGGATATGCTTACGATCCAAGGTTAGTGGAATTAGAGGGAAAGTATTATATTGTCTGGTGTACGGATTTTGGTGGACCAACAATAGGGTTAGGCGTTACGACAGATTTTAAGACCTTTGTGCGAATGGAAAATTCTTTTATACCATTTAATCGAAATGGTGTCCTCTTCCCTAAAAAAATAGATGGCTATTATGCGATGCTAAGCAGACCGAGCGATAGCGGGCATACTCCATTTGGTGATATTTTCTTAAGCTATAGCCCCGATCTTGCTTTCTGGGGGAAACATCGCAGGGTAATGACCAGTGGACATACCTGGTGGCAGGGGACCAAAATCGGTGCCGGAGCCGTTCCGATTGAGACATCGGAAGGGTGGCTTTTATTTTACCATGGGGTGAATGGAACCTGTAATGGATTTGTTTACAGTATTGGTGCAGCATTACTGGATAAAGAGAATCCCGCAAAAGTATTATATCGTACAAAAGACTATATCATGACGCCGGAAATGGATTATGAAGTGACTGGATTTGTACCGAATGTAACTTTCCCATGTTCTGCGCTATGTGATGCTAAAACAGGAAGAATCGCTGTCTATTATGGCGCAGCGGATACCTGTCTGGGAATTGCCTATACAACAGTGGACGAATTAGTCAGCCATATGAAAAACAATTCATTCTTATTATCGGGAGATGCAGAGGAGTATCGTTAAGATTGTTTGTAGCGAATACAATTGTATAGAATCGGAGTGATTTGGAGGTAGATTATTGATACTTGAAATGGAGCAACAATTGGAAGCCGTTATCCTGCCCTACTGGAAAGGGTTAATCGATCGAAGGATGGGTGGCTACTATGGATTGGTTAATTTTGATTTGGAAGTAAAGCAACATGCGGATAAAGGAGTGATACTTAACAGCAGAATTTTGTGGTTCTTTTCAAACGCTTACCTGAATTCAAGGGATGAAAGTCTGCTTCCCTATGCAAAGCATGCCTATGATTTTTTAACAGAACATTGCTTGGATCGGGAGTATGGGGGTGTATACTGGATGATGGCTTATGATACAACCATAAAGGAAGATATCAAGCATACTTACAATCAGGCCTTTGCAATTTACGCTTTAAGCGCATACTATGAAGCAACTAAGGAAGATAAAGCGTTGAGCTTAGCCTTAGATTTATTTCTGTTGATCGAAGAAAAATGCACGGACACTTATGGATATTTAGAAGCGTTTACACGAGATTGGGTTCTGATCGATAATGACAAATTATCGGAAAACGGACTATTGGCAGATAAAACGATGAATACCTTATTGCATGTTCTGGAGGCCTATACCTTACTATATAAAGTATCCAAGGACACCAGTGTTAAGGAAAAGCTGATACATATTTTGAAGTTGTTTCAAACAAAGATATATAATCCAGAAAAGGTACGACTCGAAGTGTTTTTCAATGAATCATTGGAAAGTATTACAGATATTCACTCCTATGGTCATGATATTGAGGCTTCCTGGCTTCTGGATGAGGCATGCCGAATAACCGGTGAAAAAACCATAACAGAGGCTACGAAGGAATATACCCGTATAATTGCAGAGAGAATTCGTAGGGATGCCCTGGAGGGTGATGCAGTTCTTAACGAATGCTTCTTAGGAAAAGTTGATAAAACACGGGTATGGTGGGTTCAGGCAGAAGCAGTTGTAGGATTTTACAATGCGTATGAGAAGACAGGAGAGAGAGCTTATTTGGAGACTTCCAAGCGTATTTGGAATTATATTAAGACTTATTTTATTGATCAAAGACCGGGCTCTGAGTGGCTATGGGACCTGGATGAGAATGATCAGCCCAGCAGTCATAAGCCAATTACTGAGCCTTGGAAATGTCCTTATCACAATGGACGCATGTGTTTTGAAATTATTAGGAGGATGAGTAATGTTTGAGACCAAAAGAGAGTTAGTTGTAAGCCGCTATGAAGAGACGATTCGTAAAAAAAATAACATAGAGGTATCCTTTTATAATGGAATTTATGATCGATGGGAAAATCCGGTATTAACAAGAGATCATATCCCATATTTTTGGAAATATGATATGAACAAGGAGACGAATCCGCATTTTATGGAACGTCTTGGAGTAAATGCGGTTATGAACTCCGGTGCCATCGAATTAAACGGTAAATATTATTTGATTGCCAGAATTGAAGGAAATGACCGAAAATCCTTCTTTGGGATTGCTGAAAGTGACAATGGCGTTGATAACTTTCGATTCTGGGATTATCCCATTTTACTTCCGGATACCTGCAAAGAAGAGACCAATGTATATGATATGCGGTTGACAAAGCACGAGGACGGTTACATCTATGGTGTCTTTTGCTCGGAAAGTAAAGATACCACAGTCAAGGATTTATCGGCAGCGGTAGCAGCCGCAGGTATCGTGCGCACCAAGGATTTAAAGACCTGGGAACGACTAGAGAATTTAAAGACCTTATCTTCCCCGCAGCAAAGAAATGTAGTGCTGCATCCGGAATTTATCAATAATAAGTACGCATTTTATACCAGACCAATGGATGACTTTATTAGCACTGGTTCCGGCGGCGGTATTGGTTTTGGTCTATGTGAGGATATTGAGCATGCGGTCATCGATCAGGAGATTCTGACCAGCCAAAGAAAGTATCATACCATTACAGAAGCTAAGAATGGTGCCGGTGCAGTACCGATTAAGACAGAGAAGGGCTGGATCCATATTGCACACGGAGTGCGTAATACGGCGGCAGGCTTACGCTATGTTCTTTATGCCTTTGCCACCTCCCTGGAAGACCCAACGAAAGTAATTGCAGAGCCTTCCGGACTCTTTCTTTCCCCTCTCGGAAAAGAGAGAGTTGGAGATGTTTCAAATGTTGTCTTCTCTAATGGTGCAATTGCAAAAGATAACGGTGAAGTTTATCTTTATTATGCGTCCTCCGATACAAGATTACATGTAGCTACAACCACAATACATAAATTAGTTGATTATGTATTTAACACGCCTTCCGATCCCCTGCGTTCTGTTGATTGTGTGCAGCAACGTTGTGATTTTATTAAAAAGAACTTGAATTTTATGGGAAAGTAGCAGTTAATAAAACTATAGAAGAGAGGAGAGCACAGGAAACTGTCGTTGGGTCGTATGAAAAAACAATTGATAACAGGAAATTGGAGCTTAGAATTAAACCAAAAGATCTATGAAGCAGGGAATATTCCTGTGAGTATGTATTCTGTTTTAATAAAGAACAAGGTCATAGATCACCCTTATTATAGAGAGAATGAGGCTGAAGCAAGTGCATTATCCGAGAATGACTGCTCCTTTATAACAACCTTTATCCCGGAGAAAGAACTTTTAGATGCAGAAGAACCTACTCTATGTTTTGAAATGATTGATACGCTGGCTGAAGTATTTTTAAATGGAAAACTTCTGGGCAAAGCAATCAATATGCATAGGGTATGGAAGTTTTCTGTAAAAGGGTTATTACAAGCAGGCAAAAATGAATTACTGGTTAAGATTAGTTCTCCTTCCCGGTTTATAAAGGAAAAGAATGCAGAACGAGCGCTTTGGGGAGTTAATACCACAATGCCCGGCTACCAATATATAAGAAAAGCACATTATATGTTTGGTTGGGATTGGGGCCCCCAATTGCCGGATATGGGAATATATCGATGTGTGTATCTATACGATAAAGCGCAGCCATACATCGAACACTATAAAATGAAGCAAATCCATGAGGGTAATAGAGTATTACTTTCAATCAAACCTGAGATAGAGGGTAAGAAAGAACTTGTATCCAAGGTAAAATATATCCTCATTGATCCGTCAGGGAAAGTAGTAACAGAACTGACCGCTGATCAGGAGACGATAGAATTACGTGTTGAGGAGCCACAGTTATGGTGGCCAAAGGGATATGGAGAAGCAAATTTATATCAATTATCGATCCTGCTGTTAAAGGAGGAGGGCGAAGTAATCGACAGAAAGACGCAAAACATCGGACTTCGCAGGATAGAGCTTAGCAGAGAAAAAGATGAATGGGGACAGGAATTTTGTTTTAAGATAAACGGTAACAAGATATTTGCAATGGGTGCAGATTATATACCGGAAGATAGCATCCTGCCAAATCTTACGAAAGAGAAAACCTTCGAGCTGTTAAAGCAATGTACGAGAGCTAATTATAATTGTATCAGGGTTTGGGGAGGTGGCTATTATCCGGAGGATTGGTTCTATGATATTTGTGACGAACTTGGATTAATCGTATGGCAGGATCATTTATTTGCCTGTGCAGTTTATCACTTGACAGATGACTTTAAAGAAAATATTAGAATTGAAACGATGGAAAATATCAAGAGATTGTGTAATCATCCTTCTCTTGGCTTGTGGTGCGGTAATAATGAGATGGAGACAGCCTGGGAATGCTGGGGTATCCCGCAGGAGAAAGATTTGGTGGAGGATTATGAGGAGATGTTTGAACATCTTCTTCGCAGCCTTGTAGAAGAGTATGATGGGGTAACCCCTTATTGGCCAAGCTCCCCCTCAAGTGGGAGTAAGGAATATACAGCAAATGACTTTAACCATGGAGATGTACATTATTGGGATGTATGGCATGGGTTAAAACCAATGGAGGATGTTAAAAACCATTACTTCCGTTTCTGTTCTGAATATGGCTTTGAATCCATGCCAAACAGAAAAACCCTGGACACTGTATTATTGCCGGAGGACTGTAATCTATATTCTCCCGTGATGGAAAATCATCAGAAGTGTGAAAGCGGCAATCAGAAGCTCATGTTTTATTTAAGCGAGTATCTTCGTATGCCGAGCTCGTTTAATCAATTAATTTATGCAACACAATTATTGCAAGCGGAAGCAATCCGGATGAATGTAGAGCATATGAGAAGAAACAGAGGTAGATGTATGGGTTCCATCTATTGGCAGTTAAATGATACAAATCCGGTGATATCCTGGTCGGCTATTGACTATCATAATCGTTGGAAAGCATTGCTTTATTTCAGCAGAAGATTTTATGCTCCTATTTTACTATCCGCAGTAGAGGGGGAAAAGGGGCAGATTCAGTTTTATATAAGTAATGAAACCAGGAAGAAATTCCAGGGGGAAGTAACCTGGAGATTAAGAGATACTTATGCCAATGTGATTATGGAAGGCAAGATTTGTGCAACGGTGGAAGAACTAAGCGCAAAAAGCATTACTTCTGTTGAGCTTAAAGAATATTTGACCCAAATAAAAGACCGTCGACGATATTATGTGGAATATAGCTTAGAGTCAGATAATGAGAGGGTCATGGGTTCAGTATTACAGTTTGTACCATTAAAGCATTTTGAATTTCAAGAACCGAGGTTACAAGTGGAATTTATGGAAGATGCCGATGAATATCAATTGATTATTCAAGCTGACGCATATGCAAAGGATGTATATATAGATATGAAAACCTGTGACGGATGCTTTCAGGACAATTGGTTTGATGTACACAGTGGACAAAAAGTAAGAATAAAGCTGCCGAAAAATACATTATCCAGAGATTTGAGTTTAGAGGAATTAAAAGATGAGTTAGTCATGATGTCAGTTTATGATATTGGTAAGTAATTTATTACCTAAACAGAAGGCAATACCTTGATGCCGGTCTGCGCCATCTGAACGTATATACACATATTCATCATTAAAGTATGATTATGACTTTTGACACTTTAATTCATCGTTGATAATTGATAAGTGCAGGGAAAGGGGAGCGGTTTGTGATAGTAACAACAAAAAATGGTAAGTTACAAGGTATAGAAGAGAATGGAATGCTGACGTTTAAGGGAATTCCATTTGCGAAAGCACCGGTTGGCGAACTAAGGTTTAAACCACCGGTTCCGGCAGACCCTTGGGAGGGGGTTTTAGATGCCCTTCAATTTGGTAATCGTTCGTTACAGACAACGGAACAGGTATATAAAGATGGTATTAACCTTTCGGAAGATTGTTTGAACCTGAATATTTGGACACCTGCCATTGATCACAAAAAGCGTCCTGTGATTTTTTACATTCATGGTGGCGGACATTTTTCTGGATCAAATTCGGATAAGTTCTTTGATGGACCACATTTGATTCGTGGAAGAGAAGCAGTTATGGTTGCTCCAAATTACCGATTGGGAGCACTGGGCTATCTTTATTTGGCAGATATACTAGGTGAGGAATATAAAGATTCCGGAAATTGTGGATTACTGGATCAGATTTTAGCACTAAAGTGGGTAAATGAGAATATTGCTGACTTTGGCGGCGACCCGGATATGGTGATTTTAATGGGTCAATCGGCAGGAGGTAAGTCTGTAGCAAATATAATGGTAACTCCGGCAGCAAAAGGGTTATTCCACAGAGCGATTATACAAAGCGGTTCTGTTCAATGTATCCGAGATACTCACACTGCAACAATGTTAGCAGAGCTTGTTCTTGAAAAATTGGGCGTAGCGGATACCCCCAAAGAAGTTTTAAAAAAGAGCGGTGAGGAAGTTATAGCCGCGCAAAAAGAAGCGTATGAAGTGATTGACCGGGCTCATTTATTTGGTCCTGTAATGGATGGTCTAACGATTCTGGAAGAACCGAAAGAATACATTGAGAAAGGCAGGGTTGGAGATATTCCGGTTTTGATCGGTTATAACAAAGAAGAGCTTTATTACAGTGATCCAGATTACAACCCTTCAGATGAGGAGAGCATAGCAACATTTCAACGATGCTACGGCAAGAATTGGGAGATTGTATTTCGGAAGTATCAGGCATATAAAAAAGAATATTCTGCAGCAACCGCATTTGATATGGTACAGACTTTATGCATATATGGCAATGCTTCCATATCTTTAACACAGCTGTTGACGACAGCTGGAAATAAAGTCTGGTCCTATCGATGGGATTATGGTGGTGTTACAGGACGAGCACAGCATTTTAGCGAGATGCCTTACCTGTTTGGCTATATAACAGAAGAAGGTGGTAAAGTTTATGACCAGACGGAGGAAGCTATAGCCAGAAAGATGAATGAAACTTGGATGAATTTCATTTGTAAAGGGAGTCCGGAACACAATAAGATACCAAAATGGCAGCCTTGTACTACCAGTGAAATCGGATACCGGATGCATATGGATAAAGAATTTCATTTGGAACAAATTAATTTATGTGATTATGATCAGGAATTACCAATGCAGGTCATTAAATTATAAGTAAAAAAGATTGGAGTTTTATCCTTGGAAGTATGGATACAGGTCGTGACCACTTTAATGATAGCAGCTCTTTGTGGGTGGTTGGCCAGAAAAATAAGGTTACCTTCAGGGGCAATGATTGGTGCGATAATTGCAACAGCGACACTAAATATTTTGACAAAGAATGCCGTGGTTTTGCCGAGTATGAGATTATTAATGCAAATTGCAGGAGGTATCCTGCTTGGACATTCCATCAGCAAAAGTAATTTAGTTATGGTAAGGAGCTTGGGTAAAGCGACAGTTGTCCTGATTGCAGGGCTGATAACACTGAATATTTCGATGGGGATGCTTATTCATTATCTTTGCGGTATAGACTTATCGACCTCACTCTTTGCAACAGCCCCAGGAGGGGTATCAGACATGGCATTGATCGCAGATGAGCTGGGTGCTGATACAAGTGTTGTATCATTGATGCAGTTGTTTCGAATGTTTGGAATATATTTTATTTTCCCTCCCGTTATGAAAGTAATCTCACAAAGAAAGAATTTGAACATAGAAGTCGCGCCTACCCTGGAAGAGAAATTAAAAATAAAGGATGAAGGGAAAAGGAACGATGACAAAAGCTTATTATTAACTGTGATATGCGGTATCGTTGGTGGTTTATTATTAAATCTTTGGAAGGTACCCGCAGGTGGTTTGGTTGGTAGTGTATTGGCTTGTAGTCTGTTCAATATAGTTACCGGCAAAGGCTATGTGCCGAGTGGGATTCGATTCCCGATTCAGGTTGGGGTTGGTACAATCATTGGTGCGCAGATGACCAAGGAAAGTTTGTTATCCTTTCATGCTTTAGTAATACCAATTTTAATTATGCTGACAGGTCTTTTAATATTTACCTTTCTTTTTGGCATCTTGTTAATGAAGAGTACGAATTTAGACTTTGCTACCTGTTTATTGTCATTAACACCGGGAGGGATTCAGGAAACCTCATTATTGGCAGATGATCTTGGCTGTGATACAGCGACGGTCATTGTGATGCATACGATAAGGCTGGTTGTGGTTATCTGTATCTTTCCAACAATACTATCCTTATTTGTGAGGCTGTAGGCTGGTTGAAAATAGGTAGAAAAGTATTACTAGAGATAGAATGCTTGAGTTGTTTTTAGATTAAATAAAGGAGAGTTTGCGATGAATATTTTAGTTTCAGGAGCTGACAGGGGATTGGGATATGGAGTTACAAAAATATTGTTGGAACAGGGTCATTCGGTATTTGCAGGAAGATTTCTAAACGAATGGAAAGCACTGGATGAATTACAGAAAATTCATGGAGATCGCTTGCATCTCGTTGAGCTGGATGTATCCGATACTCAGAGCGTGATCCGGGCAAAAAAAGTAATTCAACAGACAACAGACTGCTTGGATATGATAATTAGTAATGCAGCAATTCACCTGCATACAGATACAGAGCCGCCGATGCAGACTAACTATGAAAATATGATGCATACCTATAATGTGAATTCCATTGGATCTGTCAGATTAGTCGAGAACTTAATAGAGTTGATGGAAGAAAGTAAGGTAAAGAGATTATGCTTTGTTTCTTCGGAAGCCGGTAGTATTACACAAGCGAAGAGAGAAGGGATGTTTAGTTATTGTATGTCGAAAGCTGCCTTAAACATGTATGTGAAATTAATTTATAATCGACTTCACCCCCAGGGTTACAGCTTCCGTCTCTATCATCCGGGATGGATCCGTTCTTATATGAAAGGCCATTTATCAGAGGAGGGTAATCTGTCGATTGAGGAAGCAGCAGAACTTGCTGCCAACTATTTTATGAATAATGAAGTGGATGAAGCTGAATTGATTTTATATGGGTATGATGGTGAACGTTTTCACTTTTAAATATTACGATAGGAGAGAGTAGAACTATGGGAAAAATATTGCTTTTAGGAGACATTACACAACCACGTTATCATAGCTTGCAGGAAATCAATCCTTTGATAGACCCAATAAGGGAAAAGCACGATCTGGTGGTGAGCGAAGAATATCAGGAGATAACAAAGGATTATTTAAGAGGCTTTGATCTGGTTATGAATTACATTGATAATTGGGAGGATAGAGGCAATGAGGAAGCAGAGCTGGCATTATGTGACTATGTGGCAGAGGGTGGAAGGATTCTAACGTTGCATTGCGGAATTATTGTAAAATCTGCAGCGCGGCTTCTTGAGCTACATGGAGGAAGCTTTCGAGGTCATGAAGAATATGGTTTGTTAAGGTATAAAAAATCACAGGAGCATTTTATCACAAAGGATATGGAAAGCTTTTCTATTTATGAAGAGCCTTATGAGTTTGACTTTAATAAACATCCCCAATTGGAGTTGATTCTAGAATACGAGCGAAATGGAAAAACCTATCCTGCGGCATGGACGACCAAGGAAGGACAGGGTAAGCTTGTCTACCTGGCATTTGGACATGACAAAAATACATTTGTGGAGAAGTCAGTACTGGAGCTGATCCTGAAAAGTATTGATTGGTTACTTCAATAAGGATTGTTCTCTCTATAGATTAGGTAGTTTTAATATAGTATCCTAACAAAAAATGAAAATAGATGGAGGAACACAATGCAATTTAAGGTATGGAAAACTAATTGGAATAAAAGCTGCTTTTGGAAGGAAGAAGAGGTTGTACCAAATGAGTTAGACTGTATGAAACAGTTAAACATTCATCCGGATTTGACCTGTCAGAGGATTGATGGATTTGGTGGAGCTTTTACCGAAGCATCTGCGTATACGTACTCTTTACTGACCGAAAAAGCAAAGCAAGAGTTCCTTGACAGTTATTTTGGAGAAGAGGGACTTAAATATAACATGGGACGGACTCATATGAATAGCTGTGATTTCTCCTTAGGCAATTATGCATGTTTAGAGGATCCGGAGGATACAGCGATGGAGAGCTTTTCCATCGAGAGAGATAAAAAGTATATCATACCTCTGATTTCACAGGCACAGAAGAAATTAAACCAACCGATACAATTATTAATATCTCCCTGGAGTCCTCCTGCTTTTATGAAAACCACCGGTGAAATGAATTTTGGAGGAAAATTAAAGGCTGAGTATGGGAACCTTTGGGCGAAGTATTTTGCCAGGTTTATCAAAGCCTATCAAGAGGCAGGATTAAATCCCACCATGATAACGGTTCAAAATGAACCAGATTCGGTGCAGACTTGGGATTCTTGCACTTATACCGGAGAGGAAGAACGGGAATTTGTGAAGAAGTATCTTGGCCCTGTCTTAAAAGAGGAAGGACTGGAAGATATCAAGGTATTTATCTGGGATCATAATAAAGAGTCAATTTATACGAGAGCAAAAACCATCTTAAGGGATGAGATAGCGGCTCAATATGTGGACGGGGTGGCATTCCATTGGTATACCGGAGATCATTTTGAAGAAGTAGCCTTAGTGCGTGACGCATATCCTGACAAACTTTTATATTTTACAGAAGGCTGTGTTGAATATAGCAGATTTGCAGAGACGGATGAGATTCGTAAGGCAGAAATGTATGCTCATGATATGATGGGCAATTTTAATGCTGGAATGCAGGCTTTCATCGACTGGAACCTTTTGCTGGATGAAATGGGTGGACCCAATCATGTCGGAAATTACTGTGCGGCTCCAATTATGAGCAATGAAAGTAAGAATGAAATTATTAAGAATTTAAGTTATTATTACATTGGGCATTTTAGCCGGTTTGTAAAACCCGGAGCGAAGCGTATCGCTAGCAGTCGTTATACGGACAAGATAGAAGCAGCGGGTTTTCTTAATCCGGATCAGCAAAGAGTGGTTGTTATTTTAAATAAGACGGAGCAGGATATACCGGTATCAATCTTTGAATACGGTAAGGGTCAAACAGTACTGGTGGAGGCTCGTTCCATCATAACAGTAACGTATTACGAATAGTCTGCCAGGAGCAGTCTGTGGCACAGTATTATAATTTTGTTCTAAATTCATTCTTCTTATTACAGTTCCAGTCCTATGGATGGACTCATCATGGTGTGAAGCTGCGATTACTTGTGGCTTTGCACTTTTTTATTCAGTCATATATAAGAAATGTTATCTTAAATACTTTATAATTATATTGACAATATACTTTACAAATGGTATTATTTCAATTGAAATTAAAAGGTAATTATAGGGAGCGAAGAATGGGACAATATAGAAATAAAGTATCTTTACAGGATATAGCAGATCGCTTAGGAATTTCTAAGTATGCGGTATCGTTAGCTTTGAATGATAAACCGGGAGTAAGCGATGAACTGAGAAAAGAAATCACGAAGCTTGCTATTGAAATGGATTATCAGGGAAATAAAAAAAAGCAGGCAAAGAAAAATAGCAGTATTCTTGTCTTGATACCAGAGTATATCAGCAATGATACCTTTTTTTACAATTCCATCTATTGGTCAGTGGAAGCGGATATAAAAAGAAGAGGCTTTAAGGCTGTTCTGGCTGGTGTAAATGCGGACATGCAGGAAAAATTAGAATATCCCAATTTTTATTATGAAATGGAATTCTGTGGTATTATTATGATTGGTATTTTTACAAAGAAATATGTCAGGAAGATCCTTTCCAGCGGACTTCCAGTGATTTCGATTGATCATTATTACGATGATATTCCGATGGACGCAGTGGTTACCGCTAACTTGGAGGGGTCATATAGCATAGTTAGTTATTTGATTGAAAAGGGACATAAGGATATTGGATATGTAGGTTCTATCGAAATGACTTCGAGTCTTTATGAGAGATGGTGTGGTTATAATAAGGCAATGCTGTATCACGGGTTGAAGGTTAATGCGGAGCATTGCATTCTTAACTCGTCCCCGCTCAATGTTCTTTTTGCTGAAGTTGAGGAGTTGGATAGGCTGATAAGTGGTATGAAAACAATGCCCACAGCATGGTTTTGCGGAGGAGATAGAATAGCTATTAACCTCATTAATGTTCTTTCCAGGAAAAACATTAAGATACCGGAAGAAATCTCGGTTGCTGGTTTTGATGATATTGAAGCTGCAAATATGATTATACCTTCGCTGACTACGGTTCGAATTGACAGACAGAGAATGGGGCAAGAGGCGGTAGATTTACTAATCCGCAGACTGGAGCAGAATGGGGAAATACAAAAAATATCGATCTATGGAGATATGGTTATTCGCGAATCCGTGAAGCCCTTATCAGATGACTAAAAAATCAAATACATAAAAGTAATTACTTTACAATTAAAATAAATAGAAATACCGTGATCTTTTGTTAAAAAGGTGCGGTATTTCTTTTTTTATAGAAAAAATATAAATATTTCAATAAAAATATAAATATATAGCTATATTTAACAAAAAAGCAATTGACAAAACAAATAATATATCTTATAAATATAAATGTAAAGTAAAAATAGCATTTACAAACTGTATAAAACATCAAATAATAAATTTACAATTTTTAAGAAAAGTTATACAGGAGAGAGACTGATAAAAAAATACAGGGAGTAACTGTCAAGAACTTTATAAAAGTGAAGATATGGGGAAACAAAGTAGAATGAGAAGAAATGGAGGAAATAGGAGGAGATATGTGGTTACAGAAAAAACGACTTAAACGAGGAATTGTATTGCTGATTGTACTGACCTTATTATTTTCAATAGTCGGTCAAAGCGCAAGGCAACAAAATTTAGTTTTTGCAACTGAAACATTAGTAACTGAAGGAAAGTACATTTACAGTTACTCGCCAGATGACTCAAATTCAGGAGCGTCGGGATATGATGTACTTCAGGGACAAAATGGACTGCTTTCTTTTGATAATGGACTGCTTACAGATGGTAATCGCAGCAGCTATACTGCATGGAAGGGTAATGGTTCGGGAATAAGTGATACGGTAGAAATAATCTTTGATTTGGGCAAAGACTTTCCATTGGAGCAGATTAATGTAATCAGTAACACACCCGACACCTGGCACGGAGTCTACAGTGTAAAAGTAAAATGCAGGGCGGAGGCTGAAACAAAATATACCGTTTATGCGTCACAAAACTGGTATGGCACAAGCATACAGCTGCCAGACAATATAGAAAAAAATAACACTCTGCAGGTTAATACACAAAATAATAGGGCTCGATACGTAATTATTGAAATTAAGAAATGCAATACCTGGGCTAATTTATTACTGTCAGAGGTGGAGATTTACAAAGGAACCGGAGACGTAAGCAATGAGGCTGGAGAAGTTAAGACAGCAGCCCAACTGCTGCAGGAGACTGAAATGCCGGAAGGTATGTATCGCATTCCGGAACCTGGATTGATTATGGATGGAAATTATGTTTATAATCATGCACCGGATACCTCACAACTGTATGAGAACGGATATGATGTAGGGAAAACCGGCTTAATATCATTTTCAGATGGACTGCTGACTGATGTAAGCACACAGACCTATGCTGGCTGGAGCAACAATTATACGCAGGGAACAACCATTACTGTTGTATATGATCTGCTTAAGGATTACCCTATGGACAGGATTAAAATAGTAAGTAATGCGCCTAATGAATATTGGGGAATTTATAACATAAAGGTGAAATATCGCAGTGAAACGGAAGCTAATTATTGGATTATTGGATCAGAGAATTGGTACGGTACCTCCATACAGCTTCCGCAGACAACAGATTGGAACAATACAATTACATATAATATAGGAAACCAACAGGCAAGATATATCATTGTTGAAATATCAAAATGCAATCAGTGGCAAAATATGCCGTTAACAGAAGTACTGTTTTACCAAGGAACGGGAGAAACAGGCACGAATCCAGCTCCAGCGAAAACAGCCGCTGAATTGCTGGCTGAGCCAAGCCTGCCGGCAAAGGCGATCCGCACTGCGCAGCCAGGACAGATTATGGAGGGGAATTATCTCTATAACCATGCACCGGACGGTGGAGGACAACCGGATCAGCTTTCAACGGAATTAATTTCTTTTGATGAGGGACTATTAACTGACGGAAATAAAACTACCTATGCCAAATGGCAGGCTTCCGGAACAAATCCCTGGGACATATCTATTGTCTACGACCTGCAAAAGAATTATCCACTGGATCTGATTAATGTGATTAGTAATGCACCGGATGCCTGGAATGGCGTAAGCTATATCACAGTAAAATATCGGGCAGAAGAGGACAGCAGGTATAAAATTCTGTATGCCGGGGATTGGTATGGCTCAAAGATTGACACCAGCACCATGAAGCTGCTGGATGGAGTACCGCTTGATAATACGCTTAATTTAGATGCAGAAGGTAAAACAGCACGATTTGTGATTGTAAACATTATCAAAGCGAATCCCTGGCAGAATATGCCGCTAACCGAAGTTGAATTTTTTAAGGCAGCAGGACAGGAAGAGGGAGAGTCCGGGGTTCCTTATAGTTTGGAAGAGCTACAGGCTGAATTTAGTAAAGGGACACTTACAGTAGACAAATACGGACAGTATTATTACGAAGACTGGGCGGGTAAGATAACCTCAGATGCAGACCTTCA
>JASGEU010000043.1:0-19621 GCA_047606065.1 Mobilitalea sp.
CTATGTCATTGAGGATAATGCAGAATGCATGCTAGGAACCTATAAAAATAGAAAAGTCGGCACCTTGGGGCATGTAGCAAGTTATAGTTTTCAAAGCTCCAAGCATATTACCAGCGGCGAGGGAGGTATGATAATTACGGATTCGCTGGAAATTGCGGAAGGTGTCAGGAGAGTGAATTCCCTTGGATACGCAGGTGTTGGAGCCAGTAAAGCTAAGATAACAAAGCAGACTATTCAAGACCCGGATTATGCAAGGCACGTTTCCATGGGCTGGAATTATCGTATGCCGGAGCTATGTGCTGCGGTCGCACTGGCACAATTTGAACAGGTAGAGGCATTAGTGAGTCGAAGAAGTGAGGTTGCAAAACTTTACCTGGAGACAATTAAGGATACGGAGTGGCTAATACCACAAAAAGTCAGTGAGGAATATGAATGCACCTATTGGACTTTTGTTGTTAAATTAGAGCATCCGGAGATTACCTGGAAAGAGTTCAGGGATCAATTTGCTGCTTTTGGTGGAGATGGCATCTATGCGGCTTGGAAGTTAAGTTATCTGGAGCCAATGATGCGGAATCGTAAGCTTCTAAAAAGAGAACGATTTATATCCAGGCATAATTTACACAAGTACAAAAAGGGATTATGCCCAGTTGCAGAGTACTTGCAGGGTAAATTATTACAGTTTAAAACAAATTACTGGAACTTAGAGGATGCAAAGGCACAGATGCAGATATTAAAGAAGACCATTCAGTTCTTTGACGATCGGAGTGTTGCGAAATGAAATCCATCTTTATTACAGGAATCGCTGGTATGTTAGGTTCGAATCTAGCCTATCTATTAAAGGATGTGTATCGCATATTAGGTGTGGATTTGAACAAAGTACAGATAAGAGGAGTAGATAGTCATCTTTTTTCCGCTTTTGATCTGGAGAAAATCAGAGAGCTATTTCTTCAACATAAAGTTGATGTACTAATACACTGTGCAGCACTTGTAAATGTAGATGAATGCGAAGAAAAGCCGGATTATGCGCAAAAAGTTAACTATGAACTTACCAAAAACTTAGCAGACCTGTGCGGGGAGCTGAAGGTAAAAATGATTTTTATTTCCACAGATGCCGTATTTGATGGCAATAAGGAAGGACTCTATAAGGAAACGGATCTTCCTGGCCCCATCAGCGTATATGCGTCAACAAAGCTGCAAGCGGAACAATATGTTCAACAATTTAGCGAAAATATAGTTGTGCGGACAAATATTTATGGATTTAATTACAGGGAAAAGAACAGCTTTGGTGAGTGGATTATAAGTTCCTTAAATAATAATGACAATCTCAGTATGTTCTATGATATTTATTTTTCACCTATCTTAGTAAATGAGCTGGCAAGTATTCTGTCCATGTGTATTGACAGGAATTTATGTGGTCTCTATCATATCTGCAGTACGGGATCAATTTCAAAGTATGAGATTGCAATTGCTATTATGGAGGAATTTAAATTAAGCGGTGCTATCTTCCAGGCATCCATGGAAGATCATGAATTTAGAGCACCCAGAACAAAGAATATGGGTCTAAGCAATGAAAAGATATCAAAGGAGTTAGGAATTCATATTAGTACGCCCCTGGAAGGTGTGAAAGAATTTAAACGGCTATATGACAGACGATACCATGAACAACTAAAAAAGGGTTAGCATTTTGTCTAAAGCTCAAAATTTGCAGACCTTAAGAAAGGTGTGGTTATTGATATGATCAAGATTGGTAATCGAAGAATTGCAGAAGATACGCCGCCCTACTTTATTGCTGATATTGCTGCAAATCATGATGGGGAGTTGGATCGAGCCTATCGTTTGATTGAACTTGCCAAAGCAGCAGGTGCCGATGCTGCCAAATTCCAGAACTTTTCTGCATCAACAATTGTGAGCAGAAATGGGTTTGAGAATCTGGGAGGCAGGCTGTCACATCAGGCTTCCTGGAATAAATCCGTGTATGAGGTGTATGAACAATATAGTATTGATAAAGAATGGACTCAGCTATTAAAACGGAAATGTGACGAAGTTGGGATTGAATATCTTACGACACCTTATGATTTGACTGCCGTGAGGGAAGTTAATCCCTATGTAAATGCCTTTAAAATCGGATCAGGTGATATTACCTGGATCGAATTAATTGAGACAATTGCGGCTTATAAAAAACCCGTATTATTGGCCACAGGAGCTTCTACGCCGGAAGAAGTTGAAAGAGCAGTTCAGGCAGTTCGGTCATTTCATTCTATGATTGTTGTAATGCAATGCAATACCAATTATACAGCGAGCAGCAGTAATTTTAATTATATTAACTTAAATGTCTTAAAAACCTATGCTGATCAGTATCCAGATTTAATTCTGGGTTTATCTGATCATACACCGGGGGATGTTACTGTACTTGGTGCCATAGCTCTGGGTGCAAAGGTCATTGAAAAGCATTTTACAGATGATAACAGCAGAAATGGTCCTGACCACTCTTTCGCAATGAATCCTGTAACCTGGAGAGAAATGGTAAAGCGTTCGATGGATTTATGGGCATCTCTTGGGGATGGGGTGAAAAGGATTGAGGGAAACGAAGCAGAAACTGCAAGGATTCAAAAAAGATCTTTATACTATAGGAACAATAAGCAGAGTGGTTCCATCCTTGTTAAAGAGGATGTCCATCCCTTGAGGCCAATGAACCCGGAAGGTATCAGCCCTCATAATCTAAAGGATATTTTAGGGAAGAAACTTAAAAAGCAGGTAGATATGGACACTTGCATTAAGTGGGAGGACTTTGAATAATAATGACTGATCTGCTGATGTAGAAAGGATTTGGTGAGAGTTTGAAACAAGGGCAGCTGGTTGTACTGACAGCCATTGAACGAGAAGACCTTCCTTTTTTGAAAGAATGGAGAAACAAGGAAGAGTTTAAGAAGTTTTTTCGTGAACACAGGGAAATTAGCAGTGAAATGCAAGAGGAATGGTACTTACGCAAGGTACTTACTGACCCCACCACAATGATGTTTTCCATAAGAAGAAAGGAAGATGGGGAACTATTAGGCTGCTGTGGTTTATGTTACATTAACTGGATTAACCGGCACTCAGATTTATCCTTGTACATTGGTTTTAAGGAGGAGTATATTGATGAACTTGGGTTTGCCGAAGAAAGCTGCAAGCTTTTACTTGATTTTGCGTTCTATCAGTTAGGGTTGAATAAAGTCTGGGCAGAAATTTATGAATTTGATATAAAGAAAAAAGCACTGCTGCGGCAACTTGGATTTCAGACAGATGGTGTTTTAAGAGAACATTATTACTATGAAGGACGATATTGGAATTCCTTACTTCTATCCTTACTTCGAGAAGAGTTTACTACAACAACCTAAAGGAGGCAGAGTGAAAGAAAAATCACTTTCACTTGGAACATTTTGAGTTGGCATATAGTGCAATAATGGAGATTCAATATGAGGATATTAGTAACAGGTGCAAGAGGATTTATTGGTAAAAATTTAATCGCAAATTTAAAAAATGAAAAGCAGCATACCATATATGAGTATGATATTAATACTTCAACAGAGGATTTTGAGTATTATTGCAAAGAAGCAGAGTTTGTGTACCATTTGGCAGGCTCTAATCGTCCAAAAGAGGAAAATGACTATATAATTCATAATACGGACTTTACAAATACACTGATTACAACCCTAAATAAGTTTGAGAATAATTGCCCTATCGTATATGCATCTTCTATACAGGCAGCACTGGATAATCCCTATGGGAAGAGTAAAAAAGCAGGGGAAGATTTGCTGGTTAAGTACGCCCGGTCATCTGGAGCGAGACTATACATCTATCGCTTTAAAAATGTATTTGGAAAGTGGTGCCGGCCAAATTACAATAGTGTTGTCGCAACTTTTTGCCATAATATAGCACAGGGCTTGCCAATTGAAGTACGCACTTCTGAAACACCTTTGGAATTAGTTTATATTGATGACCTAGTGGAGGAGTTAATTAATAAAATTAATAATCAGACTCCTCAAGAAGAGTATTACTACGAAATTAATCATACCTATTCGGTTATGCTTATAAAAATTGCAGAACTACTTTATTCTTTTCGGGATTGTCATAAGAAACAGATCATACCTGATCTTTCTGATCTGTTTGCAAAAAAGCTGTATTCTACGTATTTAAGCTATCTTCCGGCAGAAGATTTGTGTCAGGATTTGTTAATGCATACGGATCACAGAGGGTCCTTTACAGAATTTCTGAAACAGGAGAGCTTTGGTCAAGTATCAGTTAATATTTCAAAGCCCGGTATATTGAAAGGTAATCACTGGCATAATTCCAAAAATGAGCGTTTTCTGGTAGTTAGCGGAGAAGGTGTAATACGTCTTCGTAACCTTAATTCAAGTGAGGTGTTTTCCTACTATGTGACTGGGAAAAAACTTCAATTTGTCTATCTGCCCTGTGGATATGTTCATAATATTGAAAATCTTGGTGATACCGATCTCGTTACAATTATATGGGCAAATGAAAGCTTTGACAGCAATAAGCCAGACACAAACTATGGGGAGGTATAAATGAAGAAATTAAAAGTTATGACGGTGGTTGGTACCAGACCCGAGATTATTCGACTCTCAGCAGTGATTAAAAAACTAAATGAATCTGAGGCAATTGATCATGTACTTGTCCATACAGGACAAAATTATGATTATGAGCTGAATCAAGTGTTTTTCGAGGATTTAAAACTAAATGCTCCGGACTATTATTTAGATGCGGCAAAAGGTAATGCAACGGAAACAATAGGTAATATTTTAGTTAATATTGAGCCAATACTATTCAGGGAAAATCCTAATGCCCTTTTAGTACTTGGTGATACGAACAGCTGTCTTAGTGCTATTGCTGCAAAAAAGAGGCAAATACCAATTTTTCATATGGAAGCCGGGAATAGGTGCTTTGACCAAAGGGTACCGGAAGAAACAAATCGTAAATTAGTAGATCATATTGCAGATATTAATTTACCTTATAGTGAGATTGCCAAGAGTTATTTGATAAAAGAGGGATTTCCGCAGGATCGTATTATTAAAACAGGCAGTCCGATGTTTGAAGTGATTCAATCAAAACTCTTAGAAATAGAAAACTCCGATATTCTGGAACGATTGGAACTCAAACCACAAAAATATTATCTGGTATCCTTTCATAGAGAAGAAAATGTTAACTCCGATCATAACTTATTAAATCTCGTGGATGCATTAAATGAAGTTGCTATCCGGGATCAGCTGCCGATTATTATAAGTACCCATCCAAGAACAAGAAACAGGCTGCAGGAAAAGAAAGTAGTATTCCATCCGCTTATTAAAGTTCTTAAACCATTCGGGTATTTGGACTATTTAAAATTACAAAGCAAAGCTAAGGCAGTATTAAGTGACAGCGGAACCATTAGTGAAGAAGCTGCCATTCTTAAATTTAAGGCAGTTAACTTAAGACAAGCACATGAGAGAATGGAAGCGATGGAGGAAGCCATTGTTATGCTTACGGGATTGTCAAAGGAACGAATTCTTCAAGCTTTGGAGGTTCTTGAAACACAAACGGTTAACACGTTAGATTCGGTTGCTGATTATACAAAATATAATGTCTCAGAGAAGGTCCTTCGTATCATAATATCCTATACGGATTATATTAACAGGGTCGTTTGGAATAAAGATATATAATGATTTGAGCGTCAAAAACAGGTTTAATGTTCAAAACATTGTCGTATTGGAGTTTATTATGGGCTGCTGCAAATAGATATGTTGCAGCAGCCCATAAACTTAGGTTTAAGCTACTTTATACTCAGATAGAATAGGATTAGCATCTAACCCAGAATAACAATCTCTTAAGTAAGCCGGCAAGTACGCCCAATAAAGCAGCAATTAGAATACTTATCAGAGCATAAATTCTGGTAAAGCTTAAGCAAGTAAATTCAAATATTAATATTTCAATTGTGGTGACTCCGTGAAATAGATAAAGTCCTGTAATCATAATAATAAATGTGATTAAATCTAAGATTAATGCCACTCCCACATTAACCGAGGCTCTGTTACATCCAATTATACTATAAAGTAAAGCACCGATAAATCCTGGTACAATGAGTACTAAGAGGTATTGAAACAATTGTAAAAAATCCATAATCATCTCTCCTTAAGAATATTTTTGTTACTTTATGTTTCTATAATATAATACGTAATTACTTATATTTGGTGACAGATAATTACTCATAAGTTGACAAAAGTATGCATTATTTCGACAATAAAAGCCTCGGAATTCAAATAGCATGTATATTCCAAAATTTCCTTTGTGGTAATAAAGCTATTGAAGCATATAATAATAGAAAGATAGTAAAAGAGGGTTGTTATGATTATACATATTGTACAATCTGGCGAGACCATTGAAAGTATCGCGAATTCCTATGGGATTTCAACTAGTAGATTGATAATCGATAATGATTTATATAATTTCAATCAATTAGTTTTAGGTCAAACCATTGTTATTGCGATTCCAGAGAAGACATATGTCGTGGCAGAAGGAGATACGATACAAAGTATTGCAGAGCAAAATGGTATTTCAATTAGAGAATTACTCCAAAATAACAATTTTCTCTATAATCGTGATTATATTTTTCCTGGAGAAACCCTTGTAATTAGCTATGGTACCTTTAGCAACAGTGTCAATACGAATGGTTATGCATACCCTTTTATAGATTTTAATGTTCTAAAAAGAACTCTGCCATATTTAACCTTTATATCAATATTTGGATATTTAATAAAGGCAGATGGAAGCATAGAAAGTGTAGCTGACTATGATCTGCTTAATATTTCCAGACTATATCAGGTTGCACCTATTTTGCTGTTATCTGCGCAAAACATCCAGGGTAATATTGATTTAGAAGTAGCGTTTCGTGTCCTGTATGATGAAGATGTACAGGAAAATTTGTTGAATAATATTTTTGACATTTTAAAAAGTAAGAATTATTCCGGTGTGAATATAACTTATCAATTTATAAATATGGATAATATTGAATATTACAATAATCTTACGATTAAATTATATGCGCGTCTGCATTATGCTGGATATCTAGTATATATTACATTACCACACAATAAGGTAATCATTGATAGAGAAGTGACCTTTGAGCGGTTTGATTATTCTGTTATCGGACGTTATAGTGATGGAATAACAATAATGAACTATAATTGGGGGTATTCCTATGGACCACCAGCTCCGGTATCGTCGATAACAGATCTTAAGGAAGTATTAAATTATGTGTTAACTCAGGTACCGCCGGAAAAAATAGATTTAGGAATACCGATTATCGGATATGACTGGGAGCTTCCTTATATCATTGGCGTTACAAAGGCAAGGTCGTTAACAATTATTTCAGCTGTAAATTTAGCAAGTGAATTTCAGGCGGTAATTTTATTTGATGAGGCTTCACAGACTCCATATTTCGAATATATAGATACCCGGGATGGGATTCCAATAAGACATATTGTTTGGTTTGTGGATGCAAGAAGTATTAATTCCTTGATGAATTTAGTGGATGAATATATGTTGAAGGGTTCTGGTATATGGAATATTATGTATTTCTATGCACAGATGTGGTTAGTTATCAATAGTCAAAATGAAATTGCAACCCTTGAACCTGAAATTAATACATGATGAAATAGAAGAAAAAAGGAATAGTTCTGACTAAATTTTAGGCAATAATAAAATTATAATAAAATTGGAGTAATGCATAGTACAAATATAAGATTTGTGCTATACTCTTAGTTGGAAATATTTACTGTATATACGGAGGATCGGATGAAAAAACTGTTATTTATATTTAACCCCTCAGCAGGCAGAGGTAAAATAAAAAATAAATTATTTGATATTATTAATACTTTTGTAAAACATGGATACAAGGTTACGGTATTCCCCACCCAGAACAAAGGGGATGCCACACAGATAATAACAAGAGAGTCAGAATTATATGATATTCTTGTTTGTGCCGGAGGTGACGGGACATTGAATGAGGTCATTTCAGGTCAAATGTTTTCCGGTAAGGTAATTCCAATTGGGTATATACCAGCTGGTTCCATGAACGATGTGGCCCATAGCCTTAAAATAAGTAAAGAAGTTAAGAATGCAGTTCAAAATATAATGACTGGCTCACCTAAGTTACTGGATGTGGGTAAATTCAATGATAAATATTTTATTTATGTGGCAGCCTTTGGTGCATTTACAGATGTACCGTATACTACCTCTCAAAAAAATAAAAATGTAATTGGAATTCTATCTTATTATCTGGAAGGAATAAAGAAGATATCAGAGCTTAAGGCAAAGCATGTAAAGGTTTCATATGATAATAAAGTAATTGAAGATGATTTCATCTTAGGATTTGTAACCAACTCTTTATACATTGCCGGGTTTAAAAATATTAACTATAAAAAGACAAGCCTGAATGATGGGATATTTGAGATGCTTTTGGTTAAGATGCCAAAGAATATTTTTGATTTAGAAGCAATTATTTCCTCTCTATTAAATAATAAGATTAACGAGAACCATCTTTATTACATCCAGGCCGCTAAGATTTCTGTTATTTCTGATTCAATGGAATGGACGGTGGATGGAGAATTTGGCGGAATATATGAAACAGTAGAGATTGAAAATTGCAATAATGCTATTGAGATTATCTGCAAGCCCACAAAGTAGAACCAGATTAAGGAAAAACTAAGCTAAAAGGTAAGGAAAAGAACATGAGTTTATTAAAACAGCCTGATTTTATGGGATTAGAGAATAATATAATGGATGTAATTAAAGAAGAGCAGATTAAACTTGGATATAGAGATGAAAAAATTCGATTATATTATCCAATGGAGTCCTTAAAAAATTACTTGGGAAATGAGTTAAATAAAGAGGAATTGGACAAGTATCTTGCAGAGTTTCGGGAATATGTAATAGGTCGTCTTGGCAATCTGGAAATTTCAAATATAGGAGATCGATATTGTATATTAATACCCGCAAGTGGTGTAACCTATGTTCATCATAATATAAGACGAGAATTTTTAGAAGAGTTTATCAAAACCATCAGTAACCATAATTTAACCATTGAAAATATTTTAAAAGTATTTTATAGTCATTCTGAAAAAGTAGTATGTAAGAAGGAAAATCATGGTGAATTTGAATATCTTATTTATTTTGAAGACGGGATTCCAGATTCGTATAGATACTGTATTACCTTTGAAGGACCCCATGCAATATATCACCGCTTTACCATAACAGATTATAATTCCTTTGATTTTTCTTGAATTTTACTATATTTAGTTATTATATGGATTTCTCATTATATTCCATGTGATTATTTATGCAGACCCTATTGACATGTTGCATAAGTATAGCTAAAATTGTTATCAAATGTTATCTAAAAAATAGAATAATAAGAATAAAAATCGGCAAAGGTGTCATTGGGATTTGCCATTTTTATTGTAGAGGAGTAACCGATGATTAAGTATGTAATTAAAAGACTATTGCTTGCAGTAATTACTGTTTTTATTGTAGGCACGTTAACGTTCTTCCTGATGAACATGGTTCCAGGGGGACCCTTCCTTTCAGAAAAAGCAATCAGTCCGGCTGCACAAAAAGCACTAGAGGCAAAGTACGGCTTGGATAAGCCATTGTTTCAGCAATATGTTACATATATGACTGATGCACTTCATGGCGATTTCGGTGATAGCTTAAAACAGAGAGGTCGAACCGTTGCCTCCATAATATCAACAAAGTTTCCTGTTTCAGCTAGAGTAGGAGGATGTGCTATCCTTCTGTCTTTATTAATCGGTATTCCTTTGGGATGTATGGCTGCCTTGAACAGAGGTAAGGCTTTGGACAGCTTTATTAGTGTCGTCTCAACCTTTGGTATTGCGGTACCAAGCTTTGTTATCTGTACTTTATTAATGTATTTCCTGGGAGTTCATTTAAAGCTGCTTCCAACCTTCGGTATTACTTCCTGGAAACATTATGTTATGCCTGTTATGGCACTTTCCTTTTATCCAACCGCTTATATCATGAGACTTATGAGATCTTCCTTATTAGATGTTTTGGGACAGGACTATATGAGAACCACCAAAGCGAAAGGTGTATCACAGTTCTTTGCCTTATATAAGCATGCACTTAGAAATGCAATTCTTCCCGTTATTACGTATTTAGGACCTATGACAGCATATACCTTAACCGGTAGCTTTGTAGTGGAAAAGATATTTACAATCCCTGGTCTGGGCGGAGAATTTATTGGATCTATTGGCAGCCGTGATTATACTATAATTATGGGAACTACAATATTCCTTGCTGCACTTATGGTGTTTATGAATGTAGTTGTTGATATTGTATATAAGCTTGTTGATCCTAGAATTAAGTTAAAATAATTCAGCCGACAATATCTAAAAAATAATAAGAGTAGAATACAAGGAAAGGATAAGTGCAAACTGCCTTTGTTCATAGAATTAAGGTTAGCATTGCAAATTAATTTGCAATTGCATGAAAATAAAAATGAAAAACAATCCGATGTCATTACAAAAAAAATGGAATTATGAAGATTTTCTTCCGGCCAGTGAGGAGGAAAAGGAAAGCCTGGTTGCCATGCGTGAAAGCGTTGGCTTTTGGCGTGATGGATTCCGACGTTTGAAAAAGAATAAGGTTGCAATGGTAAGCTTATTTGTTGTTATCTTTATTATATTTATATCGTTCATCGTTCCGCTTTTTTATCCATATTCCTATAAGACACAGATCAGAGGGTCTGAAAATCTTAAGCCAATGTCTTATTCTGAAAAAGAAATAGCACGTATGGATGCTGGTGAGAATGTATTCCCACATATTTTGGGTACAGATAAATTAGGTCGTGATTATGCAATTCGAATTATGATAGGATCTAGAATTTCACTTATTGTAGGTTTAGTTGCAACAGCAATCATTCTTGTGATTGGATCTACCTATGGTGCAATTGCTGCTTTTGCAGGCGGTAAGACGGACTTAGTTATGATGAGAATCGTGGATATTATTTATACGGTTCCTGATATCCTCTTAATCGTTCTTTTATCCTTTGCCTTAAAACACCCATTAGAAGTACTAACTTCACTTCCAGGGTTTCAATGGATACAAACGGTAGGAACTAATTTAATCAGTATCTTCATCGTTTTTGCGCTTTTATATTGGGTTGGTATGGCTCGTATGGTTCGTAGCCAGGTACTTATGTTAAAAGAGAGTGAATACGTAACAGCAGCTAGAGCTTTAGGTGCTTCCAGTGGAAGAATTATTAGAAAACACTTATTAACTAACTGTATCGGTACTTTGATTGTAACGACTACACTTCAAATTCCATCTTCAATTTTTACAGAGAGCTTCTTAAGCTTTCTTGGACTAGGTGTTGCTGTGCCCTTGCCTTCGTTAGGAAGTCTTGCAAGTGATGCAATTAACGGTATTAATACCTATCCTTATTTGCTCTTTGCACCTGCTTTATTAATCAGCTTAATTATCTTAAGCTTTAACTTGTTAGGTGATGGATTACGTGATGCATTCGATCCAAAACTGAAAAACTAATGAAAGGGAGCGAAACAATGGGACAATATTTAGTAGAGATTAAAAATGAAAAGCTTTCTTTCTTTACACCAGCAGGAGAGGTAAAAGCATTAAATGACGTATCTTTCCACTTAAATGATGGTGAAGTTCTTGGTATAGTTGGAGAGAGTGGTTCAGGAAAATCAGTAACAGCATATAGCTTGATGGGATTAACCGCTCACCCAGGTAAATTAATTGGCGGAACCTTAGAGTTTAACGGACACATGATGCAGGAATTAAATGAAAGGCAGATGAGCAAAATCCGTGGAAATGAAGTATCTATCATTTTTCAGGATCCTATGACCAGCTTAAATCCTGTCTTTACTGTTGGAAATCAGATTATAGAGGTAATTCTGCTACATACGAAATTAAATCGTAAACAAGCTCGTGCCAGAGTAATAGAATTACTGACCTTAGTAGGTATTAATGAGCCAGAAAAAAGAATAAAGCAGTATCCTCATGAATTATCCGGCGGTATGCGTCAGCGTATTATGATTGCCATGGCACTCGCATGCGAACCAAAGCTGCTGATTGCGGATGAACCAACCACAGCTCTTGACGTTACCATTCAAGCTCAAATTCTTGAGTTAATGGTTGAACTTAAGAATAAATTAGGCATGGCTATTATTATGATTACACATGATTTGGGTATTGTAGCAAGTATGTGTGAGAAAATCGCTGTTATGTATGCAGGAAAGATTGTAGAATACGGAACAACAGATGAGATATTCTATAATCCTAAGCACGAATATACAAAGGGCTTACTTTTGAGCATTCCAAGACTTGATGCAAAAGATCATGAAAGACTTGTTCCAATAGAAGGAACACCGATTGATATGTTGAATCCACCTAAGGGATGTCCGTTTGCGCCAAGATGCAGTAAATGTATGAAAATCTGTTTAAGAGAAATGCCTCCGGTGACAAATATAAGCGAAACTCACTATACACAGTGCTGGATGAATCAGAAAGACGAGATGGAGAATACTGCTGCCTCCGGTGCAGAAGCAGAGGGAGGTACTGTAAATGAGTGATAAGTTAGTTCAAATTGAAAATTTAAAACAATACTTTGCATTAGGCGGTATTGGTAAAAATAAAAAATATGTAAAAGCAGTAGATGATGTTTCCTTTTATATTAAAAAAGGTGAGACATTAGGTCTTGTTGGTGAAAGTGGTTGCGGTAAAACCACCACAGGCAGAAGTTTGTTAAGATTATATGAGCCAACAGGTGGACGCATTATTTACAATGATAAAGTGATTTTTGATAGTGAGAAAAAAATTGCAGTTAATATGCTGCCATATCGCCGTAAAATGCAGATTGTATTCCAGGATCCTTATGCAAGTCTTGATCCTCGTATGACTGTTGGTGATATTGTTGGCGAAGCAATTGATATTCATAAACTGGCTGCTAATAAAAAAGACAGACATGATAAAATTATTTCCATGTTATCCAGAGTTGGGCTTAATTCTGAGCATGCCAACCGTTATGCACATGAGTTTTCTGGCGGACAGCGTCAAAGAGTTGGTATCGCAAGAGCTCTGGCAGTTGATCCGGAATTCATTGTTTGTGATGAGCCAATCTCTGCACTTGACGTATCAATTCAAGCGCAGGTTGTCAATATGTTTGAAGATCTTCAGGCAGAATTTGGACTGACCTATTTGTTTATTGCCCATGATTTGTCAGTGGTAAAACACATATCTAACCGTATTGGAGTTATGTATTTGGGTAAACTAGTAGAACTGGCAGATAGTTATGATTTAACTTTTCATAACATGCATCCATATACTAGAAGTTTGATTTCTGCAATTCCTGTTGCCGATCCAAAGACAGCACGTGCTACCAACCGAATCGTACTTAGCGGCGATGTTCCAAGTCCATTAAATCCGCCATCCGGATGTCGCTTTAGAACCAGATGCCAATATGCATCTGAGACATGTGCACAGGTGGAGCCAGAATTTAAAGAAGTATCGAAAGGCCACTACGTTGCTTGTCATCATTTAGATAAATTAAATTAAATTTAATATTGACTAATAGTAATTGGAGACTTATAATACTAAAAACGCTCGCTAAAGGCGAAGGATATCCGCTTTTGCTCGCACTTGTATGAAATGTATCTAGTCAGGTTATCTGGCAGCGCCTGGCGCTAAAGTTTCAAAGGCGAAACTTTTAATTTTATGATGTATGGCAGTTTGTGTAATACGCATATACAGATTGTTTATATATAAATTAATTTTAAAGGAGGATATTTATGAAGAAAAGAGTAGCTCTATTACTTGCTACCGTTTTGGTTCTAAGTACATTCAGCTTCGCAGCTTGTGGAACGAAAGATAACAATACTGGAACCAAAACCCCTGATACCGCAACAGATACACCATCTGATGACGGTAATACCGCAGAACCTACAGATACTGTAAGCGGTGCAAAAGAATTAACAGTTCAGGTAGGACCTGACCCAGAAACCATTGATCCAGCATTAAACAGTGCAGTTGATGGTGGTAACATGATTCTTCACACATTTGAGACATTATTAATTTTTGACCAGGATGGTAAAATTATTCCAGGACAGGCTGAATCTTATGAAGTTTCTGAAGATGGTTTAACTTGGAAATTTATATTACGTGACGGCCTTAAATGGTCCGATGGCACACCTCTTACAGCTAACGACTTTGTATACAGCTGGAAACGTGTATGTGATCCTAACGTAGCAGCTCCTTATGCAGAAACAGTTCTTAACATGGTTGAGGGCTTTGATGAAGCAATCGCTGGTAATATTGATGCACTTGGTGTATCTGCTCCTGATGATAAAACATTTGTAGTTAAACTTGCTACAAGCTGTCCTTATTTTGCAAGCTTAGCAGCATTTGCTACCTTAAGCCCTGTACAACAGGCTACAGTTGAAGCAAATGGTGATGCATGGGCAACTGCAGCTGAAACTTATATCAGCAATGGTCCTTTCTATGTTTCTGAATGGGTTCCTGGATCTCATATTACAATGACAAAGAATCCTAACTACTGGAATGCAGCAGCTATCAAGCTTGATACACTTAAATTTGCATTAATCGAAGATAACAATGCAGCTTACAGTGCTTTCCAGAATGGTGAAGTTAAATTCATCAAGAGTGTTCCTACAGAAGAAATTCCTAGCCTTACAGGAAATCCAGAGTTCCATGTTGAACCAATCATCGGAACTTACTATATCTCTTTAAATAATGAGAAAGAACCTTTTACAAATCCTTTAGTTAGAAAAGCTTTAAGCTTAGCAATTGACCGTGAATATGTTGCTGGTACTTTAATGCAGGGAACTTATTCACCAGCTACTAACTTTGTTGGTCCTGGCTGGATTGATACTGATGGTTCCTATTTTATGGATAACGCAAACGGTGGAAAAACTTATATTGATTCCACTAACTTTGAAGCTAGTCTTGCAGAAGCAAAACAGTTATTAGCTGATGCTGGCTATCCAAACGGTGAAGGTCTTCCTACCATCACATACTCAACCAACGAAACTGGCTATCATAAAGTTGTTGCTGAATATGTACAACAGGCTTGGGCTGAAATTGGCGTTAACTTAAATGTAGAAATCGTTGAATGGGCAAGCTTTACACCTCTTCGTCGTGCTGGTGATTATGAAATCTCCAGAAATGGTTGGGTAGGCGATTATAGCGATCCTTCTAATATCTTAGATCTTTTCATGACAACAAATGGTAACAACGATGGTAACTTCTCTAACCCTGAATATGACGCAGCTATGGAATTATCCCGTACAACAACTGACGCTGCTGAGCGTTCTGAAGCTCTTCATACAGCTGAGGATATCTTAATGGATCAGGCAGGTGCTATCCCAGTTGCATATTACAATGACTTCTGGTTACAGAGTGAGTCTATCACTGGTTCTTGGCATTCACCATACGGCTACTGGTACTTCATGTATGCTGATGTTGCTGAATAATTACGAACTAATCTAATGAAATAATTTAGGGCGCTGCGAATAGCAGTGCCCTTTTTTGTAGACAAAATCATACATGGAACCTACGATATAATACATTTACATAGTATGGGTTAGAAATGTTATACTGATAATGCTTATTAGGTTTTATTCGAATAGGCAATATTAAATAATGGAGAAAAGATTATGAAATATAATAACCCGGTTATCAAAGGTTTTTATCCTGATCCAAGTGTGTGTAAAGTAGGAGATACATTTTATTTGGTTTGCAGTTCTATGCATTATTTTCCAGGTGTTCCCCTCTTTGAAAGCAAGGATTTGGTGAATTGGAAGCAAATTGGACATTGCCTTACTAGAAAAAGCCAGATTGAGCTGGATAAAGTAGATAGTTCCGGTGGAGTATTTGCACCAACAATCCGCTATCATGAAGGTCGTTTCTATATGACGACTACCAATGCAACCCTGCAAAAGAATTTCTATGTATGGACTGATAATATCTATGGAGAATGGTCAGAACCAATTTTTGTAGATCAGGACGGAATTGATCCATCCTTTTATTTTGAAAATGATAAAGCTTATTTTATGAGCAATGGAACGGATGAAGATGGAATTAATGGCATTGTTCAGTGTGAAATAGACATCAAGACCGGTATAAAGTTAAGTAAAAGCCGTTGTATTTGGCAAGGCACCGGCGGGCGTTATCTGGAAAGTCCGCATTTATATCGCATTAATGACGAGTATTATCTAATGGCTGCCGAAGGTGGAACAGAGTATGGACATATGGTTACCTATGCTCGTTCCAAGAGCGCATATGGGGAATTTACTCCGTATTCTAATAATCCAGTATTAACGAACCGTAATTTAGGAGGTTATGAAGTACAGGGAGTTGGGCATGGCGATCTCATTGAAGATAATAACGGTAACTGGTGGATTCTACATCTTGGGTTCCGACAGATACATCGTTGGCTAACCTTTCATCACTTGGGACGTGAGGTATTTTTAACACCAGTAAAATTTGATGAAAATGGTTGGTTTACTGCGGGAGATAAGGGAACAACAACAAAGAGTTTTATATTGGACGATATTCCAACACAGGTAGAACAGAAGGAAACAAAGAGCTATACTTTTGATAATACCTCCTGGGATAAAGAGTGGTGTCATATTCGCCTGCCACATTATGAGAATTATAAATTCGAACAAAATAGGTTATTGCTAAGAGGAACCGAGATAACGCTGGATCACGTTGATTCTCCAACCTTTTTAGGGATACGCCAAATGGATTTTAAAGCAGATATTACCTGTGATATCCAGCTTATCGAAGGCGAAGCTGGCATAACGCTATTCATGGACGAGAATCATCACTATGATTTAGCAATTCGAAAGAAGGAGAATGGATATGAGGTAATTGAGCGCTTAAATATCGGTGACATCAAATCTGTTGAACAATCTTTTGATCTAAAGCTACAGAATAAAGCGACCTTAATTGTTAAAGCTGAAAACGAAAAGTATCGTTTTTATGTGCAAATAGAAGAGGAGCCAATATACCTTGGCAGCGCCCAGACCAGATACGTATCTACAGAAGTGGCGAATGGATTTACAGGTGTAATCATTGGTTTATATGCAACAGGAACAGGTATTCAGGAATTTGCAGAGTTCACAAAGTTTAATTGTGAGTATTACTCCTAGAAGTTATAGGATTTATAGTAGAAAATGGGCTGTCAAGTTGACAGCCCATTCTTATCTTTTAGTATTTCTAAAACTTATCAATATATATTCTTTCTGTGTTTTCATTTGATCCCCTTCCAATATAAGCGTAGCAATATAGTTAAATATTTACCAATATTATACATTGTTTCTGCTTTTAAAACCAGTAATTTCTTCATAATTAAAATAAAGCAAATTTAAAAGAATTACAGCTATAAGTTTTTTAATAGCAGCAAAGAAAACCGCCATTTAACATAAAAGTTTATTGACTTTACTGTTATTACGTAATACAATACAATAAAACAAAGTAATACAAACAAATACAAATAAAAACAACATATAAGGGGAGAATGATAATGTTATCTGAATTGGAGATAAAAAAGGAAATATGTGAGATTGGTAAAAGAATTTATGACAAAGGTATGGTTGCTGCAAATGACGGCAATATATCTGTAAAGTTAAATGACAATGAATTCTTGTGTACACCTACAGGCGTAAGCAAAGGCTTCATGACACCGGAATATATATGTAAGGTAGATAGAACAGGAAAAGTTCTTGAAGCAAATGATAAATATAAACCCTCTTCAGAGATTAAGATGCATATGAGAGTGTATGATGAACGTTCCGATGTCAATGCCGTTGTGCATGCACATCCCATGTATGCAACAGCATTTGCTATTGCTGGAATTCCATTAACTCAGCCAATTATGCCTGAGGCGGTTATATTCCTTGGCAGTGTGCCTATTGCAGAGTATGGAACACCTTCAACTCATGAAATTCCAGATGCAATTTCAAAATACCTTCAGCACTACGATGCATTATTACTTGAAAATCACGGAGCATTGACTTACTCCGATTCATTATTGTCCGCATATCACAAGATGGAATCTGTGGAGTTTTATGCGAAACTGTTATATCTTACAAAGCAGTTGGGGGGACCACAGGAGCTTTCTAATTCACAAGTAGAGAAACTTTATGATATTCGCAGGCAGTTTGGTATCTCTGGAAGACATCCAGCTGATTTTAAGACCAATTAAGATATAGTAAAGTAAAATAGCAAGTTCTTATAGTGTACTTGTGATCGTAGAATAACATATAGGATACCAGGAAGTACATTTTTGGAAAGTGAGTAGGGAATGCTGACAATTGAAAGAAGAAACAAAATTCTTGAAATACTTAAAACAGATGGACGTGTTGTAGTAGGTGATCTAAGTGCTATGTTCAAGGTAACCGAGGAGACGATACGGCGTGATCTTGAAAAGCTTGAGAATCAGGGTTTTGCTAAAAAAACCTATGGCGGAGCAATTATTGCTGATAATGCAACTGTAGATATTCCATTTTTAATACGCAAGCAATCGAATGTGGAAAGTAAGGAACATATTGCAGCGCTGGTATGCTCTATGGTTGACGATGGTGACCACTTAATGTTAGATGCGAGTTCCACAGCAGTCTATATAGCAAAGCAATTAAAGAGCAAGAAAAATCTAACCTTAATTACCAATTCAATTGAAATCATGCTGGAATTATCGGATATTTCAGGGTGGAAAATATTATCTACTGGTGGTACTTTACGGGAAGGCTCATTATCTTTAGTAGGTTATCAGGCTGAAAAAATGATAAGTACATTTCATGTGGATAAGTCAATTATCTCTTGTAAAGGTATTGATATCAGAAAGGGTATTACAGATTCCAATGAAATGGATGCGCATATTAAAAAGCTCATGTTGGAGTCCAGTAATATGAAAATTCTTGCTGTTGATCAGACAAAATTTAATCGAATTTCCTTTACTAAAATTGAAGATATATCAGGCGTTGATACGATTGTAACCGATAAGCAGCCGAGTGAAGACTGGAAAAATGTTTTTGAAAATAACAATACAAATTATAGGTACAAATGAAATATAGAATCAGAGTTAAGGTAAAACAGAGAGACTTACCTGGTTAGTTTCTTGGTGTTAGATGCTATACTCGGATATGAAAAAGTGGTAAAAGCAATATAAATGCTTTTGCCATTTTTTTATGAGAGAGTTAAGAGCGGCGGTATTGGTTTAAGCTTGTATTGACATAATATTATGTCGTGTTAAAATCATTGTAGACATAAATTATTACGCTCAAATTAACAACCTTGTGATTGAAGTTACTATATTAAAAATTTAAAAGCTACGTATACGGATAAGGAGAACAAATGGACTACAAGATAGATAGTATGAAAGAAACAGACTGGTTACAAGTATCAAGAATTTATTCAATGGGGATAGAAACGGAACTCGCAACCTTTCAACCGGAGGTACCAACCTGGGAGGCTTGGGATCGTGGACATATTACATGTTGTCGCTTTGTGGCCAGATTAGAGGATAAAG
>JASGEU010000044.1:0-5130 GCA_047606065.1 Mobilitalea sp.
AAAAATCCCGAGGCTGAAATTGAGGCAGTGGATATCTTTGCTCCAAAAAACTTAACTCTGCAAGGAATTGCCACTAGCATAGATGCCTTGGCTGCCGGGGTAAGCTTAGCTGTTTTAGAGATTAATATAGCTACTTCTGCCTTGCTGATTGGCATCATTACATTTACCTTTTGTACTATGGGTGTCTACATTGGAAAAATGTGCGGTTCCTTATTAGGTTATCGGGCAAGACTGCTCGGCGGCATTGTAATTATTGGAATTGGGTCTAAAATCTTTATAGAAAACCAGTTCCTTGCTTAGAAAACAGAGGAATATGAATATTATGGATTGATAATTTATCACTCTTGTATAATAATAAAAGAAAGGTAAATATTCAGAGATACCTATGGAAAGGAGTTATTAATGTCATACGAAGCATTTTTTAATAAATTGCCACGCATAGAAACACAGCATCTAATCCTGCGTCAAATAACTGAGAGTGAAGATGACGGCAGAGACAGCCTTGAGTTCATTAATGACTATAGTGTCTATCGTTTTTGGGGAATGTATGATGAATCCAAAGATCTAAATGGACGTCGACGCCCTAAGAAAAAAATCAAATTAGATTATCATTATAATGTTACTATGAAGGAGTATCGGGCTGGCCGTGAATTATCCTGGCTAATGGAGCTCAAGGACTCACATAAAGTAATCGGTGAAATTGTTCTGTATGATTTTAGATTAAAAAAGCAAGCGGATATTGGCTATCGCATTAATAAAGAATATTGGGGAAAAGGATATGCTCCAGAGGCTGGACAAGCTATGGTTAAAGCTGCCTTTGAATATTTGGATTTAAATCGTCTTCAAATTCGATGCTTTACAAATAATAATGGTTCTATCCGTGTAGCGCAAAAACTTGGCTTCACACAAGAAGGTCAAATTCGTGGCGGTGCGATCTTAAATGTAATGACGGATTATTACATCTTTGGATTACTAAAAAAAGAATATGATTTGCTGCCAATCAGCAATGACATAGTAAAAATAGAAGAAGCCTAGAAAAGGAGTTACCTATTATGAAAAAAGCACTATTTATAGGAGGCACCGGTACCATAAGCACTGCAATAACTGCACTGGCACCGCAATGTGGTTTTGAATTATATTTGTTAAACAGAGGAAATAAACAAGCTCTGATTCCTGACTCTGTTAAGCTAATTGAGGCTGACATTAATAACGAAGCTGATGTAAGAGAAAAATTGAAGGACCTTTCTTTTGATGTAGTTGCTCAATTTATTGCATTTACACCGGATGCACTGGAGCGGGATGTACGTCTTTTTGCAGGTAAGACAAAGCAATACATCTTCATCAGTTCCGCTTCCGCATATCAGAAACCTTTAGCTAGTCCTGTTATAACAGAAAGTACCCCCTTATATAATCCATTCTGGGAATATTCACGTAATAAAATTGCCTGTGAAGATTTCCTTATGGATCAATACAGGAATCATGATTTCCCAATCACTATTGTCCGCCCAAGCCATACCTATGGAGATTCCAGTATTCCATTGGCAATACATGGAAGAAACGGCAATTATAGTGTAATTAATCGAATCAAGCAAGGAAAAAAAGTTATTATTCATGGTGATGGAAGCTCTCTATGGACCTTAACACACAATACTGACTTTGCGAAAGCCTTTGTTGGATTAATGGGTAATAAGCATGCAATTGGCGAAGCTGTGCAAATTACTTCTGATGAAAGCTTAACCTGGAATCAGATTTATGAGATTATTGGAGATGCATTGGGTATTGCACCAAAGATTGTCCATATACCGTCCGATACTTTAGCAAAAGCTCATCCAGACTATTTAGGTGGTTTAATTGGGGATAAAACAAATTCTGTTATTTTTGATAACACTAAGGTAAAACGATTAGTTCCAGATTATAAAGCTGTAGTCCGATTTGATCAGGGTATCAGACAGACCTTGGCTTATATTGAACATCATCCGGAACATCAAGATGAAGATAAAGAATTTGATGATTGGACTGATAAGATGATTGAAGCATATGAAGCCTTTGAGAAAAATCTTCCTACCTTTTAATTAAGGATTTTAGGCACTTAGAAAGGTATTTACTTATGAAAACACTTTATATTTCCGATTTAGATGGTACTCTCCTACAGCCTGATATCACCTTATCCAGGAATACCATAACTACTATAAACTCACTTATGGAACAAGGTATGCATTTTTCTGTTGCTACCGCAAGATCCATTGCATCTATAAAGCATATATTAAAAGATATGCAGATATCTCTGCCAGTGGTCTTAATGAATGGGGTATGTATCTACGACTTAAATAAAGCAGAATATCTTCATATAGAATTCCTGCCCAAGTCAAGTGTGAATGCTCTGCTTGATTTAATTAAGACAAATCACTTAAAGGGTTTTGTTTATACCATTAAAGATGGTGCTATGTCAACTTATTATGAGGATTTGAGCTATAAGGCTCTAAAGGATTTTTATCAGGAACGTGTAGATCTCTATCAGAAGAAATTTACACAGATTGATGACTTTTCTTTATTGCGCGAGGAATCCATTATTTATTTCTCATTAATGGACCGGGAAGAAGCACTTCAACCCACCTATGAACTATTGAAGTTAATTCCTGATTTAAACTGCACCTTTTATAAGGACAATTATTCACCAGATTTCTGGTATCTTGAAGTATTTAGCAAGAATGCTTCAAAATACCATGCGGTCAAGCATCTTCGGGAGATGCTTGGTTATGAGCATGTAGTATGTTTTGGTGATAATCGCAATGATCTGCCAATGTTTAAAGCAAGTGATACCAGAATTGCAGTTGGTAATGCAGTACCGGAACTTAAGGAAAAGGCTGATTATATCGTCGGTAATAATACCTGTGAAGGGGTTGCTGCCTGGCTATCAGAGAATTTCAAAAAACTTAATTAGATACCTTAGGTTTATTAATATGGATAGAAAAACTTAATTACTATATAAAAGTACAGCCAAAATGTATTTTAGATGTATTTAAAATAGCTGTATATGATAGACAGTATTCTACTGTTCTACTCATATACAGCCATTTTTTATAATTAAGGTCCAATATTTAAATTAATTCCTATGTAAATAATTTAAGATCTAGGTTTTGCACCGTCCCGTCTTAGCTCCGGATGACCTTCAAGATGTGCAGAGTCATTAAAGCGTTCTAAATAAAATCGATCTTTTCTCACGTTATAAATCAGCTGTGTAATACTTGTATCTTCCAGGGAAACACCGAACAAAAATCTTCTTGCCTGACTTCGTCCAAACAAAGCTGCTAACAGAACACGAATGGTACCGCCATGGGTTACAACAGCGATGTTTCCCTTTCCACTTTGGACAATCTCCTGAATTACTGGCATTGCTCGTTCATAAACAAAGGTCCCATTCTCACCTTCTGGATATGGAATATCTTCCAGTAGCTTTTGCTGTTCAATTTTAAACTCTCTAAAATGTTCTGAATTATATTCATTTGAGTTACCTTCCAGTAACCCAAAAGATATTTCTCTAAGTTCTTCCCGTATTTCATGCTCCAGACCTAAAGTAGCATTAATAACCTCTGCTGTCTGCTTGGCACGAAGCAAATTACTGGAGTATAAGGCATCAATATTGTAATGCTTAAGACGTTTTGTTAATAACTCTGTCTGAATACGTCCCTCTTCTGAAAGATCGCCATCAAAATTACACAGATTACTACTCTGTCTACCATGCCGGATTAAATAAAGATTTACCATATTCACCATCATCACCTCATCCTCAGATATCGGTTTATAATTCGTAAAGAATAAATTCCCTTACGTTAACTACTATGAACCTTATTTTACAATCATTTTCATATACTGTCAATCTTATTAGATGAGTGGAGGAGACTGTACTTATACTCTATTGATTCTGGTCTTTCGAATGCTGTTGTTTTAACTCGTAAATTGTCTGATAAATTTGCATTCTGGCTACAAAATCATTTTCCGAAATTAATCCTGCCTGGTAAGCGTATTCTATAATATAACAAGTAAATGCAACAAACCGAAAATGTCCAAACAATAAATCAAAACGTTCGGTCTCGAAGTATTTATTTATAATATCCCAATAATGAGTACTTAACTCATTTACTACATCACCTGGCTGCTCATGTAATAATTCATTAAGTTCATCTAGCTTATTTTCAGAAAATAATCCTTTCAGGTCTGCATCTAGTTGCAAATACTCTTCTTTCATTCATTTTCTCCTCTCGATGTTCTCTACGTCATAATTCCTGTCCAAGTATTTTACATGATATCAGACATATTTACAAGCAGATTTATGTCACAGAGGTATTATAACCAATTAGCCTCAATTCTAAAAATAGCACAATGAGTTCGATGAATGATTTTGGAAAAATTCATCGAACTCATTTGATAATCCTGGCTAGTCTTTAATTCTAAACTTAGATAACTCATTTTGAAGACTATGGGAATACCCTTGTAACTCTTCAGAGAATCCAGCCAATTTTTCCATAATTACATTTTGATTTTCAATGGATGCTCCCATTTCAACCGCAGAAGCGGAGGTTTGTTGTGCAACTGCAGTAATTCCTTGTATGGAGTCCAGAGTTATTGCTTTTGATTCTTGCATACTGCTGGTGCCGGCAATAATGCTATCCATGGTTGCATTCAACCTGTTAACGTATTTATTAATGTCTGCAAATGCTTTTCCTACATCCTTCAGTGCAAGTTCCTCTGCTTCAATTATTTTATCGGAAGAATTTGCACGATCTAACGTTTTCTTGGTCTGCTGCTGAATTTCCTGAACAATAATTCCAATCTCTTTTGCCGATTCAATGGAACGTTCGGACAGTTTCTTTACCTCTTCTGCTACAACTGAAAATCCTTTACCAGCTTCGCCTGCCCTTGCTGCTTCTATACTTGCATTTAGTGCAAGTAAATTCGTCTGATCTCCAATGTCAGTAATAACCAGCAAAATATTGCTGATATTTTCAATTTTCTTTCCTAAAATTTCAACCTCAGTACTAATATCATGAATTAATTCCGCTGTTTCTACTGACTTGTTACTTAATTGATCCATGGACTGTATTCCATCATTAACCAGTTGTTTCGTCCCTG
>JASGEU010000045.1:0-24262 GCA_047606065.1 Mobilitalea sp.
CTTTAATTCCATTTAGGTAATCGATACTTATACCATACTCTGTGTTTAAATTTTTAGCTCCTGTAATAACTGGCTGCAGTTTATTATATGGGTTTTCTGGATTAGGGTCCGTTGGATCCCATCTTAGGTTCCCTGAAATTTTAATTGCTTCGGGTTTCCCAAGCGGTCCGGGTGATTTAGGATCATCATAAATGGTAACCGTTGTTCCCACATCACAATTATCATAAATCCATTTGGCATCTGCTACGGATAAACGAATACAACCATGTGAAGCTGCTCTTCCCAATTTATTAAATTGATTTGTAGCCAGGGTTTGCGGATTCATACTGTAATAATAAACCGAGTGAAATAATATACCGCCAACAATTCGTGTCGAGTATTGTCCCCACACATCACCCATTAGCAGCTTCCATCTGTATTTGGCCATTGTTCGGAAGGTACCTACTTTTGTAGGTGTTCCGCTTAATCCAACAGAACATAACATAGCTTTTATTGGAACATTATATACCCCATTCTTGTCCTGTTCATATACTGTAACTGTATTATGACTTCGGTTGACCTTAATTAAATAGGTCTTTTTTTGATTCTCCTCGGCTGATACCTGCTGCGTGCACGCCAGGAAAGACAAAACAGCAAAGCAAAGAAATAAGAATATCCTTTGTCGGCTGAATAATCTCCTTGTTGTGATTTTCATGCTGACACTCCTTAATTATGTTCTTCTCTTTCTCGTCTAGTATACCTGTACAATATAAGTCTCAAATTCCAGTGAATTCTCCTCCGCACTATGATAAACAACCGCACCAAGGCTCTTAAGTAATTCGTGGTTAAGATTAGTGTATTTTTCCTGCTCCAGCTTACCTACATAGATATACTTCACTTTATATTTCGCTAAAAGTTGTTTCACTATATCTGGGTCAGTTGAGGTATAAATCTGTTCAATGTCTATCGTTCTCTCATCTAAAAGAGTTACATCTGATTTCCATAGCCACTCATGTGTATGCCATCCTAAAATGGTTGGAAGTCCTGTAATAACGGAAACTCTTTGATAGTCCGTATAACTGTCACCAGGTGCTTCTAAGACAACTGGCATACCGCTGACGTTCTCAAGTAACCAGTTAATTGCTTTCTCATCCTCCGGCATTGTGGTTTCCATGAATGCGGTTGCATCCAGTCCCTTGTAGCCCGAGGTTTTGAACACATTTCCATACCAGGAATTCACAGCATTCTGAATATAGCAAACGGATAAAGCGAAAAGGATAAGTCCAATAATGGCGGCATTCCTCTGTCTCCTAGTTCTTCCCATGATAAGTAATCTAAGAAAAATATATCCCATACTTATACCAAACATAATAAAAGCTTGGTAGGTCAGCTTAAACATTGTATTGGCTCTCTTATAATCCCCACTATAGATATCTTCTATATAGATAACTTCTGGCATTAGGATTAATCCGATGGAACACAATCCTATTGTGATAACAAACAAATCAGAGACAGTCAAGTGACGCATAAAACCAGTTAGAAATGAGATTTTAACTGTCTGCTCTTCACTAAGGTTTGCTCTTCTGTCTTTTATAAAATCAGAAATCATATAGCATAAAAACGCAATGACCATACCAATTGGGAGTCCCCATAGTATGATTAGCTGATTCAGCGGTGTATGCGCCAAGCTCAACCTTGGAATTGAGGATATCTGATCAAATTTCCAAGTAAAAGGAGCACTAATAATAATAGAAATAAGTATTACTAAGATACCTTGAAGTCCTGTTACTACTATAACTCTTTTACCTTTAAAATTATATACAAGCATGTTCGAAAATAGAATAACAGCTCCAGAAACAATAAAATAAATTGGGAAATCCCAATAATTAGTCATATGGAATAACCCTATGAAAAAACCTATCATAAGAATGGATGGTTGGAATACTTCAGGTAATAGTGGAATCGGTGTATCTCCATTCTTGTTTCGCTTACACATCCATGCAAAAAGTATACCAAGTACCGTTAGTACAAACATAATGTTAATTACATGTGCATGTAGGTCGCCTAATACAAAGGAGTAGGCAGGAAATTCATGTATTGTTTTATCTGTTGTATCTGGGTGATAACCAATGAATCTTGTAGCGTCCGGAAACCAATATTTATCTTCTGCAGCTTCCATACCAAAGAATTTACGAACCCACCCTTCAAACCATTGATAGGTTGGATAATGCATGTTGCCGGCAAGTAATACTGCTGTCCCTGCAAGAAGTCCACTAATCATCGGGATTACTCTAGTCATTTTCCCAATCTTGTCCCAATGTTGTTTAACAACATTTTTCACCAAGGAATAAGGTAGTACAAATGCAAATGTTCCGACCATCATTAACATTAAATTGTAACCCAATTCGACTTTAACTGATGACAGCTTTGTTAAAAAAGTAGCTAGGTATTGTCCGACATAATAATAATTTAAGTTAGTTCCAGAAAACCAAAAATCCTGTGGTGGCATATAATCTGACCGCATCATACTGGTCATAAAGCCATAATCCATGAATTTCTCTGTTCCATAAGCCTCTGGTTTAAATCCTCTAATGTATGTAAATATTAAAAAGAGCGCAAAAAATAACAGTTCCTCCGCTAAGAAAGAATTAATCAGCTTACTATTTATACGAAACCAAGATTTCGTATTCTTATTGTTTTGATCATTTTTCTTAATCAGCCAGTACATTAGTAGCCCATTGCCTATTAAGCAGAGTAGTACTGATAGAATACAGGATATAGTATTAAACTTCATAAGATGTAAGGATGAAAATAACCACATCAAATATCCTGTAACAGCTACCGCGATTGATTTCGAAAATAGATACCCCTTATCACAAAAGGAGGAGAAAAGAAACATTGTTAATGGCAAAAAGACAATTCCTAAAATAAGAATTGTACCCCACCACTGTAAGAACGCTGTATAATCTCCTTTTAATAGGAATTTTCCAAAGATAAATATTAAAACAGCAAGGACCGCATATATAATTTTCTTCATTATGACCTCCAACCTACGAGTTATCCTACCAGTTTTATTTTAATTCCTGGTTCATCTTTCGAAAATCAGACAATGCCCTTCTTCCTATCCCAATAATTCTTTTTAAATTGATGGAATTAACACCGCCCTGTCTTGGGCGAAATGTAACTGGCATATAGTTTACCTTCAACTTCTTCTTTGCATATATAACAGAAAGCATAACGTTGGACAAATTATGATTCTTGGGTATTAGATTAATATATTCCTTTAAGGTAGTTGCTTTTAACAATCGAAATGGCGTATTGGCATCCTTAATCGAAACATGAAAGTACAACCATAACACAAACTTCAAAGTTTTTGTTACAAAAACTCTGGACCCGCCATCCTGTCGTCCTTTTCGATGTCCAATAATCATGTCATATTCTTTTCTGACATTCCAAAAAGCCCAGAATTCCTCCGGCAAAGTCTGTCCGTCGGAATCCGTTTGAAAGATGTAATCGGCACCTTTATTTAATGCGTACTCATATCCATATAGAACAGTAGCCCCATGGCCACCATTGGGTTTTGTCAGAGGCTCAAAAGCATTCAGCTCTTTTGCCTCTGTAATCATCATTTGATAAGTAGAATCTTTACTGCCATCGTCGATGATAACAAGCCTGCTTCCATTGCCTGCCTTTTCAACAATTGGACACCAATCCTGTATCACCTTTTTAATATTTGCTTCCTCGTTATAAGCCGGAATGACTATATATAGTTTGTCCACCTATTTATCCTCCCTTTGAGACGGTTCTTGTTTCCCCCATATGTGAATTACTTTTTATTTCACACTAACCACGTGCCTTTATTTCCTCAAATGCTTCCAGTGCTCTTTTTACAACACCATCCATATTATAATAACGATATTCTGCCAGCCTTCCAATAAATAGGATGTTTTTTTCCTTTTTTATCTCCTCTGCATAAAGTGCATAGCGTTCCTTATATTCCTTTGTTGGATATGGATAGTACGGATCTCCTTCATCACAAGGGAACTCCTTACCAATTGTAGTTTTCTTATTGGTTTGTCCAGTTAACTTCTTGTATTCTGTAATACGGGTATAATCATAATCATTTGGATAGTTCACAACCGGTGCTTCTTGATAATCTTCTTTATCATGGGTTTCAAAAACAAAATTAATACTGCGGTATGCTAGTTTACCATGTTTGTAATCATAGAACTCATCTGCTGCACCTGTATAAACCATGAAGTCATATTCAATATCCTTGATAACTTCTTTATAGTCTGTATTCAACATAATCTTGATATTTTTATTCGCAGCCATTTTCTCACACATTTTTGTATATCCATGTGTTGGCATACCCTGATATTTATCATTAAAATATCTGGTGTCACGATTTAATCTAATTGGAATTCTAGAAATTACACTGGTATCAAGTTCACTTGGATCAATGCCCCATTGTTTTTTCGTGTAAGTTTCAAAGAATTTCTCATAAATATCTTGTCCTACTTTGCTTAAGGCAACATCCTTACTGGTCTGAATATCCTTAATGTCCTCTGCTTGTTTCTTTAAGAATTCTTCTACCTCAAAGCAGGTTAAATTCAAATTGTATAACTTGTTGATTGTCTCCACCGTAATAGGCATCGAAATCAGGTTTCCATCCACATAAGTTAAAACTCTGTGCCAGAAATCATTCCATTTCGTAAATTTAGAAAGATATTCATATACATGACGTTCATTTGTGTGAAAGATATGCGGCCCATAATTATGAATTAAAACGCCGTCCTCGTTGTAGGAATCAAAGATATTACCTCCAATATGTCCTCTCTTCTCAATAACTAATACCTTTTCCTTTAAGTCATTTGCTATTCTTTCTGCTATGGTAAGGCCTGCTAAACCTGCTCCGACAATCACATATTTAAACTTCATTCTAAAATCCTTTCCTTTCTATCCCCTTGGACAATGAACCACAGGTATAATCATGATATTTATAATAACTAAATTTAATGGTAAATCGTGATATTTTTTCATTAGTATTATGTTTTATTTTATAGCAATTCAAACTGTTTCTTACCATTAGTTTTTCATATTTATTAATATATTGGAATTAAGGTATCATAGATTGTCGTCAGATATTCACCTTCACCCTCTTTATACACCCATTGATAGGTTGAACTGATATTCTGCTCATTGACTGTATACAATTCACTTTCTCGATTATCACGATCAACAATAATATATCTAATTTTATTTTCTTTGCAGAGCTGGTCCAACTCCTCCGGTGTGGAGGCTTCATACATTTTGGCAACTTCGCTATAACGCTTACCTGTATCGTATCCCGCTGACCACGGGAAATAAGCCCAACCTTCATAAAGCATAGCACCACCAAATACCAATTGATTGATTGAATAATCTGAAGATAGGAATATATCTTTTGAATCACTATTTTCTTTAACCCAATTCGTCAAATTATTATTGGTGTTAAGAATAATGGAAGCCTCAGTAGTATTTCTCTTAATCACCATCGTAAAATCATAAATACCTGTAGCGGTTAGCATAAGAATAAGTAATATACCTAAAACCGAAAAGCTTATTTTCCCTTTTTGTAAAAGAGTTGTAACAAAAGAAGCAGCAAAAATTCCTAGCATGATACAGCTCATCATAATATATTTATGATTTACTGTAACATCAATTGTTAGGCTTACAGTAAAAGCAAAAAGCAACGGCATACTAAAGGCTACCAGAATATATTTTCGAATTGCCTTCTCAATACTAAACGCTGCTAATAACACCAAGGGAAGTATCCCAAGCAACCGCTCAAGGTAAGAAGCAACTCCAAATATAGTTTTATTTTCCGCAATAAAGCCAAAGAATAAGTTTGGTGTAACTGCAGACCCCTGTATAAATAACCTGCTTTGTACGACAGTAAATAAAATCGTAATAACAGCAACAATTAAATATTCCAATCGTCGTTCCGACAAGATTGCCAATACGAACAGAATACATAAGCACCCAATTACTACAGAGCCATGAAAAAACCCAAGGCTTCCAAGTAGAACACCAATTGCAATTGCTTCTTTAAAATCACTTATCTTCCATCCCTCTACTGTCAAGAATAAAACTTTAAATTTAGTATATACTGTATGCCCGATGAATCTATCTCCTTTAAGAGTCACAGTTACACTTTCATTCCCATTATCCTTTAGACGACCAAACATAGCATACAGCCTTGGCATCATTAGTAAAATCACCAGAAACATTACTGCTAATCCTAAGGCTAAGTGTCTTTGATTGCAATAAACATTTAAATTCCAAAGCCCCCACTCTTCATTTGGGGTATCTGAAATAAACTCCATATTATCACGAAGTGCTTTCAGCACATTTGTACCTGCCGGTAAACTTGCAATATACGTAAATAATGTTTTTGAGCTTCGAAAAGCGAAAAACAGACAAGCCAAAGCACCTACAATCCTTTTTCCAGTTATTTTCATGGCTAGTATATATAACAATAAAAAAGCACTGACAAAACTGATTATACTAGGTAAATTAAAGGCGAAGTCAATTCTAAGTCCTAAGTACTCCAAATTACCGACAAAAAACTGATACATGAAATGATATTTAATATCCTCACCTGCATAATGAGAATATGCCGTAGGAAAGTTATTTCCATAGGAAAATGATCGTATCATTGCTATATGAGGTGAAAAATCACCGAATACGGTTATACCTATATGGAGTTGATCTCCTTGTTGAAAAAATGTCTGCCACATCAGTATGCTTGCTAGCAACGTGATTAACACAAGTAATACCAATTCAAAATAAACTGTTCTCTTATCCTTACAGAGTAACCCTTCTAGTTTTCTATTCTTACGTGATCTTAAGAATAAGTTAATTGCAAAAGCAATACAAGCTATCGGAATTACAATAAGATTTGCGTATAACAACGGTTCTCGATAATTACCAAAAAGATAGCCCAGAAAATAAGTAGACCAGCTAAGTATTAATGTACCTATAACAAACCATGCTGGAAAGAGTAATAGATAAGGACTTAAATTTATCTGATTACCCTCATAATCAAGGCGAGTAAATTGCCTAAGCTTTGGAAAGGCAGCAGTACAAATAACATTTCCTACTGCAAAACAAAGAAGCAGATATAGCAGTCCAATCATAACTGTTCCTCCTTGTTCTCGTGTTTTCCTCGACTAGTCACACATTTAGAAATCAGATATCTAGGTCTTCCCTTAACTTCCTTATAGATTTTTGTAAGATAGATTCCTATCATTCCAAGGCTAATCATAATAGAACTTCCTATAATCAGTTGAAGCAATATAACCGTTGTAAAACCACTGGTTGCTTGTCCTGAAAACTTCATGTAAAGTGTCTGTATACCTAATAAAAGTGCACCAAAAAAGAAGATTACTCCAAGTATAGTGATGCAATGAAGCGGTACAGAGGTATAAGAGGTTATCGCATTCATCGCCAGTCGAATCAAACGTATTACAGACCATTTTGTTTTACCATTCACACGGTCTGCTACATCAAAACTAATTTGTTTACGATCAAAGCCAATCCATGCTGACATTCCCCGAAAAAAAGTAGCACGCTCTGGCATCTGTTTCCAGGCCTCTATCACTCTTCGATCCAACAATTTAAAGTCAGAAGCTTTTCCTAAATTAATGTTTGCAGTTTTATAAATAATAAAGTAGAAAACCTTAGCACTAATTTTATAGAATGCATTTTCTCTACCCCTTGAACTCTTTATTCCTTCAACTACATCATAACCTTCTTCTCTCCAGACGCGGATCATCTCAGGTATTAAGGCTGGTGGATGCTGAAGGTCAGAATCCATAACAAGTATCATATCCCCATCCGCATATTCAAGACCCGCACATAATGCAGATTCCTTACCAAAATTGCGACTAAGCCTAAGCGAAGTAATATTTTCATTACAATTAGATAACTTCTTCAGCTCGTCCCAGGTATTATCCTTTGACCCATCATCCACTAACACAAATTCATACTTAATGTTATTTGTAATTAGTGTTCTTTCAATAGTAGCGATTGAGCTTCGTATATGCTCACCCTCTTGATACACAGGAATAACGATTGAAAGTTTGGAATTAATTGTTCTTGCTTTGTTTGTATAATCTAATAAATTTCCCATAAGTATCCTTCTTTATCACAGTTTATAGCTTCATTTATTATACATTATATGTTTTATAATTACCATATTTTTGTTAATCAATATCAGATTTATAGTAAGTACTTTATATCAATAAAAAATATTACATTAATCTACAATGGATTTTAAATTTTCTATTTCATAGTAACCGTCAAATAAATCAGTGTCTATAAAAACATCCACTCTTCTTCTATTTGACTTTTTATATTTTATACTGAAATTTTATCATATACAAATCCTATTGCAATATAACTTCCCATACATAAACCTCCTATTTAATTTTTGTTCCATTAGTAACATGAAAATTAATTTGTTCACTGCTAAGTTTCCAACCACCGACATAATTACCCGATAAATCTGTATATGCTCCTATTCCAGTATTTTTATTATAATAAACAAATATTTCCTCACCTCGGTAGGTGGATTTATAAATACCGCTTGCTGAATTAATTTCATTCTGAATGACTTTATGATAAGCTTCACCTGTTGTTTTATTCCAGTTATACCAAAATCTTCAGCATGTTTAAATTTATGTTGTAATTTTTTGACGGGGTTAATCCATAATCCGTTTGTTGGGTTATATAAATATGTTCGCTTGGGTCAATATAAAAAATTGGATTATCCAAACAATGTGTATAAACATTTAATGTATGTGAATTAGATATATGTGATGCTGACGGTATATTTTTGCTTTTAAGGAAAAAGGCCACAACAACCTAAATTGTGTGACCTAGTAACTTGTTTGTTTATGAGTAAGTATACAAATCAATATCAAATTCTGCGTTTATACTATTTGCGAATTCGATACTTTCACTGTTTAAGTAAATTGCTGGTTTTTCGTTATTTTCAATTTGAATAACGATATTGATTTTATAATCAAGATTTTGATGCTTTTTCATTTCTATCAACTTATTCTTATTACTTTTTATTTTATCAATAAGTGGTATTAATTGATTATTCACATCCAATGATTCTTCATACTTAATTTTATAATTCCAACAACTAAAATCTCTGAGCACGCTTCTATTTTTAACTTTATCACCTTTTTTCCAGCACTCGTTCGGCTCAATTTGAAGTTCCTTTGATATAATATCTGGATTAAATTCATCCCCAGTAATCCTAAAATTCAACCATTATACTTGTTTTATCCAATCTAATTCACCTCTTTATTTTATATACTCACCCGTAGCTATTCCTTGCCCCTTTGCTCCTTTTAAATAAATATTTCACCTGTATCAGTCTCAACATATAAATCATATTTTGAAATGTTTTTATTCCCTACAATTTCTGATTTTTCCTGCGTAACTTCGCCACTTATTTCATTATAATGTAAATCTGCTTTGTATTAGTATAAGATAGACGGCTGTCCTAAGAAGCCGTCCCTCTATATGTTCTTTAAAAACTTATATAACAAAAATCACTACTATTTACATCTATATATTTCATACATTAATAAAATTAATAACTGTATAATTATTACTAAGTTCTGTCTGTATCTTTATATATACTTGACTACTTTCTCTATAAACAATGCTTTACTTTGCTCATTTTAAAATCCCTTAAATCTAAATTCGATACCATCATCGATATATATTCTTCTTGGATATTATCTAAAAGGGCAAATATTACAGGCCACATCAGCCGAAACTGTGTGGCCTGTAATGCGTTTTAGCGTAATACTTATTAAATTTATTATCCTTATATCATTTATTACGCGTTATTATTCCATCAATATTCCATTCACTTTTATTACACTAGGACTATTATTAGGTAGTAATACTAAAGAGTAAACACTTTTATTCATTCTTCCTGAAAGAATATAGGATCTTGATCTGTTAATATCTCTATTCCTGTATCAATTACATCAAATATAACAAAATGACGAATGTTTTCAACAGGAATAGTTCCAGAAACCTGATTTTCAAAGTTGCTTTTGTAATCCGATTTATCCAAAATGTATATACTATTTTTCCCATGTATATTTTGTGGTATATTTGGCAAACGATCGATAAATGCATTTTCAATTGCATATCTAAAGTCGAAAACATTAGTAAATACCAACTTGCCTTTTCTATTTTGTTTATCCACAAAATATACTGTACACTCTCTATTTCCACCAGAAAAGTTTTCTATTAGCTCAATTTCAACTTCAATACTTTCATACAAATTCCATTTTTCCACAGTTACACCTCTTAATATCGTATTTTTGTGCTGGTACCAGTTGTAGGATTATAAATTTCAACAGTTGGATATCCTCCACTACTACTCGGTCTTACATTTATTGTTGTTCCGTCAGGCAATTTACCAACAATTGTCCCATTTGGATATGTTTTAACATCGCTTGGTTTTAAGGAGTTAAAGTCAGTCTTTGCCGCATCAAATCCTTTGGTAGCAGATTCATAATTATTCACTTTTCCTGTTTGGTTGGTTAATTTTTTATCTGATAGTATATCAACCTCGTTCCCCGCGCTAATAGTACTTCCCATCTTATACAAAGAATACCCTGTATACAGCCCAACAGCTACTGTATCAATCTTATAAAATGTACTTGAAACATCAAAGCACAACTTATCTAATTCGGCAATTGTCATATGCGATATATCTTTACCTTTTTTTCGCAAATCATCTATCGCCTTTACTAAATATGAACTATGACTTAAAGTTGATTCATCCAGTCTATCATATGCTTTACTCGTATAATACCATGCAAGATAATATTGCTGTGACAAGTACCATCCTTCTGCACTACAATCATACCAACCCTTTTCTTCACTTAAATTTAGTAGATTGCCTACTGTAGGGGTTAATCCAGAATCCGTTTGCTGGGTCATATAAATATGTCCGCTTGGGTCAATATAAAGAATCGGATTATTCGCACAATAGGTATAGACATTCAATGTAAGTGGATTAGATATATGCCCTTCAAAGATGTCTTCATTTATAAATCTTCCTGGATTCGGATCATAATATCTGGCTGTAAGATAATACAGTCCTGTTACTGTATCATACTGCTCACCTGTATATTGGAATCTGTTTTTTATTATTTCAGTGTTAATAGAGACATTACCAAAAGCATCATAGCTATAGCTATTCTGTACATTTCCAGTACTATCAACCAGACTTGTAACATCTCCATGAGCATTGAAGAGATAATAACTTGCTTCTCCACTTTCATTCTTCTGCGATATTAAAGATGTTCCCCGCGTATAGCGCGTTTTATTATTTCCATCCTCGTCATATTCTGCAACAATATTACCCCGGTCAAAAATATACTCTGTATATACTCCATTCTCAACGGTAGCCATACGATTGCCAGAAGCATCATAGATGTTCTGCTGAGTTGTACCATCCTGTTTCCTGATCTCAACAAGTCGATTAAAACCATCATAGGTATATTGTGTTCCGTCTGATTTAGCCAAGAGATTCCCATTATTGTCATAGCTGTATGTGGTTATTATACCATTCATACCCTCGCTCGTCAGCCTGTTTCTTGAGTCATATTCATAGGTTATGGTATCTATCCCATCCGATTTAGATAATCGGTTTCCAGCTTCATCATAAGTATATGTTGTGTCGTTTTCAAAAATAAGGCGATTCAACTTGTCGTAAGCATAGGCGAGGGTTATACCATTTTCTGTTTTGGTAAGTTGGCTGCCATTATAGTCATGGGTATAAACATAGCTTTCCAGAACATTTCCGTTTGCATCCTTGCTCGCGAGACTTGTAATATTCTTATCTCTGTCATATCCATATAATGTACTGATCCCGGTACTGTAGTAGATACCTGATAATGTATTATCCAAATTATACGTATAAGTTGCTGCAATTTCTGCGCCATCAGTTACCGTTGTCAGTCTTCCCGCAGCATCATAACTATAGCCGGTATGTTCTCCATTGCTGTCCGTTACTTTGGTAATCCTGCCATTCTTATCAGTAAGATACTCTAAGATATTTTTACCGTTTCTTGTCACGCTCTTTAAATTTCCTCCGGGCGTATACTCATAGAGATCTATACTATTAATATCAAAGACTCCCAACAGGCTTCCATCCTTGTTGTACATATACCTTACAGCTTCCTCTAACTCTTGAACCTCTTTTCTAATAAGGTTTCCATCACTATTATAGTTATAGCTAGTCGTATAACCATTACGATCGATTTCAAGAGTAAGTCTTCCTTCTTTATCATATAAATATTGTACGGTTAAGCCATCTGCACCGGTTACAACCGATACCTTATTTAAAGTATTATATCCATAGGTTGTTATATTGCCTTTACCATCTGTAACACTTCTTATATTCCCCAGCTTGTCATACGTATTACTTGTTATTACTCCATTAGGATCCGTAACAGTTAGTACTCTTCCCCACATGTCTTTTTCATACAGAGTAGTATTTCCTTCTCCATCAGTGCTAGACGTCATATACCCCATAGCATCATAAGTATATCCCTGTGATACTTTTCCACTTGCTTCTGCTCTTGGATATACTAAACTTACTTGCCTTCCACCAATATCATAAGTATATTTTACTGCCTTTCCCAATGTATCATATACTTCTATTAATCGACTATTCTTATCATACACATTTCTTTGAATAAGAAGTCCTGTTGCATCACGAACTTCAATAAGACGCCCCATAGTATCGTAGATATTAACTTTTCCTCGACCGTCATCTGTAGTCAAGTCATAGTTTTCAGGGTCTACTGCTTTTATCACATTTCCATCTTCATCATAAAAGGTACGTGTGATATTACCTTCTTTATCAGTCACACGAATCACACGATTATATGCATCATAATCATATTGTACAGTTCTTCCATTACAATCAATCTCTTTAATGAGGTTTCCTGCTTTATCATATTCGTAGGCGGTAGTCCTTGTAGTAGATTCGATGCTATGTATCAGCTCTTCCGCACTCATCTTGTCTTCACTAACCTGCATATGTTCTGCAATCAGTCTATCATTATCATCGTATTCATATGTGGTAATGTAACCTTCAGGTGAAATCTCCTTCGTAAGGTTTCCATTCTTATCATACTCCATTGAAGTGAGTGCTTGTACTGTACCAGTCCCTCCAACACTTAGATCTTGTGCGTCTATAAGATTCCACTTTTTTATTAGATTGCCGCTACTATCATATTCATAACCGGTAACGATATATTTAGAGTCCTCTATTAAAGTTTTTTCTTGTATAAGTCTCCCCATAGGGTCATAAGAGTTCTCCTTAAGGCTGCCATTCGTATCGCTTACGGATATTACGTTTCCATTCGCGTCGTAGCTGTAGAATACAGTATTCCACTTTGAAGGCTCTCCTAAAATCGCTATATACTCCTGTGAGGTATTCTCTGTAAGTATTTTGCCAAGCTTATTATAAGTATACCTTGTAATTTGATAATAAACACTTCCGTTTTCAATCTTAAGAGGAACCTTTTTATCCACAAGCCACCCTGCTAAATTGTAGCTGTAGAGAGTACCATAGCGAGCACCGTCATTCGAACCACTTAAATATCCTTCCGCATCTATCTCCTTTATAAGTTTTCCATCTGTGTCATATAGTAACCTGCGTATTATATTGCCATTTGTATCTTTCTCATTGACTAAACGGTTAACTGCATCATACTCATAACTTTTTTCTGCCCCGCTGTCTGTTTCTTCGTCATAGTCATTGGCACTAATAACCGCTACAACATTGCCATAGGCATCATATTTTATTCTGGATTTTTCACCAGAGGGATTAATTGTCTTGATAAGTCTTCCATGTCCATCAAATTCATACCCATAGCCAAGTCCATCATTAGCTGTTGCATTATAATAATTTGGATTAACCTGTTTTATTTTATTACCAAGTACATTATATTTATATGCTTCTGATGCATCGTATGTATCAGTTTTTAATATGAGTCTATCCATAGTGTCATAAGCATAGGTATAACCTTGTCCATCATCCAGACTCTCATCATATTGTTCTGGATTAATGCTCTTAATCATGTTTCCTTTTGCATCATATTCCATTCGTGTAATGTTACCGGATGGATCAATAATCTTTTCTATTTTGTCTTTTTCATTATATGTGAAAGTGGTTGTTCCATCGGCATTGATAATAGATATTCTTCTGTCCAGTGCATCATATTTATATTCTATTATATTACCTTCTGGATCAATTGCTTTTAAAGGTTGAGTTCCAGCCCCATATTCGAAAGAGGATACATTACCCTCTGCATCTGTAACACTAAGTAGCCTTCCTTTTGTATCATATGTATTCTTAGTATGGGCATCTGTCAGGCTATCGACTTTCGTTATGGTTTCTAACAAATTACTTTTTTCATCATAGGAATATGTAGTTTGACTTCCACTTAACTTATATGTACCTGTTAGGTTGTCTTTCGTATCATATGTATAACTAACAGTGTTACCCAACGCATCGGTCATCGAGGTCATATTTCCCCGCAGATCATATGTAAACTGGGTCTCATGACGGTTCTGATCCAGAACACTTATCCTGTTGCCATATATGTTATATCTATTCTCCTTATAACTGCCATCATAATAGTTTTCTCTTGTAATATAAAGCTCATCATTATATCTATATCGAGTTATGATACCAGAGCCTACAAGAACATAGCTATTATCTTTGTTCTCTTCATTGTAAAAATATAGAGTTTCATTCCCTTGCTCATCCAATTGACGTATAACTCTTTTATTTGCATCATATTCGTTGGTAATAAGATTCTTATTATTTTCGTCTGTTATGGCAATCAAACCATTTTGGTCATACTGGTACCTAATAATGCTGCCTCCGGTACCTTTTACCTGTACAAGATTATTAGAATCATACCTATATTCTATAGTTCTACCAATAGGATCAGTAATTTTGCTTATTTTCCCATTTTCAACGGTAAAAATGAGCTTTTTACCACTTGCTCCCACTATTTCTGTAATATTATTAGCTGTATCATAATGTATAACCATAGAATTATTATTTCTATCAATTATTGAAGCAAGTTTACCTCCTGTATTAAATTTATATGTAGTTTTACTTTGCATTGTTAAGGATACTGTGCCATCTGCATTCTTTATCAATGTGTCATAAACCATATTAGGTGCTTTATACTGTCCATTAATATACTCAAATATTGTTGTGTGTCCATCAGGATATGTAACTGTAACGTTACCTGTCACACTATCAATATTGATCGAAGTATCATAATTAAATCTCCACCCTATTCCCAGTAGACCGTTTCTAGTATCCAGAGAATTATAATATCTCGAAATTTTAAGTACATTCTCACCAATGTCAGGAATATTCAAGTCAATATCAGTAGAATAATAGTTTCCTGTTATAATATTAACCGGCTCCCCAATACATTTTTGATTGTCGTTTGAATTACCATAATCCTTAGAATCATTTGTCGGCACTGGAGTAGGTGTCGGTTTTTTTGTTGGCGTTGGTGTTGCCGTTGGCTTTGGGGTTGGCTTTGGGGTTGGTGTCGGTGTTGATGTTGGCTTTACTGTTGGTGTTGGTGTTGATGTTGGTTTTACTGTTGGTGTTGGCGTTGATGTTGGCTTTACTGTTGGTGTTGGCGTTGATGTTGGCTTTACTGTTGGTGTTGGTGTTGATGTTGGCTTTACTGTTGGTGTTGGTGTTGATGTTGGTTTTACTGTTGGCGTTGGCGTTGATGTTGGTTTTGGTGTTGGCGTTGATGTTGGCTTTGGTGTTGGCGTTGATGTTGGCTTTGGTGTTGGCGTTGATGTTGGCTTTGGTGTTGGTGTTGATGTTGGCTTTGGTGTTGGCGTCGATGTTGGCTTTGGTGTTGGCGTCGATGTTGGCTTTGGTGTTGGCGTTGATGTTGGCTTTGGTGTTGGCGTTGCCGGCTTCGGCGTTGGCGTTGCTGGCTTCGGCGTTGGCGTTGGTGGATAGCATTGGGAACAAGTCGATAATTTAGTATATGCACCTATATATGTTGCCCCACAACCGCTACAACGATATGTCATTGCATGTCCACTACTTGTATGTGTAGAAGATGTACTAACTAACGATGAACGAATAGAATCGCAATATGGGCAAGTTGTATATAAAATATTAACTTCTCCATCATCATTAGAATGTTCATGTTCTTCTTCCGACGGCTGCGATAGAACATAATTGGTGGTATGAAGGTTCTCATATGCTTTATTTACATCTAACATACCCCATCCATACAAGTCCGAATTACCCAGTGACAGAGCATTTTTATAAAGAATCGCCTTTACCTGTTCGATGCTCAGATTATTATCCGCACCCCAGATGAGAGCTGCCGCACCTGCAACATGCTGCACTGATGCAGAAGTACCACTGACCTCTATTATTGTTCCGTCTCTATCTATTGTTTCAACACCAATTCCAGGTGCAAGTAAATCCATTTGCTTACCTGTATTTGTTATTGCAGCAACATTATTATTTTTGTCTGTGGCTCCAACACACACTACATCTGAATAGTTTGCAGGATATAGAATATCGTTACTACCATCATTCCCTGATGCCGCTACTACCAAGATATCGTTGTAAGTCGCATACCTAATGGCTTCATTTAAAATCTCAGAATATTGCGTACCTCCAAGACTCATCGCAATAATCTCAATATGATTCTCTATCGCCCATTGAATCCCTTGAATAATATTACTGTAGTAACCCTTACCGTTTTGGTCAAGAACTTTAACGGAATACAGCTCAATTTTAGGTGCAATACCTATTAATCCTTGGTTATTCAAAGCTGAAGCTAAAATACCTGCCATGGCTGTACCATGACCATTATCATCGTCAAAACTTTGAACTCCTTCTACAAATGATATTCCTCCTGCGACTATAAGATCCTCATTGGAAAGATCAATACCTGTATCAAATAAAGCAACCTTTATTCCTTCTCCAAAAACATCACTATTATGTACGCTATCTGCCTTCACTGCGCCTACATTCCATGTGATACGATCATCAAGTTTACTTACAGGAGCGTCAACTTCAATATATTCAATATTACTATCTGTCTGAAGCTTTTGTAAATTAGTGTTATCTAATTCCATCGAAAAAGTATTTTTGTTCTTTAATTTTTTGTATTTCTTATTAATATTTTTTATTTTTGTTTCAGTGTTCTTGGTATTGTGTTTATATTGTACAATTATCCTTTGGGTGGTTTCACTTTCTATATTTTTTGCAAAAGCCACTCCCTGGAATAATGTTAATAGCATTGATACAATTAGAATTACCGATATTGCTTTGGCATACACTTTTGTCAGTCTTTTCATCATTATCTTCTCCCTATAAATGATTATTATTAAATGCATTAAATAAATTACATCGTTAAGTACTATTGTCGAAAATATTATTCTTCATAAATCCCCCATTATTCGCTATTATAGACTTATACTTAAACGTACTGGTCAATAAATTGATATATTAATGTAATTTATTAGTTATTAACACTACTCTCCCTTCTTAATATTATCTTCTTTAGTCTTTTCAAGATTATATTGTTTTTATTAACCATCTGTAACATTTTATATATTAAGGTATTATTTGTCAATATTATGTCGTTTTTTACAACAATATCATAGAAATTCGTTATAATTCGGGTAAGAAAGTTATAAAACCAGCGCAGAAATATTTCTCAGGATTCTTTAAGCATAATTATCTAATACTCGAACATTTTGACATTTTAAAAGAACTTATGGCAAGAAAATGAGCTTCTACGTAATAAACGCACGAAGCTCATTATAAATAATAAATATAATATATTTTACCATTGGATTAAAGGATACTATAGTTAGATAACTATAAAATTGTTTGGCCAAAACAATTAAAGTACTTTAGTATCAGTCCTATAAAGTATTATTCGTTCGATGAAGAATCTTGTCCTCCAAGGCTGGATTGTTCGTAAATATAAGCTCTACCTCATTATCGTTCATTTTCTTAACCGCTTCTGCTGCCACCTTAAGAATACTTGCATCTGTAAAAATATCACCGAGTTTAAAGTCCATTTCACCACTTTGGCGAATACCAAAGATATCACCAGGTCCACGTAATTTTAAGTCTTCCCCTGCGATGAAAAAGCCATCGTTTGACTTATTTAATATTTCAAGGCGATCCCAGGCTTCTTTGCTACTGCTGCCACATACAAAGATACAATAAGACTGATGTTCTCCACGACCAACACGACCACGAAGCTGATGCAATTGGGCTAACCCAAACCGTTCCGCATTCTCCACCATCATGACAGTGGCATTTGGAACATTAACACCTACCTCTACAACTGTGGTCGATACAAGCACATGAATTTCGCCCTTTGCAAAACGCTCCATTACCTCATTCTTATCCTTTGGTTTCATTTTACCATGCAAAAACTCTACAATAATGCTGGGCGGTAATTCCTCCTGCAGTCTCTGAGTATATTCTATTACATTTTCCGCTTCTAATTCTTCACTTTCCTCCACCATCGGGCAGATTACATAAGCTTGTCTTCCTGCTGTCACCTGCTTCTCAATAAACTTATAAGCCCTCGGTCTATAGTTCGTATCCACAACACAGTTCTTAATCGGAAGCCGGTTGGCTGGCAGCTCGTCCACAATACCAATATCCAGATCTCCATATAAAATAATAGCCAAGGTCCTGGGAATCGGGGTAGCACTCATAACCAGCACATGAGGATTTCCTCCCTTATGCATCAGTGCTTCTCTTTGCTTAACCCCAAATCTATGCTGCTCATCCGTAATTACCAGTCCCAATTGGTCATATTCCACCTTCTCTTGAATCAAAGCATGCGTGCCTATGACAATATCAGCCTCGTGCAGCTTAATACACTGATATGCCTCTCGTTTCTCTTTTGCAGTCATTGATCCTACCAATAAACAGATCCTGGTTTGAAATATTGATAAAAGTGAGGTTAGTGATTGATAATGCTGCTTTGCTAAAACCTCCGTTGGTACCATAAAGCATACCTGATATCCATTTTTCACAGCCATTAGAGCTGCAAGAACCGCAAGAATGGTCTTTCCCGAACCAACATCTCCTTGAATTAGGCGATTCATCACCAACTCACTGGATAAGTCTTTTTTAATTTCCTCCCACACTCTGATCTGTGCACCAGTTAAGGTATAGGGCAATCCCCGGATTAAATCCTCGGTCTCTTTCATATCTCTCATAACATATTCTGACTTTAAAATTACTCTCTTATCTTTTAACTTACGAAGTGCCAAGGTATACAGGAAGAATTCATCAAAGACTAGCCGCTGCCTTGCCTTCATCATACTTTCCTTATCCTTTGGAAAATGTATCTCTTTAATAGCTTTGGTTCTATCCAACAGGGAATAATCCTTTACAATATGCCTTGGAATATAGTCCTTCGCAAAGGTGATACCCTCCAGTGCCTGTTTCATCGCCTTTACAATGGCAGCATTAGTTATACCCTCTGTCAAGGGATAGACCGGTTGTAAAATATTAAGTAACCTATAGTAATCCTCTTTCTGATAATATTGTGGCTGCTCCATTACCAGAATTCCATTCTTTCTAATTATCTTTCCCCTGAAAATATAATGGGTTCCGATATGAAGTGTCTTTTGTAAAAATGGCATATTAAACCAGGTAAGTGATAACGTTGATGAAAAATCCTTCACAGTCGCATTAAGAATCTGAAGATTTCTAATCTTCTTTATCTTTGGATAAGCAGCAAGCGATGCTTCTATGGATACCGTCTGTCCTTCTGAAACTGCGGAAATTGGTATTGGTCTTAAATATTCTTCGTAGCCCCTGGGATAATGCTCCAGCAGATCCTGAACTGTCTCAATCCCAAGCTTTAACATTGATTTCTCAGTTTTTTCACCAATTCCCTTAATTACCTTTATGTTATCAATCGCTTCCATAATAAATATCCATACCTTTCTTGACACCTGCAACTTTGGCAGCAGGTACAATCTTCTTCTACCTAAAAATTGATAACAGTTCAGCCATAAGCCAGGTACCGCTTCGCTTCATCTCGCTTTGGCAGAGCGCGCCCTTGGCTGAACTGTTACGAAAATTGGTTATCTTTATTGTGTTTATTATATACGATAATGGAAGAATAAAAAAGAATTATTGTAATTACAAATATTTTGTTTGACAATATAATATCAACAATGTATTATTGTATTAGTTGATTAATACAGTAATACATGAAGTGATTTACGAAAGATTTTATTCTATGCGTTTTCTGTAAGCATTCCCTATTTTTCGTATCACAGAAAGGAGTATTTATGAATTGGGATATTAATTCGGAACGACCTGTTTATCTACAGCTGGTGGAACTGATTCAAGCAGGCATTATTTCCGGATACTTTAAGCCAGGTGACAAATTACCTTCCGTCAGGGATTTGGCAAGTGATGCTACTGTAAATCCGAATACCATGCAGAAGGCACTTACAGAACTCGAACGAACAGGGCTTATCTACACCAACAGGACCAGCGGTCGTTTTATTACCTCTGATGAAGACTTAATTAAAAACTTAAAAAAGCAATCTGCAAAGGAACTCGTTCTAGAATTTTTGGAACGTATGAAGCAGCTTGGTTTTGAAGGCAGTGAAATCTTAAATTATATCACAGAAATAATCAAAAACAAGGAAACAAGCGGTGATAACCGCGGATGGGAGTAAGTATATGAGTACCATATTAGAGTGCAAGTCACTGACCAAAAACTTTTCCAAACTTACTGCTTTGAATAATGTAAATCTACGTTTAGAGCGCGGACGAATCATTGGCCTTCTCGGACCCAATGGCAGTGGTAAGACAACATTAATCAAATTAATTAACGGTCTTTTAGTACCAAATGCGGGAGAAATCTTAATAGATGGTAAGAATCCCGGCCCAGAAACCAAAAAAATCATCTCCTATCTTCCTGAGAGAACCTATATCCCGGAATGGATGAAAATTTCTGATGCTATCACCTTTTTTAAGGATTTCTACGGAGATTTTGATGAGAAGAGATGTCATGACATGTTAGAACGATTACACCTGAATCCAAATGCTAAAATGAAATCGCTCTCAAAAGGAACAAAAGAAAAGGTACAGCTCATTCTGGTGATGAGCCGTGATGCAGATTTGTATTGCCTCGATGAACCTATTGGAGGTGTTGATCCTGCCGCCAGAGATTATATCTTAAATACCATTATCTCAAATTATAATGATAAGGCAACCATTTTAATCTCCACACATTTAATTTCTGATATTGAACGAATTTTAGACGAAGTAGTCTTTATAAAAGACAGTAATATAACTTTACATGCCTCTGTCGATGATATTCGTACGAAGGAAGGCAAATCCATAGACACGTTATTCAGGGAGGTATTCAGATGTTAGGAAAATTATTAAAACATGAACTTAACGCAACCTCAAGACTACTAATACCTCTTTATTTTGCATTAGCTGTATTAACTTTAGTTAACCATTTTGCACTTTATATTGAGGCATTTCCTGGCATTCTTGGTGTAATAAAAGGCTTTCTTGTTTTTGCCTATGTAGTAGCACTTATTGGAATTGTTGTAGTAACCTTTGTACTTATTATTCAGAGGTTCTATAAGAATTTAGTTACAGATGAAGGATATCTCATGTTTACTTTACCGGTAAAGTCCCATGAATTGATTAATTCAAAGTTGATTGTTGCATCGTTATGGGCTTTAGCTAGTTTTGCTGTTGTAATTCTATCACTTCTTATTGTCTTTTATAGAGCAGATTGGTTTAGTGAGCTTCCAACCTTTTGGAATCAAGTAAAAGCAGAATTCACGAGAGAATTTGGGTCAAATTCCACTATTTTAGTAATTGAATTTATTGTAACCATAATTATAGGCATCGTTAACAATATATTAATGGTCTATGTATCCATTGCTATAGGACAATTAATAAACGGACATAAACTAATCGGAGCATTTGGAGCTTATATCGGTATTAATACTATTCTTCAGATTTTTGTGACCGCTTGTCTTGCTCTATTTAGCTTAATATTTAAGCAGACTGTAACCGATATTAATACTATTCCAGAAATAGTCCTACCCATGGTCATCCTATATACTCTAGTACTTAATTTTATTGCCTTCTGGGCAACCAATTTTATCTTTAAAAGAAAGCTTAACCTTGATTAACCGGTTCCTTTGCATCATTTGCGATATTTTTTCTCTTAAGATTAATCCTGCTTTCAGATATGATTAAACCAATTAACGTTAATGCTATACCGGCAGTAGCCATAGGAGTAATTCTCTCCCGTAAAACTATAACTGAGGTTATTACTGTAATTACAGGAACACCGTAGATATAGATACTGGTCTGAATTGCTCCTAATAATTTTACTGCATAGTTCCAAGTAACAAAACAAAGCGCAGATGCACCTATTCCTAGAAATAAAAGATTAAATATATTTATGGGCTTTAACAGTAATTCCGGTGCAATGTCTATTTTCATAAAAATCATTGCCGGTATCATAAATAATATCCCATATGTAAAAATACGTCTGGTCATTAGAATCATCGGATAACCATACTCCCCCAGCTTTTTTGTTAATACTGAGTAGATGCCCCACACAAAGGCTGCAAAAATAGCTAAAACATCTCCAATTGGATTCAACTTTAAAGAAGCTTGCCCATCAAAACTGATAATCCCAATTCCAATGATTGCAACTACAAAACCAAGAAAAAAATTCACCTTTAATCTTTCCCCGTGCAGTAAAAAATGCGCCATAATGGCTGTAAAGATTGGTGCTATTGAAAGCACAACCCCAATATTAGCAGCCTGAGAATAGGTAAGCGCTATATTTTCAAGTAAGAAGTATAAAGTGATACCACTAATTCCCGCCCCCGCAAACAATAATTCATGCTTACGATCAATTATCTTCAATTTCCTGGGTGCTGCGAGCACCAGTATGACTAAAGCAATAATAAATCGAAGAAACAGAATTTCGATTGGTGAAAAGTCTCTAAGCAACAGCTTGGTGGATATAAAAGTTGTTCCCCATACAATGATTGTAAAGAGCGATAATAGATGCCCAAATGCCAGTTTATTCTTATTCATAGTTTATCTCCAAATTCTGTGAAGGAGTGCTTGCATCCATTCACAGAATGCAAACCCCAGTGTGAAAGTGTTTTTCTTTCACTCTCTTCCTCATACTTCAACGTAATCTTCTGTCTTCAAATCTCCTCATCGCCTCCAGACAATTAATTAACTCCTGAATTCGGTTTTCAATTGGTCCTTCATTCACCGCACAATCCAGAGCTACTGCCATATCATTAATTAATCGATCATTTAAATGCTTTTTATTTATAATTAATACCTCCAGTTTTTTACTGTAGGATTCAGCATCCAAAAAGTCCAAGAGTACGGAGTTTACAGCTCCTTCTTCTGATATCTCATGTTCGTTATTTGCCTCCAAATCAACTTTTGTTACCGGAGCTGCTTGCGTACTATGAACTTCTTGCATATTCGGAATTCCTGACGTGTTTATCTTACTTAACTCTTCCGGTTTTGATTCTGGAATTGAGGATTTAAGATCTACTCGTTCAAAACGATATCGCTGAAGAACCTCCGGATATTTAACACGATCAACCTCACTCATGAATTCCTCAAGCGGCCTCGCATAGCTTCCAAAATCCCCATAGAGCGCCTGATAAATAACTATTAATTCATTTGTCTGTGTGTGTCTGGCTACCGTTATAATCTGGTATAATTTATCCTTAAAATGCTTGTAGAATTCGCCCTGTCTTGGTATATTTCGTTCCATATGGATCCCCTCTCTGGAAATAGTATGTGGTATTTATTCCTATGAAAATAGTGGTTCGTTTCATACGAACCACTACTGTAATTTATAGTTATGATTATTCTTTTCGTTTATTCCACTGACAATACATAATAATAGATCGGTTGACCGCCATAATGTACTTCAACGTCAACATTGGAATACAGCTCCCCTATCTCATCTGCAAGAGCATTCGCTTCATCCTCTGTTACTTCTTCGCCATAGTACAGACTAATCAATTCGGATTCTTCGTTTGCAAGACATTGTACCAACTCAAGTGTAGTTGCCTTAATATCCTCACCCACGGAAAG
>JASGEU010000046.1:0-14282 GCA_047606065.1 Mobilitalea sp.
ATTGAAACTCAATTGCCAAAACAAGTGGGTAACTGGAAGTTCGCCAAAGAACACGTTAGTTTTAAAAAGCAAATTGCTTATGGGGCATCCTTTAAGGAGAGTCAGTTCAAAGAACCTCTTATTGAGTTTTCCGGAGCATGTGCCGGTTGTGGTGAAACACCATATATTAAGTTGATAACACAGCTTTTTGGTGACCGTATGATGATTGCAAATGCAACCGGATGCTCCACGATTTGGGGTGCATCTGCACCAAGTATGGCATATACAACCAATAGCGAAGGTAAGGGACCAAGCTGGGCAAATTCTTTATTTGAGGACAATGCGGAATATGGCTTTGGCATGTATCTTGCAGTGAAGCAGATCAGAAATAAGCTGGAAGATAACATGAGACTATTGAATTCCATGAACGTGGAAGAGAAAGTCAAGGAAGCCTTTCATGATTGGATTCATTATAAGGAAGATGGTAAATCCACAAAGGAAGTCAGCAGTAAAGTGCTTCATGTCTTAGAGGACTTTGTATCCACGGACGATGAAATTTGCAGATTAGTAAAAGAAATCATAGATCATAAGGATTATCTGGTAAAACGTTCTGTCTGGTTAGTTGGTGGTGACGGATGGGCTTACGATATTGGTTATGGTGGTTTGGATCATGTAATGGCTTCGGGTGAAAATGTAAATGTATTGGTATTTGACACAGAGGTTTATTCCAATACTGGCGGACAGGCCTCCAAATCTACACCAACCTCAGCAATCGCTAAATTTGCTGCCTCTGGTAAGAAACAGGGGAAAAAGGACCTTGGAAGAATGTTAATGACCTATGGCAATGTGTATGTTGCGCAGGTAGGTATTAATGCTGACAATGGTCAGTTAATGAAGGCATTGCAGGAAGCAGAAGAATATGATGGTCCTTCTATTATCATTGCATATTCTCCATGTATTAACCACGGTCTCAAAGAGGGTATGGGAAGAAGTATGGCTACCATAAAGAGAGCTGTACAGACAGGTTACTGGCATCTGTTCCGTTATAATCCTTTGTTAAAGGAAGAAGGCAAAAATCCTTTTGTACTTGATTCAAAAGAGCCAACGGATAGCTTTCGCGATTATATAATGGATCAGGTTCGTTATAATTCCTTAGTTAAGGCATTTCCTGATCAGGCTGAGGAGTTATTCGGTCAAGCAGAAAAGCATGCAAAGGAGAAATATTTGATTTATAAGCAGATGTCCGAAGCAGAACCAATTGTAATTGGCAGTCAGGCAGAAACAGAGTAAATATAAGAAATATGAAAAGTACAGGGTGACCCGCATTGGTTTCTCTGTACTTTTCCCATCTTTTCACTACTCGTCATGAAAATGTTTTATGATATAATAGATAGGTCAATAGATATCATTTATGTGGTCGAGAACATATGTTACTATTCAGCCCTATGGCTTCATAGCAACAATTTGTGCACAGAAAGGCTATCATATGCCTTTCTCGCATGGATACATCTCGGTTGTTTATGTTTCATAGTAACAGAAATATTAATACAGAAAGGGTGGCAGGAACGGAAAATGCAGTCACTTAATAACTATAAGAAAACAATAACAGATAAAAGTACAAAAGTAGTTTATAATCTATTTTTTAAAAATGCTTTATATAGCCTTGAAAGTTATAAGGAAAATTATGAAGTAATCCATCATTACAGTGTGATAGAAAATTTAACAGATGATGAAGGGGAAGCAGAGACTTTCTTGAAAACGATAGCAATAGGTAAGGTATCACCAGTACATATAAAGGATATTGCAGAAGATTATTTTAGAAAGAAATATTAAACCTACATATTTTAAAAGAAATACAGAACGATCCATCCTAAATGATATCGTGAACGTAAGATTATGACTACATAAAGATGACTTAAACAAGGCTTTCCAATTGGATTTTCCAGTAGGAAGGCCTTTTTTAATGGATTTAAATCATTTCCTTTCATTAAAGACCGTTATTATTCAATCATTCGAATGACATAATAGGAAAATCATAACTTTTATGAATAAAGAAGTTAATTTTCGAGAAAATAGGTAAGGTAAGAGTGAAAAATATTCACAATATTTTGTTAAGGAACAGAGGAATGCTCACATGAAACAGACAATTAATTCAAAGGAAATTAAAGAGTTATTTTCTAAGAGCAGTGATGTCTTAGTAAGACCAATCAAAATAAATCAAAATAATATTACCTTCCATATCTTTTGCGTGGATGGTTTAATTGATTCGCAGCTTGTTGATCAAGCAATTTTTCAATCTCTTCTTAATGACGCAAACTTACGCAATTTCCAAACAGAACGTGCTGTTATGGATTATTTCTTAAGCGGCGGTGCTTATCATGTATTCACCAGTGAAGAAGAGGATTATCAGAAGCTATTAAAGTCGGTTTTAAGCGGTATGGTGGCTTTCATTTTTGATGGAGAAAAAAAGGCGATTGTATACGATATACGTACTTTTGAAAAACGCTCCATTTCGGAACCAAATGAAGAAGGGGTAATTAAAGGTGCAAAGGACGCATTTATTGAAGTTATGCGAACTAACACAGCGCAAATTCGCAGACGTGTCCGCTCTGAATATTTGGTTATGGAAAGCTTTGCCGTTGGCAAGCTGTCAAAGACAGATATTACTATTTGTTATCTTAGCAATGTAGCCAATCTTGACACCGTCAATAAAATCAGGGAAAAGTTAAAGGCAATTCAAATAGATAATGTTCCAACCTCTGCTTTTATTGAAGAATTCCTGGTAGAAAATAAGAAAAGTCTATTTCCACAGATTATGTATACCCAAAGACCGGACCGTGTATCCTCGAACCTGACTGATGGAAGAGTCGGAGTTGTGGTGGATGGAATGCCTTATGTCTTTTTACTGCCCTGTCAATTAGCTATGCTGATGCAGTCACCTGAGGATTATGCGAATCACTTCATTGTGGGATCAGCCCTCCGCATTATTCGTTACCTTGCTATGATATTAACTATTTTTTTACCAGCATTTTATATTGCAGCAACCACCTATCAAAATCAAATGCTGCCCGTTCAACTGGCATTATCTACCCAGGCGGCAAAGCAAAATGTACCATTTTCCTCAGCTTCTGAGGTATTGGGACTGTTAATTGCCTTTGAGATATTAATTGAAGCAGGACTTCGCCTTCCAAAGTCGGTTGGTACAGCCATGTCAATTCTAGGCGGTATTGTAGTTGGTCAAGCAGCAGTTAGTGCTAACATTATCTCACCTTTGGTTGTTGTGGTGGTATCTTTGGCAGGTATTGCCGGCTTTATTATGCCCAACCAGGACCTTAGCAGCGGTATTCGTGTCATACGTTTTCTCTTTTCATTTTTAGCGGCTGTAGGAGGATTCTTTGGCTTAACAGCAGGTATTATCCTCCTCCTGACTCATTTATGCAGCCTGGATAATTATGGGGTAGCGTATATTTCTCCCTTTGTTGATGTGGATAAGAGTAATCATAAAGACACGCTATTTCGTTTCCCTGTAAAATTCTTTCGTAAGCGTCCGCATAAAATTGTTCCCGATAATAGAATTAAACAGAAATAAGAGGAGGACTGCATATGAAGAAGTTATTTTTTGGACTTATCCTTATCATTCCGATCTTTTTAGCAGCCTGCACCCATGACATGAGCCGTAAGGAAATAGATGAGATTGACTTAGTGCTGGTTATGGGAATTGATTATAGCGACGAAGAATTTACCTTAAGCGCTCTATATAGCACCGGTCAAGGAGCAGATCCTGATAAGGGAGCTGGAGCTGGTACAGAGGCAGTTGCAAAGGGAACAGGTAAAACCGCTTTTGAAGCCCTTGAGAATCTCAAATCAAAGAATAAAAAATCCATATCCATAGCTCAGACTGGTACCTTTTTAATTGGTGAAGGAGCAGCAAAGCAAGGGCTTGATCAATGTATTGATTTTCTATCAAGAGATGAGACCATCAAAATGGAAGCTCTTATTTATATAATCAAAGAGAAAAAAGCAAGTGATTTTATACAAGAAGGAATTGATAACAAGCAGACCATTCATGAGGATCTTGAAGCTGTGGAGCAAAAGCAGCAGGAGCAATTAACCAGGAATGACAATACCATGGTGAATATTTTAAATGATATGAGACAGGAGTATTCCTGTGTTATGATCCCTTATTTAATTGCTGACAAATCAGGTTATTCCATTGATGGATATACAGTTTTTGATGAATTAAAATTAAAAGATTATTTAGATCATGAAACCTCGGATGGTGTTAACTTTATCAGAAATATTATGAGAAGTTATCCAATCTATCTGGACGAAGCCGGATTATTAATCTCGTATACCAATACGAAATTAAAATCAAAGATCAAGGATGATCTGATCAAAATTACAATTAAAATAAGCTTTGATTCTATGGTGAAAGAGGTTCTGTCAAAGGAGAATATCTTTGAGCTTAGTCGAATGGAGAGCTTAACAGAGAAACAGAACGAATATATAAATAATATTATTAAAAAGCCCGTAACCTATTCCTTAAATCACGGGCTGGATATTTTGAATCTGGCAAGACTTGTTGAAAATGATAACTTTAATGAATGGAAGGATATTAAGAAAAACTGGTCCGAGGAACTAACAAAAATAGACTATGAGTATGAACTTCAGTCAAGAATTTCTAAAACCTTCATCCTCGGCAATGAAAATAACAAATATAAATAACGAGGAGAACACTTATGATCTATGTCTTTTGTGTAACGATTATCTACACTTTTGTTCGTCAAAAAGAAAAGCTGTTATCTAAAAAAAGAAATCTTGTTGTATATCTCTTACTTTCTGGAATTGGAGTTACCTTAGGGATTGTTTATCTTTTAAATCCGTATCTCCCCAGTGTCACTTCAGTAATGGAAAAATATATGAAATGAGGTGTTCCTTTTGAATAGGGAAATAACCCTTCGTCAAGTCACATTTATGTACCTTTTTATCTCTATATCAACAATACTTCGTCAGGTACCAGAAGCTCTTGCCATTGATGCAGGCAGAAGTGGCTATCTTAGTCCCATCTGGTCAATTATTGCTACGGTCCCCTTGACTGCAATCGTAATTTACTTAATTAAAGCATATCCGGGCTTAAGTATTTATGAAATTATGGTCCATTTATTAGGTAAGTTTATTTCCAAGGTAATTATATTGTGCTATCTTATTTGGATTTTAGTGGGATTAACCGCCAGGGTGACTGCTTATAGTTTAACCATGCAGTTTACCCTAATGCCAAAAACAAGATCAAACTTCTTCATGGTCATTATGATCTTACTTGTGTTCTACGCGTTACTGCGAGGAATAAAAACCATATTTCGTTTTGCAGAGCTTACCCTTGGGACGGTACTAATCTTATTTGCAGTTCTATTTTTGTGTGCTATATCAAGAATTCGAGGTGACTATTTGCTGCCAGTGTCTACCATTCGGCTTCCCAGTACGATTATTGCCTCAAAATATGTAATTGCGGTAGGCGGAAATGTTATTATCGCACTATTTTTTGCTGATAAACTCGGCGTTTCAGTAGCAAAAGAACAGATAAGGAGATTATGGTTTGGATTGCTTGCCTTTACCGGGTTAGCTTTTGTTATTACCTTCTTCACCTTTGGAATCTCTGGAACAAGCCTGACCGCCAATCTGCCTTTTCCATTTTATATAACAGTAAAAAGTATCTCATTTTTTAATATCTTTGAACGATTTGAGGTTTTAGTTACCTTGGTGTGTGTACTTTCCGATTTTGCAGCAATCTGTATCTTTTCTATTCTTTTGCTTAGATGTTTTACCTGGTTATTTGAGTTAAAGGAATGTAATTATTTATATACACCGTTAGCTATGGTTGTTTTTTACTTGACTTATTATCTTTGCAGCACACAATTTGAATTTAATTTTCTATATCGGTATATCCTTGTAAATTCAAACCTAATTTTTATGTATATAATACCGGCTTTATTAACTGTATTTTGTTTCTTCAAAAAAAGAAAGCTAAAAAAACAGTATGTATAGCTTATTCATAGATATGAATATCAATAGTAGAATCATCATATTTATACATTTTATCTTCTTTAAATTCCTCTGCAACCGGATCAAGGAAGTCATAAATACGGCTATATTCCTTCGTTTCTTCATTTTTAACCGTTTCACTCCGGTTTAAGTACAGGAATTGGACTAAATCATAGCAATCAATCCAAATTTCATTGTTGCTTTCCTTTTGAGATTCATCAAAGATTAGCTGCAAACCAAAATGCAAATGCGGGGTAGTGATGTTGTTGGCATTCTCGGACGTTGAATAACCGGAACGACCCAGATAACCAATTACATCACCAGCCTGCACAATACTTCCAACTTCAAGAGATTTATTATACGGAAAATTCTTTCTAAGATGCGCATAATAGTAGTACCGTTTATTATCTAAGCTTCTTATGCCAATACGCCAGCCACCATATTGATTCCAGCCAAGAGCCTCTACATAACCTGATTCCACAGCAATGATTGGTGTTCCAACCTGACCCATCATATCATGCCCCAGATGCTTTCTTCGAAAACCGTAGCTTCTGGATGCACCAAAATCATCAAAATGACTATAGGGATAATATTTTGCAATGGGAAGAAAGGCTTTAAGTCCATATTTATCTTCCCAACGCTTTCCGCCTGGCGCAGTTTCGTCTTTCACTTCAATTTTATAATCCCCAACCATTCCGCCAAGAACAGCAGAATATGCTTCATAGTAATATTCATAATACTTCATATTCTCTGTCAGGGAGGAAATGGTTGCTTCTTTACTCTTTAATTTATCTGCCAGTTCATTTAGCTGTTTTGATTTATATTTTGAAAAATCCCCTCCGTATTTAGCACCCAGATATGCTAATAATTCAATCCAATTTAACTTAACCTCATCTTTATGAGTAGCTACATCATATTCGTAGGCATCCTGCATTGCTGAAGAACTTACATCAAAGCTAACCCATTTGATATAATCTTTCTCTGTTTCCGAATTTGAGGATAATGCAGCAGCATCATTCTTATAATTTTGACCGATAATAATGGACGAAAAAATAAGGATAACAATTAATTCACATAAGATAATATGTCGAGCTTTAATTTTTAATTTCATTTTTTTATACTTCCGCAACGAAGGACTTGTAATATATTTATGAGAACGAGTCCATAACTATTACCATTTAAACATACATATAGCTATTCAAAAATATCCCGAACCATTTTTTTATGAAATTTGGTATAAATGTTTAGCTTATTCTTATTGGAATCAAAAGTAGCCAGAATCACCTCATTCATATTTTTAATATTATTTTCTTTCAATTGTTTTTCCACCCAAGCCTTGTTTTTACCCGTACTTAATAAATTATCATCTAAAATAATGCCATCTATAATAACATTAGCCATCGGTGACAATTGATCTGGATTTAAGTTTTGATCTGACGGAGTCATAGGACGGTGTTGTGCTAAAGGAAGTATACTAACATTTCCATTTGCTTCAAGAAATACTGTGTGAACTTCTTCCAAGTCAAAATAACCCTCAATTCTGCATACGGATAGAAATTCATCAATATCAATCCTGGCTTTCAGTAAATTTTTCTCATAAATTTGTCCTTTTTGATAAAGAACTAATGCTTGTCCTTCAAAAAACCTGCGCAAGATAATTGATTTGCATGTAATGAAAGATATGAACATGGTAACAGTGGTGAAGATACTCATGGATAGTAAAGGCTCTAAAATACTGTCTGTAGACATTACTGCCATTTCACCGGCAATGGAGCCAAGAGCTATACTACTGACGTAGTCAAACATACTCAGCTGTGACATTTCACGGTTTCCCATGATTTTTGTAAAAAGAAATAAAGCAGCTATTGATGCAAAGGATGATGCAACAATTCTTAGATAATCCATAATGATTGACCTCCATAGAAAGGTTTTTTTATAGGAATAGCATTTACAATAATAAGTAAAATATGAATTATTACGATTATCAACTTTTACCATGGCAATTTAAAATAAATCATACATAGATTATTTAGAAAGAATTCATAATAATAATATTGTTACATTTGGAAAATAAGCTTAAAATAGGAAATAATAAGAATTAATATTTAAACTTGGATGATGAAAACATAAAGTAAATTTGGGAGGTAGAGATGGATGGCTGAGTTTATTAAGCTGGAAAATGTAAAAAAAACTTATCACATGGGTGAAGTTGAAATTAATGCACTGGATGGGGTTGAATTTACCATAGAAGAAGGCGAATTTGTTGTTGTGGTTGGTCAAAGCGGTGCGGGGAAAACTACGGTTTTGAATATTCTTGGAGGTATGGACACTGCAACGCAAGGAGCTGTTTGGGTAGCGGATAATAATATAGCTGCCTATAAAGAAAGACAATTAACAAAATATCGGAGAGAAGAGATTGGGTTTGTTTTTCAGTTTTATAACCTGGTTCAGAATCTGACAGCGAAAGAAAATGTTGAGCTGGCTTCACAAATCTGCAAAGATCCTTTAGATCCGGAAGTGATTTTAAAAGAAGTTGGATTAGAGGAGCGGATGAACAATTTTCCAGCGCAGTTATCAGGCGGAGAACAGCAGCGTGTTGCAATTGCCAGAGCCCTGGCGAAAAATCCAAAGCTCCTTTTATGTGATGAACCTACCGGTGCACTTGATTACTTAACCGGAAAGGCTATTCTTAAACTATTGCAGGACACCTGCAGAGAAAGAAAAATGACGGTTATCGTTATTACGCATAATACGGCATTAACACCAATGGCCGACCGGGTCATCAAAATTAAAAATGGTAAAGTATCACAAGTAACTATGAATGAAAGCCCAGTGTCTGTAGAGACAATTGAATGGTAGGAGAAGTATGAAAAAAAGAGCGTTATGGAAAGATTTCTTTATGGAGATCAAAAAGACCTTAAATCGTTTTTTATCCATCTTTCTAATTGTTGCATTAGGGGTGGCTTTTTTTGCAGGTCTTAGAGCGACGAAACCAGACATGAGGTTGACGGCAGATAACTATTATGATACAAACCATTTAATGGATTTAAGAATATTAAGTACGTTAGGGCTGACCAGGGAAGATGTGCAGGCAATCGCAAACACTACAGGTGTAGAATCTGTTGATCCGGTATATTCTACGCATGTAGTCAGTGATACTGGTAATAAGGAATTTGTTTTAGAAGTGGTATCTATAACAAATAATTTGAATCTTTATTCCTTGAGCCAGGGACGATTACCAGAGAAGGCAGATGAAATCCTTTTGGATCAGCACATTCTTGATAATTCGGATTTGCAGATTGGAGATTCCATCGAGGTAGCATCTGGATCAGATAAGGAGCTTACAGACACCCTGAAGCTTAGTAAATATACCATTGTTGGTGCAGGATACACCCCTTATTATCTTTCTTTTCAAAGAGGGAATACAGACATAGGAAATGGTGAAGTAAATGGATTTATGGTTACACTTCCGGAAGCCTTTAATCTGGAGGTCTATACAACGGTCTATGCCTCGGTTCAGGGAGCAAAAGATCTGACGGTCTATACCGAAGCATATGACCAGCAAGTGGAAGAAGTATTAAATCAAGTAAAGTCTATCGCAACCACAAGAGCGCAGCTTCGGTATGATGAATTATATCAAGAGGGTAACGATCAGATTTTGCAGGCAGAACTGGAATTAACGACTTCAAAGGAGAAGGCGGAGGCAGAACTGCAGCAAGCGACACAGGCATTGTCTCTCGCTGGTCTTAGTGAAGCAGAATTAACCATAGCACAGGAGAAGTTAAAACATGAACAGGAAGTCGCAAATGCAAAGTTTACAGAGGCAGAGCAAAGCATACTGGAAGCAAAAGAAGAGCTGACTAAATTATCCGTTCCTAAATGGTATGTTCTGGATCGTAATAGTTTGGAGTCCTATGTAGAATATGAGCAGAACACAGACCGCATTGGTGCAATTGCAGGTGTGTTTCCTGCAATCTTTTTCCTGGTTGCTGCACTGATCAGCTTAACGACTATGACTAGGATGGTAGAAGAACAGAGAGTACAGATAGGCACTTTGAAAGCACTTGGTTACTCCAAGATGTCCATCGCAATGAAATACATGCTCTATGCTCTTCTAGCAACCCTGGGAGGTAGTCTTGCAGGAGCTGCAGTAGGTTTAAAGGTACTCCCATCGGTAATCATTACTGCCTATAAGATTTTATATAAGGGTATTCCGGAAGTAATTACCCCTTTCAATGTGTACTATGCAACCTTAGCTGCGGCAATATCCGTACTGACAGTTGGTATCGCAACCTTTATGGCTTGCTACAAAGAATTACTGGATAAACCTGCCAGTTTAATGCGTCCTGTTGCACCAAAGAGCGGTAAAAGAGTTTTACTGGAACGAGTTACATTTCTATGGAGAATGCTTAGTTTTACCTGGAAAGCCACCATTCGAAATCTCCTCCGGTATAAAAAGCGATTCTTCATGACTATCTTTGGTATTGGCGGCTGCATGGCACTTTTGCTAGTGGGTTTTGGAATTAGAGATTCTATCTTTGTTATTTCTACAAGACAATTCAGTGAACTTATGTTGTATGATGCATCGGTTACCATGGATAATACAGCTGCTTCCGGCGAAGTGGAGGATCTGGAAACAGAAGTTAAGACATCAGATCAGATTGCATCTTCAGTTACTGTAAGAAATATAGCAGTTGATCTTCTTTTTGAGGGTACCACCAAGAGTGTCGTTATGTATGTTCCTGAAGAGAGTGAAAAGTTAACTGAATTTATCGTTTTACGAAACAGAATAGATCATAGTCCGAATACCCTTACGGATGATGGGGTCATTCTTACTGAGCATATGGCTAGAATGTTAGGGATAAAGGTAGGCGATACTATTGGTATTAAAGAAGGAGATCAAGAAGTCACCACGAAAGTTTCTGCAATAACAGAGAATTACTTAATGCATTATATTTATATAACACCAACCCTTTATCAAAAGCTTTTTGATAAAGAAGTACAGTATAATGAGATATTTATTAAACTGGCGGATAGGGGTGAGGATATCGAACAACAGGTAATGAATCAGCTGCTCAAATATCCCGCCGCCTCCGGTGTTTCCTATACAAAATATTTTAAAAATATGCTTGCTAATGTCTTGGTCAGTTTAAATATTGTAGTTATTGTGTTGATTGTTGCTGCTGGAGCCTTAGCCTTTGTAGTCTTGTACAATTTAAATAATATTAATATTAATGAGCGAAGAAGAGAGCTTGCTACCATCAAAGTTCTTGGCTTTTACAGCAACGAAACAGCAGCTTATGTTTACCGTGAAAATATAGTTCTTACTTTGATGGGTATCATATTTGGTATTTTCTTTGGGATTTTGCTGCATCAGTATGTCATAACAACAGTGGAGATTGATATGACTATGTTTGGCAGAAATATTAATCCCAGCAGCTTTGTTTATAGTACATTATTAACCCTTTTATTCTCAGCGTTTGTTAATTTTGTAATGTTTTTTAAATTAAAAAAAATCAATATGGTAGAATCCTTAAAAAGCATCGAATAAATGTAATTTAAAGGAAATCATCCTGTATAGTTACGAATTAATGATAGTTTCTAACAATAAGGTCAGAGCATTCCGGATGTTCTTCAAACCACTTAACTGCATAGCTGCAAGATAACTTTGCCTTTAAATTATTCTCTCGTAAGTGGGCAACCGCTTCTTCCATTAGTTTACCGGCGATACCCTGCCCGCGAAGAGAGCCATCCACATAAGTATGATCAATATTGACAATACCTTCTTCCTCTTTTGGAAAGGTAACCACAGCTATCATCTGATTGTTTTCATTGTTAAGGTAAATTTTATTGCTTTCATGGATAAAATTCATAATTATGCTCCTTTCTAAATTAAAACTCTTTATTTTATCGAGTGTAATTACTATAGCAGAAAATGGCAATAAAGAAAAGTGAACAATATAAAATGTTGACTTTTGATAAATAAAGAGAAAGCACGGATAGCAGCAAGCCCATGATTTGGTTGATAAAACCTAAGATATCTGGGTAGTTGTTATCCGTACTTTTTAAGTCGACATTGTGTTCACAGCAAGAGTTTTATTATGATAAATCAATAACACTTACTGGACAGCCATCTCTGGCTTCTTCCGCATTTTTTAAAGCGTCTTTTGGGATATCTCCCTCGATTGCCTGTGAAATATCATTTTCATTATAGCTGAAAACCTCTGGGCAGACATCAATACATAATCCGCAACTAATGCAGCCATCCTGATCAACAAAAGCTTTCATGAGGCTTCTCCTTTCAAATATTCTTAAATTCATATTTAGTATGGCGTGTTCTGCAAAGGATTATTCTATTAATTTGTACAGTTCTGGATTGACAGTGATGCTAGAAACGGATAATATGGAACCAATGTTTTTTATATCAATCATTGACTATTGTGTCAGGATTAGGCTTTGATGTTTTCGTAGTAATTGCTACTTTACTGCATTTTACTAAAACTATTCAGTTTGATTTTAAGAGGAGAGTTTATGTTTGAGAAAGAATACTGGAAGCCAGGGAATATGCTATATCCAATACCTGCTGTAATGGTAAGCTGCGGCAGCATGGAGAAACCCAACATTATTACTGTCGCATGGGCCGGGACAATTTGTTCAAGTCCGGCAATGGTATCTATCTCTGTGCGAAAAGAACGATATTCCTATGATCTGATTAAAGAAAGCCGGGAGTTTGCCATTAATCTTGTTACAAAAGACCTTGTGAAACAAGCAGATTATTGCGGTGTGAAATCTGGAAGAGACGGAGATAAGTTCAAGGCAATGAAATTAACTCCAATGGCAGGAAATGATATTTCTGCACCAATTGTTGCAGAATCACCAGTTAATATTGAATGTGTTGTTAAGGATATTATTCCGCTTGGAACACATGATATGTTTCTGGCAGAAGTAGTCAGGGTTGGAGTTGACAAACGTTTTATGGATGAGACGGGACGCTTTCACCTAAATCAATCCGGACTTATTGTATATTCTCATGGAGAGTATTATGCACTGGGGGAATTACTCGGCAAGTTTGGTTACTCGGTGAAAAAGAAGAAATAGTTTATAATAATCCAGAACATTAAAAGATATTTTTGAAATTGGGCATGAGAAAGAGGGATTTCTGTTTCTTATGCCCAATAATTGAATAAAAATAGAAATGAAAGAAAATACAGTTATCGTCTATTAGAATCAAAGTAATCCGTTAAGCGAATTGGACCTTCCAATATTTCACGCCCCACATAAAGCGTACGGTCTGGCTTTGTCATGATTGCCCATTTAACTAAGGATATTGTACCGTTTCTTATCTCTATGCCAGTAATGCAGCGTGGATGAACACAGCTGCCATCATTAAAGTAATGCACTTCATTTGGTTTCGGGAATACAGGGCGATGTGTATGTCCGCAGATCATAAATTGATTCTTTTGCTTTGACCAATCCATTAGATGTTTTTCAACGTTACTTTTTTTACTGGCATTTTTTGAAGTACTTGTTGGATCTTTTATCCCAATTAGTTCGAGAGGCCCCCATAGGTATCGAACAAGAAAACGAGATACCTTCCATAAGGTATCATTTACAAAATCTGCTTGGTGACCATGGGTAAGGAAAATGGTATTCCTTGTATTTTGATAACTTAAGACCAAACCTTCCTCTATTTTTATGCCCGGAAATAATGCTACTTTTGAATTCATACTATCACAGTAGAAGGATTGACATTTTGTCTGTACGTACTTCTGATCCCTTTTTATAATGTCGTGGTTTCCATAAATCATGAATAATCGATTGTCTCTATAGAACAGCGACATTAACCAGTAGGCATCACTATGGGCATTAATTATGTCATCAATATTTCTGTTTTCCCAAAGTTCATCTCCATCTCCCAGTTCAATATAGGAAAAATCATTTTCATAATAGTAGTACATGGCTGCAAAATAGAGATTTTGATTGCCCGAAAAATTATCTCCCCAGCTGCCATTACCTCTATGACAGTCGCTCATAATAATAATGCGGGAGGTATCATCAAATGGTATTACCTTTGAAGTCGCAAGAACCTTTGATAAACGCTTAGTTACAGACAAAAACTCACTCCCTTCTTATTACTGCTTTAATCCTCTAAATGTCCCTTTAATTTACCATAAGATTCAAAAGCTCCCATTGGACGTCCGATGGTAAATTAAAGGGACATTTAGAGGATTAAAGCAGTAATAAGAAGGGAGTGAGTTTTTGTC
>JASGEU010000047.1:0-22264 GCA_047606065.1 Mobilitalea sp.
ACCAAGATCACTTACTGCATGATAAATAAGGCTTCTTGCTATCCCTCGATGGCGATACTTTGAATCAATCCATAGAAAGCTAACCTTCCCTTTTGAATGGATACTTAGTCCTCCAAGGAGCCTCTCCTCCTTAAACACTCCATAATGAACATAACCTGAAACCTGACTAATATAATCCAGATCATTCTGCCAATTAATATGTATGTCCTGGAGTTCCTGACGGAAGCACCTTAGAGTATCCATGCTTATTATTTCTATTTTAAGATCATTTAGAACCTTACCCTTAAGTTCTGCAGGATTGTTATGAGAGTAATACTCCATATTATATACCTTTTCATAACCCGTTTTCTTGTAAAAGTTTATTGCTCTGTCATTTCCTGCAATAACCTCCAGGAACATCTGCTTACAGCAAGCCTCTATTGCAACTTCTTTATGAAACTCAAAAAGTCTTTTACTGACTTGAGTCCCTCTATATTCAGGAAGGATGCAAAGTGCGCCACACCTTAATGTCTTTATCCCCTCATATACTTTGATACCACCTAAAATAAGACCTACTGCCTTATCCTCATCAAGAGCGATGAAGGAATATTCAAAAGCATTCCCTTCCGCTCCAAAAAATCGATCCATAAAAAAGTCCTTTGACATATTCAACTGAATCATATAATCAGAGAAACCTATCTCAAAAGCTTCAAATATTTTATCTTCACTTACCTCGGTACACTTTTTATATGTAATCACTTAGTTTACCTCTGCTTTCTTATTTTAATATTATTGCAAATATAAGACGGATCCTTATATTCTAGATTATATTTGAAATAGCAATTAATTTCCATATGAATTCCACTTCCAATGAATTTTGCCATTTATATGCTTATTAAGTTCCTCCTTAAGGAATATTACAAACCACAAATATTTCCCTTTATACTTACTAATAACATGATTAAGCTTCATATATTTCATGGAATTTCCTTGGTTTACTTTGCTTAATCCTCGACATATCATCGGTTAATTTGAATTCTTTCAAATTACCTTTAAAAATCATCTTCCCCTTTATTTTTAGCAAGCTTTGAGGCCTTACTAAATTTCTTGATATTTTAAAATCAGCAATACTGCTTTCTTTCAGAATATAATATACAAATTCAGAGCATAAAAATCTGTTTTCTCTGTATACCGGTTTATTTAATAAGTTATACAAAAGTCCCTTATAGTTGTATTTATATAAATCACTGTTCGTAATAAAATTATCAATTAAGTCTTTGGCACATTCATATTGTTGCTTTGACACTTCAATTTCAATAATTCCTGCCGGTATTATATTACAGTATTGATACAAGCCTTCATTTACATTTTCTTTTTTAAATCTCCCTATAAATGGATTATTAAAATTCTTTCTTCCAAAACTATACATTTGATCAAGCTCTTTATCTAATGCAATTGACGCATGGGTAAATTCATCATTTTTAACAAGGTGAATCAGTTTGGAAACCACTGTTTGTGTTCTTGTTAACACAATATATAAATAATATTTTTTCAAAATCAAATACCTCCATAAACTTAGCTGTTATACCAATAATAAAACATAAGGTTTAAAAAATGATAAAGAATGTATAAAGAAATGTTTAAAATATATAACGACTAAGCTGCTGTATATACCTCAAAATTTTTAAAATTTTATATTTTTTTACTGGTAAAATCAATTCTAAATATTAAGCAAAAGGCGTGAAAGTTTTTCACTCTCACGCCCTTGCCTCTAGGGTATTTCTATAAATTAATCAATAAACCTTTTTCAAAAGTTCAAAAACCTCTTCTATTGTCAGATCAAAGGACTTGTAATAGGAAATGTCATTTGCCATTTGCTTCAAAATCATTTCGTCACGTTTGTGAAGTATATCCTCTGGAGAGAGTTCTGCTACAAAGCACCCTTTACCAGTCACTGTATAGATCAACCCACTTCGCTCGAGCTCTTCCCAGGCTTTTTTTATGGTAATAATGCTAATACGAAGTTCAGTAGCCGCTTGTCGTATTGGCGGCAAGCTATACCCTTTCTCTAGTTCCCCCTTGAGGATTTGCGCACTGATTTGTTCAAAAAGCTGTTGATAGATTGGTTTATCCGATGTGTTTGATATAGCTATATTCATTGTATTTCCACTTTCTTAAATCGCTTAATAGCAATATTATAAGCGATTATAGTAAATATGGCAAATATTACAATACCCGTAATTAGAATTGTAAATTGTATTGCAAAATTATCTACACCAGTCCCTTTAAAAAGATCAAACACCATTGAATTTTTTATACCCACCCATTCTGCGGCTGTGCCAAATAGCATGGCTCCTATAATTCCCGCAACTGTAGGAACTCCATATTTATAGGATGTCTTATAATACAATGAAATAAAAATCAGATTGAAGATAGCAAGCATAACAAAGCACAACCCAAAAAAACCTATGCTTGGTCCAAAGAAAAAGTATTTAAAATTCGGATATATGTGAATATGAATTACACCATAGATAACAGCAGTAACAATGTGCAATAATTCCAATATTACAACAACTGCAATCTTGGATTTTACAATATCTTTTTTAGTTACAGGCATCATAATTGAAAAAATCAAATCATTCTGGGTTTTATAGCCCCCAAACATATTCGGTATCGTTATGAAGCAAAAATATAAAAATACGAAAAAATACAACCAGCCTGGAATCAGCATTAAGGCACCTGTCAAAAAGGGCATAAAATAAAAGAAAGGATTAACTCCTAACTTTAAATCCTTCATTAATAAGTTATACATACATCTCCTCCTTTTTCGAGAAATATATCATAATTTCTTCTAGCGTAGGAAGAGTGGATTTAATATTTGAAGATGGATTAAAATCTACTGTGTGGATCAATCCTGTAAAGCCAAACGAATTCTTTTTGTAGGATATCAACTGATTCCTTATTACGGTTAGCTCGCTTTCATTACCATTCACCAAACGATAGGAATTAATAAATTCATCTTTCTCCGCACTATTAATGATTTGCCCATTATCAATAAACGTAATATAATCTGCGCATTTTTCCAAGTCAGAGGTTATATGCGTCGAAAATAGAATGCTGATTTCCCCTTCTTCTACCAGCTCTTGAAATAGCTCTAACAAATTGTCTCTTGCTACCGGATCAAGTCCACTTGTAGGTTCATCCAGGATGAGCAGCTTAGCTCCATAGGATAAAGCTAATGCCAGACTGTATTTTACTTTCATACCGGTCGACAACTCAACTATTTTTTTGTTCTCATCTAATTTGAACTTTCTCATGTAATTTTGATAGGTTTCCTCATTCCAATTCGTATAAAACCTCTTAATTATCTTTGTTAACGTTTTGACTCTGCTTCGAGTATAATAATCAATACCACCAAACATATAACCAATTTCCTGCTTTAATTCCATCTCATGCTCTATGAAATTTTTACCTAAAATACTTATTTCACCACTATCAACCTGAAGCATATTTAAAATTGATCTTATCGTAGTTGTTTTTCCTGCACCATTGATGCCGATAAAACCCATAATATAACCCTGTTCCAATCGAAAAGAGACATCTTTCAAGCAAAAATTCTTGTATCTTTTATTTAATTTCTTAATCTCTAATGCTAACATATTATAACTCCCTTCTACAATTGTGTATATCGTGTATACACAATATATCATCCGGTAATTATTATGTCAATAATTTTATAAACTAATACTAAAAATCTTTATACTAGGGTAACGATGCAGAAACGGTACACCTGAAAGACTGATTATTCAGATCCTTCACGGTATACCGTTCTCCAGTTAATTATTTATTAAATACTTTTTTAATATGGTTATTAGTTTTTGAGCCAGTAATAAAATTCTTCTGTTTCATTCGTTTTTACAAACCCTAGCTTCTCTAATACTCGTATTGATGCAATATTATCTTTATCAGTTTCCGCAATAATCCCTGAGACTCTCATATGATTAAAAGCCCAATTAATAAGACCGCCAATTCCCTCCGTTGCATATCCGTGTCTTTGCATATCATCACAAATTCCATATCCAATCTCCACATAACCGTTCTCTTTTGGCTCCCCCTTGAATATACCCCCACCAATCGCTCTATTTACTGATTTGTCATAAAAGGTCCAAGTTCTATACCAGATAAGTTCTTCCATTTTAAAGGAACCCTCTTCTGCAAGGACACTGTGGTAATGATAAGCATTGCTAAAGTCGCGTGCCAGCTCATCGCCATTTTCGGCAGCAAGACACATGGACTCATAGGTCTCACATATTAAAACCAAACGCTCTGTTTCTAATTTAAAATCCAAATTATACATATATTCTCCTTCTCATTGATCTTTGCTTTTTAATAGTTTTCAGATAGCTGCATACTATATTACAGATGCATTAAATCCCTCTTTATCAGAGTAATGAAGCAAAAAAGCCATAGTATATTCTTATATACTAAGGCAGTAAGATCAATGAAAAGAAACAGCCATGTCTATAAAAAGATATACTTCTAGCCATAAAAATGGGTAAATAATATATTCTTTTTTATTGTCATGGCATTACCTCACTATAATTATTATAAAGTATTTATATCACAATGCTATGATTAAGTCAATTAATAGTTTCCAGCAATTAGAAGTACTTTCTTACACACTGTCTCCCTTTACCTTCATCATTAAATACTCATCAATCCCTTTGCGATAAAGGCTTGGAATTGTTCCTAAGTACTGATATCCAAATTTCTCATAAAAAATCTTTGCATCTGGATTGTAGTCTCCCACCAGTAAGAATATTTTGTCTCTGGTCTTAAATACCATTTCCTCGATAAATCCCAATAATTTTTTCCCTACACCTTTACCCCTATATTGCTCATTAATCGCTATTAAGTGCAGGTAATGATAAGCATGAAATGCACCTTCTGCGATAAAGTATGCAAACCCGGCACAAGTACCATTGCATAGGACAACATATAAAGTTCCTCTATTTATTCCTTCCAGGACAGCATTCTTTCTGCTTTCTTCTGACTGAAAATAAGATGTACACAAAGTAGAATTCTCCATGGCTTTTACACAATCATCTAAATACTCTTCCGTTCCTATTTTAAATTGGATATCCATTATACTAACTCCTTCACAAAAACCATGCTCCCATGGAAAGCTTATTTCATCTGTTTTTTTATTTGCCTAACGCAAGAATATTTCTTGCATTCAGACTATAAATATGCTCCTTTATCTTTTCAGAAAGGTTCAGCTGTTCAATTCTCTCAATTTGTTCCTCAATACTTGCGTAAGGTGTATCAGTACCGAAAACGATATGGTCATAACCGAAAGCATCAATTGCTTGCTTTATATCACTGCCCTGAATCCTCTTAGAGCTTGAGGTATCGAAATAGATATTCTTTAGGTTAATACCACTTTCACTAAAAAGATCGACACCTGTTAAATGTCCGATAATAAATACGGCTGCTGGGTTTTCCTTTATAAAGCGAAGCAGACTTAGCACTTCTTTTTTTGAATATATATGAATGAACACCGGCAGATTATGAAGCATAGCAATGTCCACCAGCTTTTTAAATTCTTTCCCATCAATTTTGAAGGAATTCCATGCCTGATGGAGTTTAATTCCCTTGGGTTGATATGTACGGATCGTGCTTTCCAGACGATTCATGTCCTCATTATTCAGTGGATTTACCCATAGAAACTGAATTACCAGCTCAGGCAACTGCTTTTTTAATTCGTAAACATATTGATTGCCATCCCCATTATCCTTAAAAAAATGCTTATAAGCCAGTCGGTTCATCCGATTCATCTTATAAATACTATCTGGATTCTGTTTAATGGGCATATTTGGTGGTTTTTTAAGGTTTTGCATGTTCTTTGGACTTGTGCATAAAACAATCTTCTCCAAATTGTACTTTTCAGCCATATCTTTCAAGGAATTAACTGTGCCGTAATCACCGGCCGCATGAGCGTGAATATCAATTAACATATATGCCTCCCTACCTTCGTAAAATAAAGTTATTATTTAAATTGTAAAACAGTTTCAGCGAAATCAAAGAGTTCTCTTATTCGTTTAACTTCTCTCATGTCAATATACCTCCAGGTCAAATTAGAAAACATAGGACATTTATTCGCCTTATTACCGTTGTATTCCAGCTTCAAAGCAATTGGCGTTCCCATACCTGTTTTATCCAACTGCATACATCCTCCGCAACCGTCACAATTCTTAGTTCTTAAAAAGACCAGATCCTTTAGTTCATTACTCATTACCTCAAAGTGGGTAAGTTCTCCCCTCACTAATAGAATCAGTTTACCACTCTGTTAATAAATTTCAACATTTTTATCCAGCAATTTACTTTAAATACCCATAAACTTATGAATTTTATTGAACCACGTATTTATTCCATTACAAGTTCCTCAATTTTAAGTTTTATAAATTCATTTACATCATATTTAGCCTCCACAAATCGCAAAATTTCTAATGCTGACTGTGGTGTTCTGTCATAACCCTGAATGAATGCTGCCAATTGATCTTCGTCTATAATATTGGTTGCTTCAATTCTTCTAGCCGGATCAAATCTATCTGCCTGATTATAAGATTGAGGATTTTGTGTCCGCAGTATTTGAAGCAGCTGATCAACCGCATAGTTTTGAACAAATTTATAAGCAGAAAGCTTTTCTCCTCTTCGAAATCTGCATAATCCAACATACAAATTTGTCAGCAGCTCTCCCAGCATCCAGTCTTGCTCCGCCCCTTTTACAGGTTGTATAGAACAATTAAAATGTACTTGTGACTCGTCAAAGCAGTCGTCTTTCCATACAATCGATCCATTTGATAAGTCCATATTTTTCAGTTCGCTTTCTTCAAAAACTGCAAACTCACAGTATACGCCATCCTTATAGAAATACTTGTATCCATCCACCGTATTACGAAAGTAAAATCCTGCCGGAGAAATTGCATTTAACCAATCAAGATTATCAATATAACGCATTTTATATCCGGGTTCTGCAATTACAAAGAAATCTAAATCCGATTGGTCATCCATCTTTTCCTGATCCCCGCCGCAGGACCCCAGTGCTAATAAAGCTTGGGCATGTCCACTTTTTTGTATAGAACTTGCAATCTCCATAAGTCTAGTTTTTAATAACTCTATTTTTGTCATTTATAGTCTCCTATCTATCATATTTTTTATGTTCAAGTTCAAGAACTTCGGGGCTAAATATGGGATCACTATACTCCTTGAATTAATACATAAGCCAGCTGAGATCGTCCCATATTCCAAACATCTTTGAACCGGATATCCCTTACTATAAGCATAAAGAAATCCAGAAAAGAAATTATCTCCCACGCCGTTACTATCCACCAGTTTTGCCTGCCTATATCAAAATAACATCAGTTGTTCATACTTATCAGACTCCGGAAAGTGATGCAGATAGGTGAACACCTCCTCTGTATTACTTACTATTCCATGTTCTCTACAAGTCCTATGAAAAATCTTCATTAACTCGCTGTTATTGTCACTTAGTAGCTCATAGGCATATCCATACTTCTGGTGATACCTTTGTTTCATACCTGGGAAATGGCGATCAAGTGCCTCGTAATAATACTCACGGTCACCCTCTCTTAGTGTTAATCCCATATTGAAATTAATAATTCCATAGACCTTTGCTTTCACACAATACTCCAGTATCCCTTCCATATTCTCCTTCGTATCGTTTATAAAGGGTAAAATAGGACTTAGCCACGCAACAGTGGGAATATTATTGTCACGAAGAATCTCCAGGACTTCAAATCTTTCCTTTGTAGAAGAAACTCTTGGTTCTAAGACTTTACATAAGTCTTCATCATAAGTGGTCAGTGTCATTTGTACTACACATTTTGATTTCTTATTAATACTTTTTAATAAATCTAAATCCCGAAGTATCCGACTGGATTTTGTCTGTATAGCCAGTCCAAATTCATATTGCTCAATGATTTCCAGACACTTTCTTGTCAACTGCAATTTTTCTTCACAATGCATATAAGGGTCGCACATGGCACCTGTACCAATCATACATTTTTTCCTTTTGGACCGTAACCGTTTCTCCAAAAGTTCCGGTGCATTCTGCTTAACCTCAATATCTTCAAACTCATGGGTAAAATTATAACATCGACTACGACTGTCGCAATAAATACAGCCATGGGTACAGCCTCTATATATGTTCATTCCATTCTGCGCAGATAATATCTCTTTTGCGTCTACAAAATGCATCTAAACCCTCCTTAATATCCTTTAAGTATTATTATACACCTTTTAATATGACATCAGTGTGTCATATTAAGGATAATCACATAATTTTCTTCTATGTTATAGACACCAATGCTCAATAATATTTCATAAAAAAAGACCGTTCATCTTCCTGTTACCTTGAGAGATCATAAAAATGAACGGTCTTATGCATAATAAAAGAATTATCTAAGCAGTAAGTTTATGCCTAGTCCCTATCCATATTTTTTATTCCGGCTTTGACACTCTGTCTATTGTCTTTGCTGCTTGTCATTTGCTTTAACCACTGTTTTTCTTTCAGTTTTTGCTTCATCTTTCTACGATGTTCAAAATTAACCATTTCCTTCTGCAGCTTCAACCAGTTTTCCCACCGTCTTCTTTCCAGAGTGCCGTTACTCACAGCTGCCCTGATGGCGCAGCCAGGTTCATTCTCATGCTCACAATCTGCAAATCGGCACTGGGTTGCCAACTCCTCTATATCGCCAAACATAACCTCCATACCCGTATCCGCTTCCCATAGAGACAAGGAGCGCATTCCCGGTGTATCAAGGATTAACCCGCCTTCTGGCAGAAGAAACAGCTCTCTATGAGTCGTTGTATGCTTTCCCTTGTCATCATATTCACGAATTTCTCCTGTTTTAAGAAGCTCCCTGCCCGCTAGATAATTCAACAGAGTTGATTTTCCCACTCCCGAGGAACCAAGCAGTGCTATGGTTTTACCGGGAGCTAGATACTTAAGAATCTCTGGGATTCCTTCTCCTGTAAGACAACTAACCGCATATACTTCCACCCCTGGAACAGTGGTATATACCGTCGCGATTTTCTCCTCCACATTGTCACAACAATCTGCCTTTGTTAAAACGACAACTGGCATAGCACCACTTTCCCAGGCAGTAATCATATATCGTTCTAACCTTCTCATACTAAAATCCTTATTGAGTGACTGGATTAAAAATACAAAATCTACATTGGAGGCCACAATCTGCTCCTTTAACTCAATCCCTGCTGCTGTTCGTGAAAACTTGGTTTTTCTTGTCAGTACTGTACGAATATAATAGGCATTAGTCTCCTGGGCATATTGTAAAACCACCCAGTCTCCTACTGCTAATAGCATACCTTCACCATACTTAGATAAAGATCTGCTTACCTCAAGTTCCCCATTCTCAGTAATCACACGAATTTTCTGTCCATAATCAGCAATAATCCTGCCAACCAGTAAGCCTTCTTCCATAGAGTACTTATTCCATTCCTTTTCAAAGAATTCATTCCATCCATAATCTTTAATAATCATTCCTTATTTCCTTCCATACTGTTTTCTGTTCCATATTTTACATATCTTATAGCCATATAGGCTTGTCGTTTACCTTCTTCGCATTTTGCATATACCACACTTCAATTCCAGTGCCAATAGTTCAACTGATCATTATTTCCCTATATCAATACCTAATTTTGGGTATAAAAATACCGCAGATAACGAATCACCTGCGGTTAACACGGGTAAGCTCATATATAACCCAGCCTCGCTTGGTTAATATTTCACTTATTTACGCGTAAATAAACACATTTTTATCACGTGAAAATGAGCATATAAAAAGCACGCCACCAAGGCGTGCTATAATTATTCATTATCACGATTCAGGTTGCTCGAAGAAGGTGCAAGGTAGTCACACATATACATATCTATATCAAGTACATATTCACATCATGAAATATAGAAATCTAATACATATAGAAATCATATCGTATAGAAATCATATACTTATAGTAATCTTGTACTTATCAGTACTGTACTTGTATACATTGTGTCCTTGCTGTTATTCAGTTAGATTAATGTTACCTCATTATTTAATCTTGCCATTTAACTAACAACTCCTTTCGAATCGACCATATCAATTCCTTTTAATCTGTAGAAAAAACTATTAATATAATTTTCCTACTTCTTTTTGATTCTACCTCGAATTCCAAACAATGTCAACAAAAATCCTGTGAATTTGCCCTGTAAATCCTTTGAAATATCCCAATGTTTATTCTTTACTCCTATCCTAGCGAAATAAATACATAGCTGCCTCATATGGCTGTAGATAGCCTTCCTCCTGTAAGCTATAATTACTGATAAGGCACTCTTTCGTACCTTTTATATTAGGAATCGTAAAAGGTACCTGGAAGGAATGAAAATTAGCAACTACTAACAATATCGTATTCTCAAAGGACCTTGTATAAACAAATAAATCAGGATGATCTTCCAGTAATAATTCAAAATCACCTTTACTTAAAACTTCGTGGGTTTTTCTTAATTGAATTAAGCTTTTATAGTATTGAAAAATAGAGTTGTCATCTTCTATTTGAGCTTTCGCATTGATTGCAGTATAATTGGGATTCACTTTAATCCAAGGTGTTCCCTGGCTAAATCCAGCTTGTTCACTATTATCCCATTGCATTGGAGTTCTTGCATTATCACGTCCCTTTGCATAGATGGACGTCATGATTTCCTCTGGTTTATAACCTGCTGCAAGTCGCTCCTTGTATAAATTCAGTATTTCAATATCACGATACTCTCCTATCTTATACTGTACGTTGGTCATACCCAGCTCTTCCCCTTGATAAATATATGGAGTACCCTGCATACCATGAAGCATTGTAGCTAACATTTTGGCAGATTCTTGACGGTACTCTTTATCATTGCCCCAGCGTGAAACAATTCTCGGTAAATCGTGGTTATTCCAGAATAAACTGTTCCAACCAGCTTTATACATCTCTTTCTGCCACTTAGCTAAAATATTCTTTAGTTTTATAAAATCCAAAGGTGCCAAGTCCCATTTAGATTTACCCTCCTGCTGATCCAGTCCAATATGCTCAAACTGAAATACCATAGAGAATTCACTGCCATCAGGGTTACTATATAATTTAGCTAGCTCTGGATTTGCACCCCAGGCTTCTCCAACTGTAATTAAATCTCCCTTAGAAAAGGTCTCCTGGGATAATTCTCTAATATAATCATGTAATTTAGGTCCATTGATTGTAATTTTCTTTGCCGGCTCCTTGGCTATCTGATCAATTACATCCAGGCGAAAGCCTTCCACACCCTTTCCCATCCACCAAAGTATCATATCGTAGATTTCACGGCGTACCTTTGGATTATCCCAATTGAGGTCTGGTTGTTTAACGGAAAACTGATGAAAATAATACTGTTTCAACTCGGGTACCCATTCCCACGCAGATCCTCCAAAGCATGCAAGCATATCATTGGGCAGTTCTCCCTCTACGCCATCGCTCCATACATAATAATCATGATATGGATTATCCTTGCTCTTTTTCGCTTCCATAAACCAGGAATGTTCATCAGAGGTATGATTTAAAACCAAGTCCATAATGATGCTAATCTCTCTTTTTTTCGCCTCAACAATAAGGCTTTCCATATCCTCCAAGGTACCAAACATAGGATCTATGTCCTGGTAATCCGAAATATCATAGCCATTATCATCCTGTGGAGACCGATACATCGGTGATAACCAGATAGCATTAATACCCAGCTCTTGCAAATAATCAAGTCTGGAGATGATTCCCTTGATATCTCCAATTCCATCCGCATTACTATCTTGAAAACTTTTTGGGTAAATCTGATATATGACCGCTTTCTTCCACCATTTGTCTGTCGCTATGCCTTCTTGACAATCACTCTTACGATTTACTAACATTAATCATTCCTCATTTCACTTTTAGAAAGTTTATAATACTGTGTTGGCGTCATGCCACAAAACTTCTTAAATATTCTGGTAAAATAATAATTATCTTCTATCCCAGTCAAATAGGCAATCTCACTAAATTTTAGATTTGTAGTGCAAATCAATTCTTTAGCATGACTAATACGGATCGAATTTAAATAGTGAAATATGGTATTCCCAGTGCGTTCCAAAAAAATCCGATTAATATAATCAAAATTAACCTCAAAACGATCCTCAATCATAACACTTGATATTTTATTCATATAACTACTATTCAAATAATTCAGTATCTCATCTACCTTTACCTCTGACTTTTTAACCGTCTTTCCAGTAACTACTGCGTTTTGTCCAATTACAAATCCATGTGCCACATTAAGCAGATACCTGTGCAATTCCACAGAGGCTTGCCTTTTATAGTGTTCCTCACGCCGATTATAGATACTAACTGCCAAATTAAGAATCCCCTTATTATCTTGATAATCGAGGATGTTTTCATGTTTTTGAAAGATTGTATATGGATCTGTTGGATCTGCTTCCTCAAGATTATAGCTAAGCAGAGAGGTTTTTCTCTTTTCTAATACATCGGTAATAGCCTGTTGTTCTTTTGCTTTTTCTATTGCAGTTAAATCAGCATGTTTAAAATGCACATAATAATAACTACAGGGAGCCATTTTATAACCCTGGTGATATAATCCCGGCTCCAAAAGAAAAAAGTCCCCTTTCTTTAAATGATACCGAATATTATTCTCCTCCAGATAAATATCCCCGTCACGAATGATATAGAGAATAAATTCATTTGACGTTCTGGCAAAATGAATCCATGGCTTCACATAATTAATTTTCCCAATCATTCTTACCTTGGGTAATAAATCCGTATTATAAGAAAATAACATCCGGCTTCACCTTCCCTATTTTATTTCAATCCATATCAAATCCCAAATAATTAATGAGGGTACTTCGAATATGATGTGCTGACCATTTTCTTTCTCCACCAAAGTATATTCGATTTTATTCGCGGCTATACTGCTATCCGGCGTTGCATAGAACACACCTTCAATCTCTGCATCCATCAATAAATCTATTTTAATTCTATGAATTTTCTCTGGTTGCTCATATTTTGGTTGATTCCAATATTCATTCACATTCGTTAAATTAATTAGCTGTAGGATTGTGTATTTGCTGGTTTCTTTAATGAGAGACCAGACTTTTCCCGGTTCACCGCAAGAGGAAAACATAATCTCTGGACGCTCTGCAACTGTCAATTTGATATCCTCATTAATTCCGTTTGCTGCTGTCATGGAGATATCCATTGCATTTGACTCAAACAATAGTTTAGCATAGCGAACCGTAAAATCGCAATACGCTCGTATAGTTGGCAGGAAATTTTCTTTCAGGGTTGCATAATTCACATAGTAGCTGTCACATAGAATTCCATTCGTTTCGCCGTATACCAACTGTGTTCCACCTGAAGCTAAAATAACTGCATTAGCAAGTAGTAAGGAGGTTTGCGCAGCCAGTATATCTTCCTCATTTGTCTTATTTTTGAAAGCTTCCATATATGCTGCCAGAATTACTTGTTTGCCGCCAAGGTATTTCGCCTCTCTTATCAAGGTATAAAGGTGATGATAGGTTACATGTGGAGGCCATACTTCTATGTAAACTGCATCCTGTCCCGTACCTGCTATATACTCTACCGGCCAGTTGTTTACTGCATTAAAGATAACTCCTGCATTGGAATCCACTTCTTTTACTGATTTTTTAGCTTGTTCTATCATACCAGGAAAGGTTTCTGCCAAGGATAAACGTTCCTTCTTATCGTCCCATACGAACTTAGGAAAACCATAGGTATCCATATGTATTCCTTGAAAGCCAAGTTCCTTTACAGCACGTACATACTCCTTAATAATATGATGATACCAAGGGGTTCCTTCTGTGGTATTCATAAAAGTCAGCCAATCTGCAAAATACAAAGGTTCACCATTTTTCTTAAAAACCGCCCAAGAAGGATTTTTCTCATATGCCTCTTTGCTGGCAGCATAAACTGCTCCATACGCAAATGGCCTGATTCCATTATCTTTACAGGCATTCACTTTATTTTTAATTGTTTGTAAGGATATCTTACGACCGAGAGGTTCTAAGTATTCCTCTTCCAAGGATACCAAATTGTCATGACGGTACATCCAGTCATAGAACTGAAGTGTGTTTAAATGAAGTTTCTTTGCACTTAAGATATCCGTGGTATCCTCCTTCTCCTCTGGGGAAAAGTCAGATAAAAATCCATATCGAATTTGATAATCACTTGGATTGGCAATATCAAATGCTGTATGTAATACTCTATAATTATTCTGCTCTTTGTCTGCAACTACCACATCAATCCCGTAATTACCCCTGGGCAGTTTTAAGAGTAATCGATAAAAAATTAGTTCCTTCTCAAATTCAGAAGCTTCCACCCTTTGTTCAAGTATAATCTTTTCCAGTTCTGTAACCTTAATTTCTAGAGATGTAATATGATCAGTAGCCTCCGCCTCCAGCAAGATAGCTACAGTTTCATCCTCAAAATACTGTGCCTTTTCCGGATAACAGTCAACTTTGGTTAAGTAGTTCATGTTTTAGGTAAGCCTCCATTCTTTTTAGCTTTATTCTTTGATCGAGCCCTCCGCTAATCCTCCGACCACCGCTTTCTTTTGAAAGAATATGAATAAGAGAATAACCGGTATTTGTGTAATAATTGACGCAGCAAAAACCCATTCCCACCGGGTAGCATGCTGTCCATTCAGCCTTTGCAGCAACATAGGAAGTGTAATCATTGCTTCATTTGATCCCAGTAATACCTTTGCAGTAAAATACTCCTCCCAAATTCCCTGTAGAGCAAATAAGGTCATGGTTCCAATGGCTGGCTTTGACAGAGGAAGCATTATTTTCGTAAATATGGTTCGATGGGTACCTCCATCGATAATAACAGATTCTGCAAGTGCATCCGGAAGCCCTTTAAAGAATCCTCGCAGAAAGAAGGTATACCCGCAGACTCCAGTAGCCACATAAATTAGAATTAATCCTGATCTTGTTCCAACTAAACCAGTAGCAAGACCCTCTATTGGCAGCTTAATGTTACTCAAAGTAATAAATTGAGGTATGATATTTAAAAATCCAGGTACCATAAGCGTAAAGAGATATAGTTTAAATAGCATTTCTCTTCCTGGAAACTTAATACGAGCAAATCCATATGCGGATAATGTTGCAATTACCACCTGAAAAGCTACGGTTAATACTGTATTAACAACGCTATTTCGAAATGCTGCAGTGAAAATATCCAATTGCAGTATATATTCATAGGCATCAAAAATAATTTGTTTAGGTATAATTCTTGGTGGATAGGGTAAAGAAAAACTAAACTGCTCAAAGGAGTTGGATATCATAAATAAATATGGTAAGGAGAATACTGCCAACGCAGCTAAGAGCAATAGTCCAATTGAAAGCTGTCCAATCCACTCAGATATTTTTTTACTTTTATGTTTTCTCATGACATCTCCTCCTTATCAGCTCTATCCAGCTTAAATCCCTTATTTAATAAGATTGTTACTAGAAGAATTGTGATAGAGGTAATCATTCCGATTGCAGAGGCCTCTCCAAATTCAAATTGATTAAAGGCTCTGTTGTATAATAAATATTGTAAAACAGAAGTTTTACCATTTGGATTTCCTGAAGTTAATAACATAACCTGAATGAACACATTAAAGGATCCAATGATCATGTTAACGAGCACGTAAAAGGTGGTAGGTTTTAGCAATGGGATTACGATTTTACGGAACTTTTGCCAGGAAGAGGCCCCATCCAAGGAAGCCGCTTCATATAATTCCTTAGAAATCCCCTGCAAAGCTGCCATATAGATTAACATTGCCCATCCGGTATTCTTCCAAATCCCCATAATCCAAATAGCAAAATTACCCGTCCATTCTCTTAAGAGCCACGGTATATAATTCTCAGTCAGATGTAAAACATCTACAAGAATATAGTTGATCAGACCCCGGTTACTGCTATTAAACATATATTGAAAAACCAATCCTACAATTACCCAGGAGGTAATAACCGGTAGATAAAAGCCGACCTTAAAAAGGGTTTTGCCTTTCTTCAAATTGTTAATCAAAAAGGAAAACAACATCCCTAGAAATATAATGCAAGGTACTGTAATAATGGCATAGAGAAAGTTATTACGCAAAGCATACCAAAACTTGTTGTTTTGGTCGCTAAAGATAGCGATAAAATTATCTAAGCCCTTCCATGTGATTTCTCTATTTACAATTTGATATTCCGAAAACGATATTCGAATTGTAAAAATCATGGGGTATAAAACGAAAATACTAACTAAAATGAGGCCCGGAAGTATGAAGGGCAGGGCAGTTTTCAAATTATTTAATCCCAGCTTTGTATTGCGTTTTCTTATACTTCTATTAATTTCTGACACAATTTTCACCCCTTTATGAGGATTGCCGCAATCAAAACAAACATTGCGGCAATCTGGTTGCATCTATGCAATTTACTTTTTTATTATTTCGCTAATTCTGCATCAATTAGTGCTGCTGCATTCTGAAGCTCCGTTTGAACATCAGCCTTGTTAGCGAAAATGTTCATCATTGCATTGCTCCATGTTTCACCGATTGCTGTATGATTTGGAGACGGAATTCTTGCACTGGCTGATTCTAATTGTTTCATATACACTGACCATACTGGATTTTCCGTTACTTTTGAATTTGTAACTAAATTCTTTAGTACAGGAATTTGACCCACTTCTAACATTGCAAGCTGTACTTTTTCTGAGGTCATAAACTTTGCAAAATCAAAAGCTGCTTGTTTATGTTCAGATGCCTCAAAAACAGCTAAGTTCTCACCACCCACAACTGAGGCACTTCTACCATTATAGGATGGTATTACTGCAGGAACTATTCCCTGTTCCAGATTTTCTTCATAGGAACCAAAGAACCAAGGTCCCTCAAAGAACATAGCATACTCTCCTGTTCGAATTCCGTCCCAGGCATCCACTGACCCATCAACATCACGAATGGTAAATATCTTATTCTTTTGTAGTTCAAGGAGTTTGTTAATGGCATCAACACTTGCTTGGCTATCCAGATATCCAGTTGCCTTAGTAAATCCTTCATCGGTTAATGTACCACCAAATAACCAGAAGTAGGGATATAGATCCCAGTCGCCAACTCCCGATACATTTAATAATGGCGCTTCTGACTTCTTGGCTGCCTCAAGGAACTCCTCCATTGTAGCTGGCACTTCATTTAAGCCAATAGCTTCCATGGCTTTTAAATTAACCACAGCTGCCTTTGTATTTGTATCCAGCGGTAGCCCATAATAGTGGTCCTGATATAAATTAGTTGATAAAGGTCCTTCCAAAAAGCTATCCTTTACCTCATTAAAGCCTTCAAAATCGTCAAGTGCTGCGATACCTCCTACCTCCGCATAAGCGGCAGTATTAACGATATCAATTCTTGCAACATCTGGTGTCTGACCCGTACCAAACGCAGTCACCATCATTTGATGGAATTGTCCACTATCTTGTCGAACTGCTTCAATCGTTATGTTTGGATACATCTCCTGCCACATCGGTATAACCACATCTTTTAACTGTGCTTCCTCTCCGTCACCATAGGTATGCCAAAAGGTTAATGTAATTTTTTCCTCTGGATCAACTGGTTTATCAACAGAAGAATCCTTATCATTGTTACCCTTGTCCTTACCATCTGACGATTCCTTTGGCTTACTACATCCAGTTATGACTACAACGAGAAATGTCAGCATTAATACGATAGACAGAAGTCTTTGAATTTGTTTATTCATTTTTACTACCTCCCATGTGTTTAATTATGTTTTTATTATATAAGATGTTGCAAAATAACATAATAAACGGAAACTATATTATTTGTACTTTAGCTACTTTTTATGGTCAGTAGTTATATCAGCGCACGTTTCACAATCCTTTTTTATTCATATCTCTAATGTAAAAAGCAACCTGATAAGAAAATAGTTCTTCTGTATTATCTAGTTCACTATTCAAGATACGTTTTATATTTTGAATACGATAATTCACTGTATTCCTGTGAGTAAAAGTTTCTTCTGCAACACGCATAAGACTGCGATCATTCTTTAAATAACTTCTTAAGGTATTAACATAACTACTGCCATGACCTTTATCATAGTCTTCCAGTACCCCCAAAATATCATTGGCATAACTTGAGAGAATATCCATATCATCAATTGAAAAAAGAATTTTAAAGAAACCCATTTCTTCAAAATGTATTATTTCTTTCCCTGTTCCAATTGACATCCTCATTGCAGTTCTTGCTCGTTTGTAGCTAATAGCAAGATTTTCAATATGATTTATACTTGGTCCAATACCCATATGAAAATTCTTTTCTTTCACAAAATAAGAAAAGCTTTGTTTGATCAGATTTGGTAATTCCTTGTATTGTTTGTCCTTTCTTTTATTAAGAATCAGCACAAGAAAATCTTCCATTCGAATAAGTCCATAGGAAGTATTAATTTTATCATTGCCCTTCCAGATACCAAATAAGTTTTCCAGCTTTATGATAGCTTGGTTATAATTTAATTCTTCCCCAATTGTTTTTTTAACATAGATGCAAAAAACCTGGAAATTTCCTTCTATATCATATCGTTCTCCTAATACCTGCTTGATATCTTCCAATGCATAACGCCCATGAATGATCTCTCGAAATGTATTACCTATGTTTTTTTCCATTTGGTTCTGCCCAATAATTCGCATACAATAAGCTTGAATTAACTCGGTTATAGATATTTCCCAGGGCATTTCTAGTAAAGGAAAATTATTTGCCTCACACCATTCAATGACTTCTTCCGGTATAACTTTTAAATACATTCCTGTGTTAATAATAATACCTGCACATTCTTCCTTCGCCATTTCCTGAACCAGCTTCAACAGCCAACCTGGCTGAACTGCTTTCATACCTGTAGTGATGGTCAATTCCTCTCCATGAAATCTGGATACAATCGTTTCATCCTCCAGCATATGTACCCAGCTTACTACGGTATCCATACCAGCTTTCCCAGCTATTATTTTAAGCTGAAATTGATTTTTTGTTTCTTCATATAGTTCCCAATAACGTACCGCCATAGCACACAACCTTCCGCCTACTAGAGACTTAACCTAGAATATATATTGTCATAGATTTTATTTGTATCGCCAGCACAAATATTATGTATATATTTAGATTACCAGATTATATACAAAAAATCAATTTACACATATAATTTAATTGTAATAAAGAATATTTGATATATTTTATAGATAGGAAGGAGAATACTTTATGTATATTGGCAGCACAAATTTATTCTTAGATACAAATAAATATGAAACTATAGTTCCTTCAAGTTTGATTGCTTCTGAGAAATATGAATATTGCGAAGATTTTTATCACTCCATGATGTCAAAACAAAAGTCAAGATTCTTTCGTAGAAGAAGCAAATAAAATGTGTACTCATTAACACATTATTTTCATATAAAAATAAACATATAAAAACACGCTTTTAAAGCGTGTTTTTTAGTGCTTTGTTTCTTCATAGATATCATAGATAAAACGTTCGTAATTTTCCCTTTGGGTATGTAGGTTGTCAAATAAAACTTTATTTAAGGTTAAGGAATGGTCAATATACTCTGAGTCCATATCACTGATTGTCAAATAACTATGCTGCTCATAGAGATTGCCTAACCGCTTTCCTATCGACAAAAGCTTCTCCTTATGAACTCCCCAGGAAAACCCTCTTAATTGATCTTCCTCCCTGGTGTCAACTGTCCTTTCCCCGCTACCACGTCTAAAAAAGAGCGATTTTGCAAGCCATCCTTCATCTGCATATCCATCTTTCGTTGACTCTGTAAGTACATAATTAATATAATTTGTAAACTCTGTGAAATTACCTGTATATAATTTTATACCAACGATAGGATACCACAATCCGTTTATCTTGCCACTATTGGTACCTGAGGATCTATAGTAAGCTAAAACGACCCTTTCTATACCATAATAATAACGAATATCTACATCAATTAGTCCGACCATCCGAAAGGGCACCCTTGTGAATATATTTGCTCGAAAGCTATCCTCATGCATTTTTATTATTTCTTCGATATTTCTCATGAATCTTCTCCTCCATGACTTTTTATCATGATAGCTTAAATTATTTACTTAACAACACTTAATTTGTATGGTTTGCAAATACTATAAGGATATACCTTTGATATACTTACATTATCTATGTTATCCCGGAATTAAAAAAAGTTGCCATGTGATTTCAAATTAAATTAAAATCACATGGCTCTTCTTTTCAAATTCTATATTTAATTAAGTTCAGCTGTTGTCTGATTTCAGGAATACTTTGATAGATTTTTTCAATCCCCATAAGTCTCAACAGAAATTCTTTTTCCTCTGTAGTTAAGTTAAGTTCTTTATACCATGGTCGATCAAACCGACTCGTATTTTTATAGGTTGTGTAGTAAAGATGTATTAAAAAATCACCGATATACCAGTAATCTATATCCTGTGTATTGTGCTCCGTATCCATAATTCTTGCAAGACCAAAATCAATCAGCGAAAGCTCCTTATTCTCTTTTCTTATGATATTTGGCAATCGAATATCACGATGAACAATGTTGCGACTGTGTAAGACTTCAGCTATATCCAATAATTGCTCACAAATTCCGTATATTTCATCTCTTTTGAATTGATAGCCTTCCTGACGAACAATATCTTCAAATACTTCGCCTTCTATATACTCCAGTATATAGCCTTCGCTGTAGTCATCCTTATAATTTGCAATGAATTTGGGAAAGTAAGTGTGATGTAACCTCTTTAATGTCATTTCTTCATAAAATAGTTTATTACTGTTCCTCTTTGAGATTTTCTTCTTTAATTGTTTTATCACGTATTTATTATTATCTTTATCTGCAGCCAGGTATACAATTCCATACTGTCCTTCCCCTAACATTTCCTTAATTGCATACCCGGCTATTTGATCGTTCTCTAAGTAATATTTATCTTTATTAAACATATTTATTATTGAAAAGCTCATAGGCATCACATGATTAACTAATATCTGCTGTTACTCCTGCTTCTTGACCTGGAAGAGGATCTGCTTCTTGATCTTGACCGGCTCCTTGATCTTGAGCTGTCGTTCGATTTCGAACGTGATCGGCTTCTCGACCTACTATGGGATCTGCTGGCATTGGACCTGCTACTACCTCCTGAACCATAATAACTATGCCCTCTGTCACTTCTGCTATAGCTCATACAATCACCTCACTTTGAATATAGTTTCAATAGTATAAAAACAATACTATTCCTTATTATCATATTCCAATTTCGACATTATGTGACATATATCCTCCCTATTATGTAAATACGTGCAATTTATGTATCCCTTTCATAAACAACACGAAGCATTTGCTAAATAACCAGTGAAAAACAGAAAGAGCAGGAAGCATGTTGGACAATTATTGTCCTTCTGCCTCCTGCTCTTTCTATTCGATTAAGCTATAAAATCCAACTCCTTTTTTAAATCAGTCTATTAGGTTTCTTCCTCGAGCAAATGATACTCTGAAGTACTATAAAAAAGCATAGCATTGCTGCACGTGTGATCTGTGGCCACCAGGGGTCCTGACTACCTATTGCTGTAACTACCAATAACACAATTCCACTTGTTAATACCCCAAAAAGTGTTCCGAAAATATTACCTACACCACCAGTTAGCAATGTTCCTCCAATAATAGAAGCAGCGATAGCATCCATTTCAAGACCTGTTGCCTGTTGTACCGAGCCGGATCGTGTATGGAAAAGATATAGAAATCCGCCAATACCTGCAAGTAAGCCACAAAGCAAATGAGCATAAAATCTAGTTTTTCTAACGTTGATACCTAGCATTAGCGCACTTTGCGGATTTCCTCCCACAGCATAAAAGCTGCGTCCAAGCTTTGTCTTTTTGAGCAGCAAGTACATCAAGCAGACAATAATAAGTGCGACAATAACACCATATTCCAGCTTTGATTGAATAAAAACACCCTTCTTGTTAATATCACCCAGAAAAGGTATCAGTATTCGCGCACCAGATAGCTTCTCAAACCCAGAATTATTAACTTGAATCTGATTCACTTCAATCAGTGCAACTAATCCTCTCCCCAAGAACATTCCTGCCAGAGTGACGATGAAGGGCTGCATCTCCAAATACGCAAT